>NZ_JBJHAA010000019.1:0-83690 GCF_054050795.1 Blastococcus sp. SYSU DS1024
GGGATCGTTCATCTGTGCCTCCTGGCTGTTGCAGCAGCGGGGAAGCACCCGGTGGTCTCGGGACGTGCACGCCGGTCGCTCACTGATCGGCGCTCGAGGCGCTCAGCCCTGTCGCCAGTCGGCACGTCCCGGGCCACCGGATCCTGCAGAACTCAGTCTGGCTGTGACCTCCAGCAAGGCAGGCTGGCAGTGATCCGGTGGGGACCCGGGGTGCGCCAGTGACCTTCTCAGTCAGTCACCGGCCCGTCGAGGGTCCTCCAGTGAGGAAGGACGTCGTCCTCCCCGCCCGGCGCACGCGGCGGGGAGGACGGCCGCGCTCAGAACGAGTCGGGGCACCAGGGCGTGACGGGCCAGCCGAACGCCGTCGACGCGAGCGTGACCGCGCCGGGGCTGATCTCGGTCACCCGGCCCGCGCCCTGCAGGGACGCGAGCGAGACGCCGCCCAGGTAGGCAGCCGAGAGCTCCTCGATGCCGAGCACGATGTCGGGGTCGCGGTCGGTACGGCCGCAGTAGCCACCGGCCGGGTGCCCGGAGAGCCGCCAGCGCCCCTCGTTCCACGGGCAGAACGCGTCCCGCACCTCCAGCACGAGGTCGATGGGGGCGGGGTAGCGGCGGGCCGCCAGAGCCCGGTCGACGTCGACCAGCCGCACCCACAGCCCGTCGACCGGCGTGCTGTGCAGCGCGCGGGCATCGGTGACCAGCCAGCGCAGCGGGTCGTCCGGCGAGGCCGCCGGGTACTTCACCGTGCGCACCAGGTCGACCGACAACAGCACCCGCCACAGCGCGGCGTAGGCCGGGGTGCTGGTCGCCCGCACCTCCTCGACGGTCAGGGTGCCGTCGGGCTCGCCGGTGTCGCTCCAGGCACCCTTCACCCGGTAGGCGGCGTACCCGGTGACCGTGCCGTCGGCCTCGCGGTGCAGCAGGTAGCGGCGTTCGGTGGCCCCGTGCCGCTGGGACGGGTCGTCCCGCAGCCGCCGGTCCCACCAGCGGTCGTCGCGCACCATGTTCCCGGGCACCCAGCGGTGCGCCGCCCGGTGCACGTCCACGGCGGCCGGGCGGTACTGCTCGACCGGCACCTGCTCCACCCGGCCGGTGCCGAGGTCGGCGTCCGGGCGCAGCCGCAAGCGCTCGGTGCGGCCGGAGAACCGCGCCTCCACCGTCGCCGGCGCGTAGCCGAACCGGCCGTAGATGGGGTACTCGGCCGCCCAGAGCGCGGCCACCGGCTCGCGCTGCTGCTCGTGCAGCTCGGTGAGCTGGCGGCGCATGATCGCGGTGAGCACGCCGCGCCGGCGGTGGGTCGCCGCGACGGTCACCCAGGTGATGCCGGCGCAGGGCACCAGCGCACCGGGGACGGCGAGCGTCCGGCTGTAGATGCCGGCGGTGGCGACGACGCGGTCGCCCTCCCAGAGCGCCAGCGACCGGTCCAGCTCGGCGACCGACGACGGCCGTTCGGCGAGGTCGGCCGGCGGCTCGTCGGCGAAGACGTCGTGCATGGCCCGGCTGAAGGCGGGCCACTCGTCGAGGGTCACCGGCCGGAACCGGGCGTCGAGGTCGGTCACGCCGATGTGTCTACCGGGCGGGTCCGACGGGCCGCCAGCGAGTTCGGCCCAGCCCGCGCAGCTGGGCCAGGGCGGCGAGCACGTGGCGGTGCTGGTCCTCGTCGGGGAGCCCGCGTAGCCCGACCGCGGTGCCGCGGTCGGCTCGGCGCGCGCTGCCCACCGCCCGCCGCCGGGGTGTCCGGCGCCGTGGCCCGGGCGGATCCCCCGCTAGGGTCGATGGCGTCACGCCGGCGTCGACGTGCTCCGTTCGCCGGCGCCCCGACCGACGGAGGCTCCTCGTGCGCTCTCGCGCCGTTCCGCTCGCACTCAGCGCGGCCCTGCTGGCCGGCTGCACCTCGTCCGGCGACGAGGAGGCCGAGGAGGCCCAGGTGGCCGAGGCCGTCACCTCGGCACCCGACGAACGGCTGACGGTCGTCGCGGACGCCGATCCGGTGGGGACGGCGGTGAGCGCGAGCCGCGCGCTGTTCGACTCCTCCGACGTCGCGGTGCTCGCGGACGAGGACGACTCGGCCGGCTTGCTGCTGGGTGCGTCCGCGGCGGTCGCGCTGGGCGTCCCGCTGCTGGTCACCGGCGGCGCGGAGGCGCCGGAGCCGGTGACGGGGGAGCTGGAGCGGCTGGGGACGGGCACCGTGCTGGCCGTCGGGGACGTCGCGCTGCCGGAGGGAGCGGAGCCGGAGGTGGTGACGGTCCAGGCGGACGCCGAGGCGGTCGCCGAGGCGACCGGCGTCGACCTCGCCGAGGGCGACCCCGTCCCGGCCGACGGAGAGGCCGCGGCCGTGGCGGGCCTGGACCCCGAACAGCCCGCCGCGCTGCGGCCGGAGGGCGGCGGCGGGACGGCGGGGCAGACCGCCGGGGAGACCGGAGAGGAGGGCTCCGACGCGGAGCTCCCCGAGACCACCCGCCCCGAACCGCTCGAGGAGACCGTGGTGCTGGCCTCGGGCGAGCCCGGGTCGGTGGCCGGCATCGCGACGGCCCGCGCGGCAGGCGCCCGGGTGCTGCTGACCGGGGGGACGACCGACCCCCGGGCGTCCGCCGACCTCGTGCGCGCCCTCGGCGAGGCGCAGCCCGAGTCGGTCGTCGCCCTCGGCGCGGGCTTCGCCGCCGAGGACGGTCTGGACTGGAAGGTCGAGACCGCCGCCACCGGGGTCGAGCTCCCCGGCGGCGGCCAGACGCTCTTCCCGGGCAAGCTGCTCGTGGCCCTCTACGGGCACCCCGGCACCGCCGCCCTGGGGCTCATGGGCGAGCAGCCGGTCGACGCTGCCGTCGAGCGGGCGCGAGCACACGCGGCGCCCTACGAGCCGCTGGTCGAGGAGACGGTGGTGCCGGCCTTCGAGATCATCGCGACCATCGCGTCGGCCTCGGCCGGGGCCGACGGCGATTACTCCGCGGAGGCCGATCCGGAGTTCCTGCGGCCGTGGGTGGACGCGGCCGGCGAGGCCGGGCTGTACGTCGTCCTCGACCTCCAGCCCGGGCGCACCGACTTCGTCACCCAGGCCGAGCTGTACCGGTCGCTGCTGGAGGAGCCGCACGTCGGGCTGGCGCTGGACCCGGAGTGGCGGCTGGGCCCGAACGAGGTGCACCTGCGGCAGATCGGGTCGGTGGACATCGAGGAGGTCAACCGGGTGGTGCACTGGCTGGCCGACCTCACCCGCGACAACCAGCTGCCGCAGAAGCTGCTGGTGCTGCACCAGTTCCGGCTCGACATGATCCCGGGCCGCGAGCGGGTGGACCTCAGCCGCGACGAGCTGGCCGTGATGGTGCACGCCGACGGCCAGGGCGGGCAGGGCGCCAAGCAGGGCACGTGGGCGGTGCTGCGGCGGGACGCCCCCGAAGGCCTGTGGTGGGGCTGGAAGAACTTCTACGACGAGGACATCCCGATGCTCACGCCGGAGCAGACGATCGAGCAGGTGGAGCCCGATCCGCAGCTGATCAGTTACCAGTAGGCCCCGGGCCGTTCGCGCGGCCGTCAGCGCCGGTCCCTACCGTCCTCTCCCGGATCCCCTGCGCACCGTCACGGGGACCACCGATGGAGAGGAACGACCGGATGAGACGGCGGACCACGCTGTCCGTGGCGGCCGCGGTGGCGGCGCTGACCATGGCGCCCCTGAGCCCCGCCGCGGCGGCGCCCGGCACGGCGGACGACCTGACGCTGACCATGCTGGCCACCACCGACCTGCACGGGCGCGTGCAGAACTGGGACTACTTCGCCGACCGGCCCTACTCGGAGCGGGCCGGCTTCGAGACCGGGCTGGCGAAGGTGGCCACGGTCGTCGACTCGGTCCGCGCCGAGCGCGGCGAGGAGAGCGTCTTCGTGGTCGACAACGGCGACTTCCTGCAGGGCACGCCGCTGACCTACTACTACGCCAAGCAGGAGCCGGTCACCCGGACCCGCGTCGAGCACCCGATGGCGGCCGCGTTCGACGTGATCGGCTACGACGCCCAGGTCGTGGGCAACCACGAGTTCAACTACGGCCTGGACCTGCTGCGGCGCTACGTCCACGACGTCGACCACCCCGTGCTCGGCGCCAACGTGCTCCACGAGCCGTCGCGCCAGCCCTACCTGCCGCCGTACACGATCAAGCAGATGCGCGTGCCCGGCCACAAGCCGGTCAAGGTCGGCATCATCGGCCTGACCACCCCCGGTTCGGCCATCTGGGACAAGGGCAACGTCGAGGGCCGCGTCACGTTCCAGGACATGGTCGAGGCGGCGCAGCGGTGGGTGCCGGTCGTCGACCGGAAGGCCGACGTCGTCGTCGTCCTCTCGCACGCAGGCGTCGGGGGGACGTCGTCCTACGGCCCCGAGGTGCCCACCGAGAACCCCTCGGACGTCATCGCCCGCACCGTGCCCGGCATCGACGCGATGGTGGTCGGCCACACGCACCGCAACGCCCCCTCCCAGGTGGTGACGAACGAGGTCACCGGCGAGGACGTGCTGCTCACCCAGCCCTACCGCTGGGGCGCGACCGTCTCGCAGGTCGACATCGAGCTGCACCAGGAGCGCGGGAAGTGGGACGTCGTCGGCACCTCCGCGCAGGCGCTGAGCACCGCGGGGGTCGAGGAGTCGCCCGAGGTGCTGGCCGCCACGGCGGAGGCGCACCGGAAGACGGTGGAGTACGTCAACCAGGTGGTGGCCACCTCGGCGGAGGAGTTCTCCGCGCGTACCAGCCGGTACGAGGACACCGCCATCCTGGACTTCATCCAGGACGTGCAGACCGACACCGTGGCCGCCGCCCTCGAGGGCACCGACCGGGCCGACCTGCCGGTGCTGTCGATCGCGGCGCCGTTCAGCCGGGAGGCCGTGTTCCCGGCCGGTGACGTCACCGTCCGCGACATCGCCGGGCTCTACATCTACGACAACACCCTCGAGGCCGTGGAGCTCACCGGGGCCCAGCTGAAGGAGTACCTGGAGTTCTCGGCCCGGTACTTCGAGCAGGTGCCGGTCACCGGGGACGTCGACCCGGAGACGATCACCAACGCGGTCGTGGACGGCTTCCCGAACGGGATCCCGGACTACAACTACGACATCCTCTCCGGCGTCGACTACGGCATCGACGTGTCCCGGCCGGCCGGCTCGCGCATCGTCGGGCTCTCCTACGAGGGGACGCCGGTAACCGACGGTGACCGGTTCGTCGTGGCGGTGAACAACTACCGCCGCAGCGGGGGCGGTGGGTTCCCGGCGATCAGCACCGCGCCGGTGGTCTACAACGAGCAGCTGGAGATCCGGCAGCTGCTCATCGAGCGGGCCCAGCAGGAGGGCGTGATCGACCCGGCGGAGTTCTTCGTCGAGAACTGGCAGCTCGTCCGCGACGGTGAGCCGCTGATCCCGTGACGCCCTGACACCGACCCGCCCGACCCGGGTGGGAGCGGGCGGGAGCCCCGGAGCGCTCGTCGCGCCGGGGCTCCCGTTCTGTCGGGGGCCTGTGGTGTGCTGACGCACACATCGACCCGCGAGGAGTGAACTCCTGTGACCAGTGCCGTCATCGGCCCCGCCGACCAGCTCGACCCCAGGCTGCTCGAGCACCGCCGTGAGCTCACCGGTTACTGCTATCGCATGCTCGGCTCGGTGTTCGACGCCGAGGACGCGGTGCAGGAGACGCTGGTCCGCGCGTGGCGCGGGCTCGGGGACTTCGAGGGCCGCTCGGCGGTCCGCTCGTGGCTGTACCGGATCGCGACGAACGTCTGCCTGGACGCGCTCAACGGCCGGTCACGGCGCGCCCTGCCGATGGACCTGGCGGGGTCGCCCTCCCCGCCGGTCCCGGCGTCGCTGGCCGGGCGCAAGCCGGCGTCGACGTGGATCGAGCCGGTGCTCGACCGCCAGGTCCTGCCGGAGGACGGCGACCCGGCCGAGCAGGCGGTGGCCCGCGAGTCGGTGCGGCTGGCCTTCGTCGCCGCCCTGCAGCACCTGCCGCCCAAGCAGCGGGCGGTCCTGATCCTGCGCGAGGTGCTGCGCTGGAAGGCCGACGAGGTGGCCGAGCTGCTCGACACCACCGTGGCCTCGGTGAACAGTGCGCTGCAGCGCGCCCGGGCGACGCTCGCCGACGTGGGCGGCCGCCCGGCGCCCCGCACCCTCGACGACGAGGACCGCGCGCTGCTGGCCCGCTACCTCGACGCCTTCGAGCGCTACGACATCGACGCGTTCGTGCAGCTGCTGCACGAGGACGCCACCCAGCACATGCCGCCGTTCGAGATGTGGTTGCGAGGCCGCGACGACATCGGTGCGTGGATGGTGACCGAGCCGGCCAGCGCGTGCCGAGGGTCCCGGCTGATCCAGACCTCGGCCAACGGGACGCCGGCCTTCGCCCAGTACCGACCGGCCGAGGGTGGTGGTCACCTGCCCTGGGGCCTGCACGTGCTGGAG
Organism: Blastococcus sp. SYSU DS1024; assembly: GCF_054050795.1. Classification (NCBI taxonomy): domain Bacteria; kingdom Bacillati; phylum Actinomycetota; class Actinomycetes; order Geodermatophilales; family Geodermatophilaceae; genus Blastococcus; species Blastococcus sp. SYSU DS1024. Next base: position 6,418 of record NZ_JBJHAA010000019.1, read on the forward strand.
ATCGAGGACGGCCGGATCGCCCACATCTCCAGCTTCCTGAACCTCGACTGCGAGCTGTTCGCCGCGCTCGGGTTGCCGAGGCAGCTGTAGCCGGCGGCGCCGCCGCACCGGCGCCGACGCGTTCCGCATCCGCTTGACCCGGCCCCGACCAGCGCCGACCCTGGGGCGATGACGGCGGTACCGCCCGTGAACGGGCGATGGGCGTGGGACGCGCGCGGTGAGGGCCGAGCGGTCCGGGTCTCGACGCACACCGAGAACGGCCTGGTCAACCTGAGCCTCTGGCGCGGCGAGACCTGCGTCGGAACGGCCCGGCTGGCGCCGGAGGACGTGAACCAGCTGGTCACCGGGCTGGTCGAGGGGCTGACCACGCTGGCCGCGCGGCCCCGGGTCGTCGGCCCGGACGCGACCCGCGTCGTCGAGTTGGAGTCCCGGCTGGAACGCCTGGAGCAGCAGCGGGCACCGCTGTGGCGCCGGGCCGCCGACGCGGCCGGCGGCTGGGCGGTGCGGCAGGCCGCGCGCCGGCCGCGCTGACCCTCCGGGGCGCGCTGCGGGGGAGGCCGCGTGAACTACCGGTCACGGCCCTCCCGGCAACGGGTTGGCCGCCGCCGAGACGGTCAGGCGCCGGCAGCACCACTGTCCGGAGCGGACGTCAGGCATCGACCGAAGCGGGCATCCTGCGCCGGCGCCGCCGGTCAGTTCCCCGCCGGGTGCGCCGGGAGTCGAGCAGGACCCGCCCGAGCAGCCGCGGGTGCGTGAGCGCCTGCGGTCGGGAGAGCATCCCGACGACCCGGATGAACGCCTCGGCCACCTGCGGGTCGTGATGAGCCGCCGGGAGCAGACGCTGCAGGTAGGCGGTGGTGAGCCGCCAGGACACCGGCCGTGGTCCGTCGACGTCCGGGTGCGCCAGGTCGGAGCCGGTGGCGAGGTCCCACGCGTCCTGAACCGCCCACCGTGCGGCCGACAGCGTCCGGAGGCCGACGTGGTCCAGGCCGTGCCCGTCCAGGACGCGCGCCAGTTCCAGGGCCTCGATGATCGCCACGGTCATGCCCTGTCCGAAGCGGGGGTCGAAGGAGCAGACCGCGTCGCCGGCGACGAGGTAGCGCTCGGGCAGGTGGCGCAGCCGGTCGTACCGCCGCCGGGAGAAGGCGGGGAAGGCGGTGCGCACGGCGTCCCCCACCGGCTCGGCGCCGGCGACGACGCCGTGCAGGTCGGAGTTCCACAGGCTGGCCGCGTAGTCGGTGAAGCCGGCCAGGTCCGCCGGGGGACGTTCGCCGAGCATCCCGATGAGGGTGACCAGCCACCGGCCCTCCTCGACGGCGAGCGCGGCCGCGCCCCTGCGACCGCCCGGGGGGACGTCGATCAGCACGTTGCGGCCGCCGCCCAGGGCAGCGGGATCCCGGCGGAACAGTCGCGTGGTGTAGTGCACGTCGACCTTCAGCCGCTCCTCGGCGGGGGCCTCGTAGCCCAGCTCGGCGAGCCAGTGCGGCGACCGCGAGCCGCGGCCCGTGGTGTCGACCACCAGGTCGGCGTCCAGCGTCCGCTCCTCCCCGGAATCCGCCTCCGACCGCAGCCGCACCCCCGTGGCGCGGGTCCGGTCCGCGGTCGTCCGCAGGCCGCGGGCGGCCCAGCCGTCGAGCACCTCGACCCCGTCGAGCGCCCGGACCCGGTCGCGGACAACGCCCGCGATCAGCGGCCGGGTCGCTCCGGTGATCTGGAGCTCCGACCCGGTGAGGTCCAGGCGGCCGCCGCCCATGTGGAACCGCCACTCCGGCGCCGGGATGACGTGCGCTCCGCCGGCGGTGAGGTCGTCGACGATCCCGGGCAGCAGTTGCTCCAGCCGGGTCAGCCCGCCCGGGACGAGCAGGTGGATGTGCTGCCCCTGGGGGACCCCGCGGCGGTCCGCGGGACCTTCGGGCAGCACGTCCCGGTCGACCAGCGTGACGTGGTCGAAGCGCCGGGCCAGCGGCACTGCGTGCACCAGCCCGGCCATGCCGGCACCGAGCACGACGGCGTGTTCTCCGAGGTGGGTCACGGACTCCTCCTAGCGGCAGCTGCGGTGGCGTCTGCTCACGCTAGGAACGGCGGGACCGGCCCGGCATCGACCAGATGGTGCAACTGGGCGGGGGGCGCCTGCACCGTTCGGTGCAGGCGCCTACACCAGGTCGTGCTCGTACGCGTACGCCGTCGCCGCGGACCGGTTGGGGAGCGCCAGCTTGGTGAAGACGTTGTGCAGGTGCCGTGCCACGGTCTTGTCGCTGATGACCAGCTGCTCGGCGATCTCCCGGTTGGTGCGCCCCGCTGCCACGAGGCGGATCACGTCGAGCTCGCGGGGTGTCAGCCCTGCCGCCGCGTCCGGCGGAGCGGGTTCCGGGCGCCCGAGGTCGGGCGTGGCGCCGACCGCCGCGAAGACGCGCAGCGCCGCGGCCACCTCCACGGCGGCCGTGTCCTCGTCACCGAGCGCCCGCAGGGCCCGGGCGATCAGGATGCGGGTCCGGGCGGCCTCGTAGGGGGCGGGGAGCACCGTCCAGGTCGACAGGGCGTCCGACAGGTCGTCCAGCGCCGGCCGGTACCCGCCCTCGGCGAGCGACACCGCTCCCCGGGCGCGCGCGGCGGTCGCCAGGAGGACGCTCGTGCCGACGGCGTCCGCGATGCCGTCCAGCTCGACGCAGGCGGTCCGCGCCGCCTCGACGTCCCCCGCCGCCAGCATGATCTCGACGGCGGCAGCCAGCAGCTCCGCCCGCGGCCGCGGCGCGCACCTCCTCGGCGACGCCCCGAGGGCCGGGAGGCGCCCGGTCGACGGCACAGCGGATGGCGGCCACCGCCGTCCGCGTGCGTCCCTGGGCCAGCCGCAGCAGCGCCAGCCCCGGGTGCGGGTCGGAGCCCAGGGCGACCGCCTGCAGGAAGTCGGCCTCGGCGGCGGCGTGGTCGCCGCGCAACCGGTGCAGTTCGGCGCGCTGGTAGTGCGCCATCCCGGCCGCGGGGTCCGGTGGGTCCGACAGCCAGCGGCAGGCCCGGTCGGCCTCCACGACGGCCTCGCCCCAGTCGCCCCGCCACTGGGCCAGCTCGGACCGGTGCAGGAGGCACTGCCCCCGGAAGGGGACGAGACCTCCCTGCGCCTCGCACCACCCGTTCAGCGCGGCCGTCCACTGCTGGGCCCGCCGCAGGTCGAGGAGCTGCTGGCAGGCCAGGATCACGGCGCAGTAGACGAGCCCGGCTGCGACCGGCGAGACGCGTCCGGCCTGGACGGCCACCATCGCCTCGTCGAGCTGTGTCAGCCCGCGGGCAGCCTCGCCGTCCCGGATCAGCGCCTGGCCCTGTCCGAGGCAACCGAGGGTCGCCAGGTCGACGTCCCCGAACCGCCGGCCGATCGAGGTGGCCCGTGCGAAGGCGCGGTGCGCCGCCGCCGGATGCCCGTCGTCCAGCTCGCGCAGCCCCTCGGGGAGCAGCATGTAACCCCGCTCGGCGCAGTCGCGTGGCGCGCCCTCCTCGAGCACCCGGTGGGCCCGGGCGAGCCAGCCGCTGCCGCGCGCCTCCGCGCCGCGGGCCGAGATCAGCACCAGGCCGAGCCAGAACGCGCACCGGGCGGCAGGCTGCACGTCGCCGCGGTCGGCGAACGCCTGGTACGCCCGCTCCCACGCGGCTTCGGCGACCTGGTCGCGGCGGGTCAGCTGGGCGCTGAGCGCCAGCCGCTGGAGATCCTCCGCGTCCTGGAGCCCGCCCTGCGCCTCCGCGGCGAGCAGGAGGGTGCAGGCCTCCTCCCAGGAGCGGCGATCGACGGCCGCGCGCCCCAGCACGAGCCGGTCGGCTGCGTCGTCCATGACTCCTGGCTACACCCCGGCCGGTGGTTCGGGACAGAGTCGTCCGCGCGGCCGTGCGGGCGGATGCTCGGCGGCGGCCGAGCCGCGGAAATCAGGACGGGGCGGCACCTCCGGCCGGTGCCGGCGGGTGGGACCCCTCCGGTCCACGGACCGCCCCTGGAGCGCTCAGTGGTCGCCGGACGTACGCGGCCGCGACGAGCGCACCGACAGCCAGCAGCCCGGCCAGGATCAGCATCGCGGTGCGGAAGCCGTCGGCGAAGGTCGAGGGCTCGGTGTAGTCGGCGCCGCCGAGCCCGGCCGCGACCGGGACGACCGCCACCGCGAGCAGGCCGGCGGCGCGGGCCACCGCGTTGTTGACCCCCGACGCCACGCCGGCGTGGCGGTCGGCGGCGGAGGCGAGCACGGTGGCGGTCAGCGGGGCCACCAGCAGCGTGAGGCCCGCGCCGAAGAGCGCCACGGCCGGGAACACGTCGCGCAGGTAGGAGGCGTCCTCACCGATCCGGAGCATCAGCAGGACTCCGGCCGCCGCCACGGCCGGTCCGCCGGTGAGCAGGGCGCGCGGCCCGATCCGCTGGGCCAGCGCCCCGACGCGGGCGGAGAACAGCAGCATGAGGACGGTGACGGGCAGCAGCGCGGTGCCGGCCAGCAGCGGGCTGAAACCGGAGACCACCTGCAGCTGCAGGACGAGCAGCACGAACAGCGCACCGAGCGCGGCGTAGACGAAGAAGGTCACCGCGTTGGCGGCCGTGAACTGCCGGTCGGCGAAGAGCGCCGGGGGGACCAGCGGGTGCCGCGACCGGCGCTCGACCACGACGAACGCCGCCAGGGCGAGGGCCCCGACCGCGGCCCACAGCCAGGCGCCCGCGCCCGCCCCCGCGTCCCCGGCAGCGGTGAGGGCGTAGGTCAGGGCGCCGAGCCCCGTGACGACCAGCGCCGTCCCGGCCCAGTCCAGCCGCGGGGCGGCCGCCGGGTCGCGGGACTCGGGGACGTGCCGCACGACGACGGCGATGACCACGGCCCCCACCGGCAGGTTGACGAGGAAGACGGCTCGCCAGCTCCACTCGACCAGCCAGCCGCCGACGAACGGCCCGATCGCGGCGGCGATGCCGGAGAACCCCGACCAGGCGCCGACGGCGGCGGCACGGTCGGGCCCGGCGAAGGACGCCGAGATGATCGCCAGGCTGCCCGGCGTCAGCAGGGCCCCGCCGACTCCCTGCAGGGCCCGGGCGGCGACGAGCGTGCCGACGTCCGGGGCCAGGCCGCACAGCAGCGAGGCGAGGGCGAACCAGCAGACGCCGACGACGAAGATCCGGCGCCGCCCGTACCGGTCGCTGAGCGATCCGCCCAGCAGGATCAGCGTGGCGAGGGTGAGCGTGTAGGCGTTGACCGTCCACTGCAGCCCGGCGAAGTCCGCGCCCAGGTCGGCGCCGATCCGCTCCAGGGCCACGTTGACGACCGTCGCGTCCAGCATCGCCACGCCCGAGCCGAGAACCGTCGCGAGCAGCACCCACCGCCCCTGGGCCGTGCCCATGCGCAGTCCGGTCGCCGCCGCGGCAGGTGACGTCACGGGCGACTCCCTCCGCCGGCTGCGTGCTGTCCGCCGTTGTGCAACGCCGCCACCGACCACGGATTCCCGCCCGCCGGCCGGCCTGGGGAGATGCCGCGGCGGCGCGCATGATGTCGGGCATGGCGCCCGAGGCGGAGGAGTTCATCGCGGCGGGCTCGGTGCCCGGCTACCTGGGTCCCACGGCGGCGCTGGTGGTCGCCGCCGCGGTGATCGGGTACCTGTCGGCCCGCGCCCGCGTCGTCCCGATCGTCGGGTTCCTGGTGGCCGGCGTGTTGATCGGCCCGGCCCAGCTGGGTGTGGTGGACAGCAGCGAGGCGGTGGAGGCCGCCGCGGACATCGGCGTCATCCTCCTGCTGTTCACCATCGGGATCGAGTTCTCGCTGGAGCGCCTGGCCCGGGTGTGGACGTGGATCGCCGTCGCCGGCGGGCTGCAGCTGGTGCTCGCCACCGGCGCCGGGCTGGGGCTGACGCTGGCGCTGGGCGGCGGGTGGCGCGACGGGCTGTTCACCGGGTTCCTGCTGGCGCTGTCGTCCACGGCGATCGTGCTCAAGCTGCTGGGGGAGCGGCGGGAGAGCTCCGCCGTCCGCGGCCGCCTGGCGCTGGCGGTGCTCATCGCCCAGGACCTCGCGGTGGTGGCGATGGTGCTGGTCGTGCCGCTGCTCGACCCGACCGCGGACGGCGGCGGCTCCGCCGGCGGCTCGCTGCTGGGGGCGGTGCTCACCGCGGTGGGGGTCATCGTCGCGGTGCTGGTGCTGGCCCGGCGGGTGATGCCGGCGCTGCTGGACGTGGTGGCGCGCACCTGCTCCCCGGAGGTGTTCCTGCTCGCGATCGTCGCCGTCTGCTTCGGGACCGCCTACCTGACCGCGCTCGCCGGGGTGAGCGTGTCCCTCGGGGCCTTCCTGGCCGGTCTGGTGGTCAGCGAGAGCCGGGCCAGCACCCAGGCCCTCGCCGAGGTGCTGCCGCTGCAGATCGTGTTCAGCGCGGTCTTCTTCGTCTCGGTGGGCATGCTGCTCGACCTGGGATTCATGCTGGCCAACCTGCCGCTGGTGCTGGGGGTGGCCGCCGCGGTGCTGGTGCTGAAGACGCTGACCACCGCCGTCGCCGCCACCGCCGTCGGCATCCGGCTGCGCACCGCGGGCGCGACCGGGCTGCTGCTGGCGCAGGTCGGGGAGTTCTCCTTCGTCCTGCTCACCGTGGGCACCGCGGCGGGGCTGGCGCCGCTCGGGCTGGCCGACGACGGCGCCCAGGTCGCCGTCGCCGCCACGGTGCTGCTCATGCTGATCACCCCGCAGCTGGCCGCGGCGGCGGCGCGGCTGGACCGTTCCCGCGGCGCCGCCCCGGCCGCGACGGAGCAGGCGGCGCCCGACGGCGACGGCCCGCGGGACCACGTGGCGATCATCGGGTGGGGCCCCACGGCGCTGGAGCTCGCGGCCACGCTGCGCGACCGGGGGGTGGGCGTGGTGATGACGACGCTCAACCCCGACGGGGCCGCGGAGGCGGAGGCGGCCGGGCACGCCGTGGTGCGCGGCGACCCGACGAAGGGGGAGGTATTGCGGGTGGCCGGGGTGCCCGCCGCCCGCCTCGCCGTCGTCGCCGAGGACGACCCCGAGCAGGCGGTGCGGGTGGTCGCTTCCGCCCGCGCGGCCACCACCGCGCCGATCGTGGCGCGCCCGCTGGGTGCCGTCGACGTCGCCGAGCTGGCCGACGCCGGCGCCGACCACATCCTCGACCGGGACCGGCTCTCCGCCCGGGCGCTGGTGCGCTCGGTGCTCGCCGAGTTGGGGCACCCCGACGGGCACTCCGACCGCCGCCGGACCGTCGTCGACACCGCCCGGGTGGTCCGCTACGCGTGGCCCGCGAGCAGCGGCTGCGAGCACGGCGCGGCGTCCCGGCCGGTGCTTCCGCAGGCTTCCGGCTGCGTGGGGTGCCTGCGGGAGGGCACCGAGTGGGTGCACCTGCGCACCTGCCTGACCTGCGGGTACGTCGGGTGCTGCGACTCCTCGCCGGGCCGGCACGCGCGGGCGCACGCCACGGCGGAGGAGCACCCGCTGGTCGCCTCGGCCGAACCAGGGGAGAGCTGGGGCTACTGCTTCGTCGACGGGGTGACCGTGCCGGCCCCGGACGGCGCCGCGCCGGAGGCGGAGTCCTCGTCCCACTCGAACGTATAGCGCACCCCGGGGCTTGCGGCAAGACCCCGGGAGGGCCGCACACTCGCCCGCCGAGGCCGCTGACCGCGCGCGATCGCACCCGGCGGCGGCCCCGGATCGGAGCCGCTGCCGTGACCGTGTCCACCCGTGCCTTCGACCTCCCCGAGCGCCTGGCCGCCAAGGCCGACCCGGCGCTGATCGCCGCCGACGAGCGGCACTTCGCCGCCGTCGCCGAGAGCCTCGAACGATCGATCGCCGAGCTCTCCCAGCGACTGGCCGCCGAGCGCGCGGCCCCCGGCGGCGCCGGCCAGGCGGCGCTGGAGCGCGACCTGGAGGTGCACCGGCTCGTCGCCCGCCTGCGCACCCTGCGCCGGTTCGGGCTGGATCTCTGCCTGGGGCGCGTGGTCCCCGCGGACGGCGGCGAGCCGGTGTACGTGGGCCGGCTCGGGCTCACCGACGGCGCCGGTCGCCGGCTGCTCGTCGACTGGCGGTCGTCGGCGGCGGAGCCGTTCTTCGCCGCCACCCACGCCGACCCGATGGGGCTGGCCAGCCGCCGCCGCTACCGCTGGACCCGAGGCCGGATCACCGACTACTGGGACGAGGTCTTCACCCCCGAGGGGCTCGTGGGCCACGCCGCGCTCGACGACCAGTCCGCCTTCCTCGCCGGCCTGGGCGGCACCCGGTCGGCCCGGATGCGCGACGTGCTCGCCACCATCCAGGCCGATCAGGACGCGATCATCCGCGCCGGCTCCCGCGGTGCCCTCGTCGTCGACGGTGGGCCGGGCACCGGCAAGACCGTCGTCGCCCTGCACCGCGCCGCCTACCTGCTCTACGCCGACCCGCGCCGCGGGCACCGCGGTGGCGGCGTGCTGTTCGTCGGCCCGCACGAGCCGTACCTGGCTTACGTCGCCGACATTCTGCCCGGGCTGGGGGAGGAGGGCGTGCGCACGTGCACCCTGCGCGACCTGGTGCCCGAGGGAGCGGGCGCGGTGGCCGAGGCCGACCCGGAGGTGGCCCGGCTCAAGTCCTCCGTGGAGATGGTCGCGGCGATCGAGGCCGCCGTCCGGTTCTACGAGGAGCCGCCGGCCCGGGGGACGACGGTGACGACGCCGTGGGACGACGTCCGGCTGACCGCCGAGGACTGGGCCGAGGCGTTCGAGGCGCCCGAGCCCGGCACCCCGCACAACGAGGCGCGCGAGCAGGTGTGGGCGGCGCTGCTGGAGATCGTGGTGGACGCGCACGACGCCGACGTCGACCCCTCCCTGGTCCGCGCCGCGCTGGAGGAGGACCGGGATCTGCGGGCGGTGTTCGACCGGGCGTGGCCGCTGATCGACCCGGCGGACCTCGTCGGTGACCTGTGGTCGGTGCCGGCCTACCTGCGGCGGTGCGCCCCGTGGCTGGGGGCTGCGGACGTGCGCCGGCTGCAGCGCCCGGACCCGCGCGCGTGGACGGTGGCGGACCTGCCGCTGCTCGACGCGGCGCGCACCCGGCTGGGCGATGCGGGGGCGGCCCGGCGGGCGCGGCGGGAGGCCGCCGTCGTGGCGTCGGAGCGCGAGCGCATGTCCGCGGTGATCGACGAGCTGATCGCGGCCGACGACTCCGAGCTGCTGCTGATGACCAGCCTGCGGCACGGTGATCTGCGGGATGCGCTGGTCGACCAGGCCGCGCTGCCGGCGGCGGCCGCCGACCCGCTGGCCGGCACGTTCGCGCACGTCGTGGTCGACGAGGCGCAGGAGTTGACCGACGCGGAGTGGTCGATGCTGCTGCGCCGCTGCCCGTCCCGGAGCTTCACCGTGGTGGGAGACCGGGCGCAGGCGCGGCGCGGGTTCCCGGAGTCGTGGGGGGAGCGGCTGCGTCGGGTCGGGCTCGCGGAGGTGCGCCGGATGTCGCTGACCGTGAACTACCGGACGCCGGCGGAGGTGATGGCGGAGGCGGAGCCGGTGATCCGCGCCGTGCTGCCGGACGCCAACGTGCCGACATCGGTCCGCAGCACCGGGGTCCCGGTCGTGCACGGGTCCGTGTCGTCGCTGCGCCGGATCGTCGACGAGTGGCTGGGCGCGCAGGCGGAGGGGATCGCCTGCGTGATCGGCGACCCGGCGTTCCCGGAGATGCCCCGGGTGCGGTCGCTGAGCCCGTCGCTGGCGAAGGGGCTGGAGTTCGACCTCGTCGTCCTCGTCGACCCCGAGCGGTTCGGGAGGGGCGTCGGGGGAGCGGTGGACCGCTACGTCGCGATGACCCGGGCGACCCAGGAGCTCGTCGTCCTCACGAGTGCGTGAGGGGTTGCGGTCGGCCGGCGCTGAGCGGGACGGAACCGGCATGGCCACCGTGAAACGGGCGCGGCTCCGGCACCGCCGACCACGATCGGACGGACCCGACCCGGTCGTCCCGTCAGTCCCCGCTGGGGTCCTCGGCCGGCGCGCCTGTCGACTGCTGGGTTCCGCCGTCCACCCCGCACGGCGTGCTGCCCGGGCCGCCTCCGTGAGGCGACGAACCCGCGATCAGCCACAAGCCGTTGACCTGCTGGAACCTGTAGTCCAGGGACCAGTCCGTGCAGGTCTCGTCAGGACGGTCCTGAGGTCCTGCGCCGGCCTCCTGCTGGCTGGTGAAGGTGAGCCAGACGATGACCTCGTCTCCCGCGCGCCGTGCCTCGTGCACCGCGAAGCCGTAGTCCTGGCTCGTACGCACGGCATCGCGGAACCGCTCGAAGTCCATGTCCTGCGGAGTTCGCTGCGCGAAGGCGGTTGCGAAGTCCCCGTTGTTGATGGCGCGGAAGTAGACGTTGAGGGTCGATGCCACATGCCGGGCAGTGGCCGCATCGATCTGCGCCTCCGGCACGGTCACGCCCTCCGGACCCTTCGCATCTGGGCATTCGACGAGCGGGACGTCCTGGGGTGTTTCCATCCACGACCCGACCCGCTCCTGCGCGAGGCGGCCCGACACCGCCCAGTTGCCGCCCTCCCTGCCATTCGTCGGACCTGCGTCGTGGAGCCCGATCACCTCGCCGTCGGTGTTGAGGACCGGCCCGCCGCTGCTCCCGCTGGTGCTGGCGGCGTCGTGCTCGATGAGGCTGTGCCGAGCGAGCCCATCGATCACTGCCTTGCGGTCCAGGCCGTTCACGGTTCCCTGCGTGACGGTGAGCGGAGCGCCGTCCGGGAACCCGAGCACGGCCAAGCGGTCGGTGATCTCCGGCGGTTCAGCGGCGAGGGTGAAGAAGTGGCCCTGCAGGGGTGCGGCGGTCTCGAGAAGTGCCACATCCGCGGAATGGTCGATTCCCAGGATGCGTGCCGAGGTGGACGTCGTCCCCTGCACCACTCGCAGGACCTCCCCGTCGTCCACCACGTGCGCGACCGTCAGGACGAGGGTGGGAGCGAGCATGAAGCCGGAACCGATCCCGCCCGTGTCGCACGTGGACACCTCCAAGCGGACCACTCCGGAGGTCGCCTCTCGGATGATCTCCTCGAACGGGACCGGGCTCGGCTCGGCCTGCGTCGTGCTCCCGGGCGTCGTCGGGTCGGAGCTCCCTGGTTCGGACACCGTGGGGGACGTCGTCGCCACCGAGGAGGCAGGGGACTCGCTGGGCGGCTGTGCCGAGCCTGCACCCGGGGTCGCTGCAGGGGCGCCACCAGGCAAGCACCCGGCCATCACCACGACGGCGCCGAGCAGCCCCGTAGCGGTCACCACGCGGGGACTACGGAAACGTGCGCGCCAGCGCCGGCCCACCCGCACATGGCCTCCGCAGCGGTTCACGGGTGCAGGATCCGCCCGGCGTTCCTACGTGACAAGGGGCCCCGGTGTGCGGATCAGCAGACCTGGTCCGACGTCACACAGGGGAGCGGCGTGACCGCTTCCTGACCTGGACGTCAGAGCAAGGTCATCGTGGAGCGCCAGGTTCCGGGCCTCAGGACTTCCTCACCAACGGCCCGCCGTGGACTGAGGTCTTACGTGGAGCGGGTGACCGGGATCGAACCGGCATGGCCAGCTTGGAAGGCTAGGTCGCTTGAATAGTGTTTGCGCTGGTCAGCGGCAACCTGAGCGGACGCCGTGCCTTCCGCGTGCCTTCGCGTAATGCCGGCCGCAGGAGCTGCTCCTCGCAGTCACTCGATCAGCGGCCGCCCGCGTGCTGCGATCGGCGGCGCAATCCCGTGCCCCCGCTGGCCGGGAGGAGTGGGGGCCCTGTTGTCGTTACCGTCCAGGACGGCTCGCCCCGTCAGCGCATCAGCTCCACGGCGCAGGCTCGTGGAGAGGTCCCGACAGGCGTCGGGCAAATCGCCTCATCCCGGTTCTCGGCGAGCGGTCCTGCTGAGGAAGCTTCGCGCTGCCGTGGTGGGCGTAGCCACGGGACGACGCACTGATGGCGGCGTTGCCCTCGCCACCGGTGCCGGACCTCGGCCTCCCGCTGAGTCAGCCCCAGGCACATAGCGTCGCCGAGCGCGGAGCCCGACTCCTGCACGTCCATTCGGGAAGCCCTCCGTCATCGGGCCCGACCGGACCGTGCGTCCTTCCGGACTCTGCCGGGCGCAGCAGGAGCCTGCCCGCCCACGGCCGCTTCTCGCAGCGGCCCCACAGCTGGCTGCCCGGCTGGTCCACCGGCCGTCCAGGCGCTGCAAGCCGCAGACATCGCCGCCATGCCGACGGGCCCTTCGGAGCGCGACATCATCGACGAATTGGCGGCGGATCCTGACGACTGGATCAGCGTGCGTAACTCGGGCGTCCACCTCGGTGTCGCCCAGGTGTGGAAATCCACCGCACCTGGAAGCGGTGGCCGGTGTCGATCGACCGCAGGTTGCTCGAGGCGTCAGGTGCTGGCCTCCAGGTCGTCGAGGGTCGGACTCGTGTCGGGATCCTCAAGGGCCGCCTCAAGCAGGGAGCGTTCGTTGCGGAGCGGCAACTGGCATGGGTCGGACGCCGCGGCCCGTGATGCCGATGCGCTTCCCATCCGGTCGGCGGCCTCCCGGTCCAGGGCGGGCATGACGTGGCTGTAGATGTCCATCGTCGTGCGCATCTGGCTGTGGCCGAGCAGCTCCATGACCACTCGTGGATGCACGTTCTCGCTCAGCAGCAGCGTCGCGGCGGTGTGCCGGCCATCGTGCAGCCGGACGTGGCGGACGCCGGCCTTCTGCAGCAGCCGGGTCCAGTCGTCGTAGTCGGTCTTCTTGTCGATCGGGCGGCCGTTGGGCTGGGCGAAGACGAGGTCCTCGTCGTGCCACTCGGAGCCGGCCAGCATCCGCTCGCCGTTCTGGGCGGCCTTGTGCTCCCGCAGCGCGTCGAGCAGGGGCAGCGGCAGTGGCAGGGTGCGGTGGCTGCGGCGGGTCTTGGGTTCCTCGTAGACCAGCCCTCCGCCGCGGACACGGTGGATGCTGCGCCGCACGGTGAGGGTGCCGGCCAGCGGGTCGATTTCCTTCCACTGCAACGCCAGCGCCAGCGCCAGCGCCTGGGACTGGCGCAGGCCCAGGGCGAGCGCGACGGTCCAGCGGGCGGAGTTGCGGACGCCGGCCGCAGCGTGCAGCACGGCGCGGGCCTCGCCGAGGTCGAGGGCGGTGGCGATGTCGCTGGGGCGCTGGGCGGGTGGGTCGACGAGGGCGGCGACGTTGCGGGGAACATGGCTGCGCTGGACCGCGACCGTAAGGGCCCGGGACAGGATGCGGTGATGCCGGAGCACGGAAGCAGGGGGGTAGCCGTCGTCGAGCAGGGCCGTGTAGAGCTGGTCGAGGTGCTCCGGACACAGCCGGTCGAGGCGGTGCCGGCCGATGCCGGGGATCAGGTGCCTGCGGACGGCCGACTCGTAGCTCTCCAGCGTCCATTGTCGCACCCGGCGCGGGGCGATGGTGGTCAGCCAGTGCTCGAGCCACCAGGCGACCGTTGGGGTGGACGTCTCGACGATTGTCCCGGAGTCGCGTCTGCGCTCAAGCTCACGGACCTTCGTGACCACGACGTCGCGGCTCTTGCTGCTGACGTGCCGGCGGTCGAGCTTGCCGTCGAGCGTGAACCCGACGGAGACGTAGCCGTGCCAGCGGCCGTCGGCGCCCTTTTAGATCGTCGACTCGCCGTTCGACGCGCGTCCCGCCATCGGTCACCCCTGGGTCGTGGGCTGGAGTGTCAGTCTGGCCGAGCGGTCCGACACCAGCGGAGCGGTTGTGGACTCACGCGGCATCGGGTGACGTCGGACCAATTCGAACAGTCCGCGCTGGTCCGTGGTCCGGGCGCGGCGTAGTGCACGAGGAGCGGTGCGGGCAGCTTCCAGGCCGCGAACGTAACGTTCGAGCTCGCTGCGGGAGAGGCGGCAGCTCCGGCCGATGTGGACGGGGTGCAGGTCGCCGGCCTTCATCAGCGCGTAGACCGTCGTGCGCCCGAGGCGGAGCACCGTGGCGGTCTCCTCAGGTGTGAGCAGCAGCGGGTCGCTGGAGACCGGCTCCCGAGGTCGCTGTTCGTCGCTCATCTCGCCCTCCTCGTTGCGTAGAGCCTCGTGCGCCGGCGGCGGCCGGCGCCGCACGCCCACCTGGAGAAGGCGCCATTCCCGGCCCGTTGGTGACAGTGCCTGGCGAAGTTTCTGATCTTCTCCAGTCCCTGCTGTCCGAGTTCCTGATCACCTGGGTCCGACGTCCGTCGAGTTGCTCGGTCCACTGGCCTGTTCCGGCCCGTCTCCGGTTTCCCTCCGGATCGTGGGCGCGGGCACCCTTGGCGCAAGAGTCCCGATCCCCCCGGCCTTGGTCAACACCGATCCGGCCGTGCTGAGCGGCCAGGCGCCGCGAGCTCTACCGAAGCCTCGAAACGCAACCCTCAGCCGCTTGACACGTCATAGGAGCGACCTTTCCGGCCCCGCTGACGGCTACTGGGCCGCGGCTACGATGGCGGAAGCACCGGCATGGACTGAGAGGCTGCTCCCATGACGACAACTCGCGCCGACGACCGCATCGAGGCCCTGAAGGCACTCGCCGATCCTGTGCGGCTGGACATCCTCAATCGCATTGCCGACGCCGACGAGCTGGCGTGCACGGCGCTGGTCCGCGACATCGGCGTCGCGCCGTCGACCGTTTCCTACCACATCAAGAGCTTGCGCTCGGCGGGTTTCGTTGACGTCCGCAAGTCGGGGCGCAACTACTTCTACACGCTGCGGCCGCAGGCGCTGCGGTCCCTGAGCGACTACCTGGGGGCGATGGTCGACTGACGGGGGAATTGCCCTGGCCTTCGGTGGATGGTTCGATCCTTCTACAACTATCGAATCATCAGGGAGGCGCCATGTCCGCGCAGAATAGTCGTCGCAGCGTCGTCACTCCCGGTGCGGAGATCGCTCCGATCGGCGCGCTGCCCCCGGTGGGGGTCGTGCCCGATCGGATGTACGCCCAGGTCGTCCGTCCCGATCGCTACGGTGACCCCGCCACCGCCTTCCAGGCCGAGGTCGTGCCGACCCCGGAGATCGGTCCAGACGAGGTGCTGATCGCCGTGATGGCCGCGGGAGTCAACTACAACAACGTGTGGGCGGCGCGCGGCTACCCGGTGGACCAGGTGGCAACCCGGCAGCGTCGTGGCGAGACGGAGGACTTCCACGTGGGCGGGTCGGACGCGTCCGGCGTGGTCTACGCTGTCGGCGAGCAGGTCTCCCAGGTCGCGATCGGCGACGAGGTCGTCGTCCATCCCGGGGTCTGGGATGCGGATGACCCGTGGATCCAGGCGGGTCGAGACGCGATGATGGCACCGTCGGCGAAGATCTGGGGATACGACACCAACTACGGCGCCTTCGGTCAGTTCGCACGAGCCCAGGCACATCAGGTGATGCCCAAGGCGGAACACCTGAGTTGGGAGGCGGCGGCCGCGCCGACGCTCGTCGGCGCCACGGCGTACCGCATGCTTCTGGGGTGGGAGGGCAACACGGTCGCCGACGGTGACTTGGTGCTCGTCTGGGGCGGGTCGGGTGGTCTGGGCACCCAGGCGTCGCAGCTGGTCGCGGCGGCCGGCGGGCGGGCGGTGGCGGTCGTGTCGGACGACGAACGCGGCGAGTACGCCATGAAGCACGGCGCCACCGGCTACATCGACCGCCGCAAGTTCGATCACTGGGGCGTCCCGCCGTTGGTCGACGACACGGCGGGGCAGAAGCAGTGGACCGCCGGGGCGCGAGCCTTCGGCAAGGAGCTCTGGAACGTTGCTGGCTCCCGGGAGGACCCGGCGCTCGTGTTCGAGCACCCGGGGGCCGCCACGATCCCGACGAGCATATTCGTGTGCCGCACCGGCGGGATGGTCGTCATCTGTGCGGGCACGACAGGTTACGACGCGATGGTCGACCTGCGCTACCACTGGACCCGGCAGAAGCGATTGCAGGGCTCGCACGGCACGAACGACGAGCAGGCGTACGCGTACAACGACCTGGTGAGGTCCGGGACGATCGATCCCGTCCTCGGCAAGGTCGTTGCGTTCGCCGAGCTCGGCGCCGTCCATGCCGCGATGGGGCGCGGCGAGGACGTGTTCGGCAACGTGGCTGTCCTTCTCGGCGCGGCCGAGCCGGGGTCCGGCGTCCGGTGATGGACGGCCGGCGTTAGGTCGTCACGGTCACGGCGGGGAACAGTTCTTCGGACACGTCCAGGAACCTCCGGAGCACCGGAGAGCTGTTGTCCGTCCGCCACGCCATGATGGAATGCACGCCGTTCTCCTGACCGGCGATCGGTCGGAAGACGATGCCTTCGACCTCCATCTGCTGAACCGATGCCGGCATGACGGTGATGCCGGCCTGGGTGCTCACCAGAGCCAGGACCATGTGCGTCGGACTGGCCTCGCGAACGATCTTCGGCCGGAAGCCGGCCTCGTGGCACAGGTCCACCAGGATGTCCCGCAGGTGCGATCCGCGCCCCGGAGGAAAGGCGATGAACTTCTCCGTGGCGAGCTGGGCCGCCTCCACTTGATCCTGGTCGGCGAGCACGTGGTCGTCCGGTAGTACCACCACGAGCGGCTCGTCGTGGATCTTGCGCCATGACAGCCCTCCTGGGGCGACCCGCTGGAGGACGAACGCGATGTCGATGGAGCGATGGTGAAGCGCGGTCTGGTTCACACCGCTGAACCGCTCCCCGGCCAGGTCGATCTGGACCAGCGGATACCGGACGGCGAACTCGCGTGCGTGTCGCGACAGGAGGCGCACCGCCGTGACGCCGGTGAGTCCGACGCGGAGACGCCCGCGATCACCGGCGAGGGCCTCGAGTGCCAGGTCGCGACCCCGATTCAGGTCGGCGACCACCCGGCGTGCGTGCTCCAGGTACACCTCGCCAGGGTTCGTCAGGTGAACGGTACGGGTGGTTCGTTCGAGCAGCTCGACGCCCAGCTCGGTTTCGAGCTGCTTGATCAGGTTGCTGACGGGAGGCTGCGCCATGTGCAGCCGAGCCGCTGCTCGGCCGAAGTGCAGCTCCTCGGCGACCACGATGAACGTCTTGAGGTGCTTCACGTCGATGGCCATCGAGTATTCATATCGAGTCATGAATTGATGGGCAAGGTAGAAGGTATCAATTCATATCAGCGACGGAGATAATCTTTGGTCGCGATCACGGCGGGACGTCGCCGCGAGCCCCACCGTTGAGACAGGTGACCATGGCAGCCCAGCCCACCGCGCGCGGGGGACGGTGCGCTGCCGCACCCGGCCGGGTGAGGGCCGCCGCATCCGAGCCGGCCCCCCGGTCCGCGGGGCGGCTGCTGATCGACCCTGTGTTCGGCACCTTCCTGTTCGTCAAGCTGCTCTCGATGAGCGGCATCTGGATCCACAACGTGGTGGCCGTCGTGGTGGCCTACGAGGTGTCCGGGTCGGTCCTGCAGGTGGGTCTCGTCACCACGGCGCAGTTCGCGCCGCAGTTGGTGCTGTCGCCACTGAGTGGTGCGCTGGCCGACCGCGGGAATCGCAAGGTGCAGATAGTCGTTGGTCGCCTGGTCAGCGCGGCAGGGGCCGGCGGACTCGTCGCGTGGTACGCGGTCGTGGGGACGCCGACGATGGGCGTCCTCCTGACCTCGGCGCTCATCGTGGGGGTCGGGTTCACGATCGGCGGCCCGGCGCTCAAGGCGATCGTGCCTGCCTTGGTCCGTCCCAACGAGCTGGCCGGCGCCGTGGCCCTCGACAGCATCCCGATGGTCGTCGGCCGCACTGGCGGCCCGGTGATCGGGGTGCTCACCGCGACGCTGGCCAGTCCGGCGGCGGCGTTCGCGTTGTCGGCAACCTTCAACCTTGTCTTCGCGCTGACGGTCGCGTCGTTGAAGATCCGTGACACGAGAGCGGGGTTCGACGCCGCGGCGTCGGATCGACGGGTGCGGGCGGCCTTCCGCTACCTGCGGCGCGACCCGGCCCTCGTCGCTCTCCTGGTCGGTGTGGCGGCCGTCGGATACGGGTCCGACCCGGCGATCACCTTGGCGCCGGCGCTCGCTGAACGCATCGGGGGCGGTACCCAGCTCGTCGGCTGGTTCGCGTCGACCTTCGGTCTCGGTGCCGGCGCCGGAGTGCTGACGATCGGGTTGGCGCGCCGCTGGCTCGGGTTGGCCCGGGCCGGGACCATCGGCCTGTCCTTGATGTCCGCGGGCATCTGCGCTCTGGCCGTCGCACCTCACTGGGCTCCAGCCCTGGCGGCATTCGCGGTGGCCGGGCTGGGCTTCTCCTGGGGGATGACCAGCTTCACCACCGGGCTCCAGGTCCGCGTCCCGGATGTGCTGCGCGGCCGGGTGATGGCCTTCTGGCTGGTAGCGTTCCTCGGGGCACGACCGGTGGCCTCTTTGACAAACGGCGTCATCGCCGAGTCCACGAGCCTGGCGACCAACCTCCTGCTGGTGGCCGCGGTGCTGGTCGCCGCGGCGTACGGCTGCCGGCCCTCGCGCGTGCGGGGCTCCTAGGGGGCGGCCGCGTCGATGTCGTCGTGCCCGGCGTCGTCCTGGTGGCGGCGATCCTCGGCGAGTCCGCGGTGCACGACGTCCACGAGCCTAGGCGTCCACGAGCACGGTCGCCTCGCCGCCGAGGGACACGTAGGTGGACCCTTCATGTGTGAGGGTGGTCGCCTGCTCGGGCGACGTGAGGTGTACGGCTGCCGGCGATGCCACCCCGCCGTCGCCGCAGCCAGGACTTGGGCGTATGCGCTTGAGCCTCAGGCTCCAGACGTCCCCGGGGACTCTCCGCGACACTGACAGGCCCATGGTCCGAGCAGGAAGACGTTCACGCCGTCGACCTCTGCGATCGCGCCGCGTTGCTCAGGGCCTCACGCGCTCGATCTGGACCGTCAGGGCGACGCCGCCGTCCTGGGCGCGCTGTAGCTGGTGGGATCGTCGGGGGGCATAGCTGCTGTGGGCGCGGCGGAGGGCGACGCCCCGATTGCCGCGCGGCGGTACGTGGTCAGCTCGGTCAGCTCCGCAGCAGCGTGGCGATTGCGGGCCTGCGAACCTCGCTGATCATCGCGGCCATCGTCTGGCTGCGCGCCACCAGGTCGGCGCGCAGGCCGCCCGGCGGGGCTCTCACGCCTTCGCGGTCTTCGGCCGGGGCTCGTAGATGGCGGTGTGCGTGATGGTCGCGACGAGCTCGTCGTCGGCGGTCAGGACGAGGTCGAGCTCGACGAACTTGTGTCCGGAGCGTTCGTACTGCTTCGAGACGACGCCACGGCAGCTGAGCCGTGCCCCGTGGTGGATGAGACCGTAGTTCTGCACCGTGCTCGACGCATGGATCCACGGACCCAGCACGACGTTGGTGGCGAGCACTCGGTTGGCCAGGCGGAGCACCCAGCCCGGGTGGGCGATCTGCTTCTCGGCGTAGATCGGCACGACCTCTCGGACGTTCTCGAGGTAGTCCGCAGCGAGGTCATCGGGGAACTCGGTCGTGAACTCGCCCATCGCGCGGCCCTCGGGCAGGCTCTCCGGTGAGGCCGGCAGCGGATTCGCGGGCACCTGGACCACCGGATACCGCGCGAGGTCCGGTGCCGGCGGTGCCTCCGCGGGCAGGCTCGCCGTGGCCGAGGCCACCAGTTCGCCGGACTGGTCGAGAACTCGGCACTCACCGGTCTGCTCGTCGAAGTCGACCGTGACCGTGTCCCCGTCGTAGGTGGGCAGCCGGTAGCGCGCCGTGATCGCGCCCCGCTCAAGCCAGTCGAGACCCCAGGTCTGGGCCGGGCCCCATGTGAGGTATGCGTGCACGCTGACTCCCGGGACGAGCCCTCCTGCAAACCCGTAGGTCTTGGCCACGGTGTCGTCATGCATTTTGTTGGGTGAAGCGGTCGCACTGTTGTAGGCGACGAGCTGGCGGCTGATCATGCGGCGAGTCAAGCAGCGCACCATTCGACGCGCAAGCATTCATCGAAGTATCGCTCGCGCCTGTGGCGCGTCGCCCGGACGGCCGCGGCGGATCGTGCACGCAGTACAACTCGTGATCGGTCAGGCCAGTTCGCGATGACTTCCGGCGGTGCGCTCAACCGACGGGCCACCGTCTGGTGCGGCCGGCACAACAGTGGCCGTTGACACCTTGCGGCGGCCGGTCCTTGACTGGGCGGGCCGGCGGCAGGCCTGCGGCCGGCGTCGCCTACTCGGAGGCCATCATGACGGTCGAGATTCCTGTCGTCGCTCGCAACACCAATCCTGAGTCCGCCAATCCCATCCACACCGAAGCCGCCCGGGAGCACGGCTTCCGGGGAGGCATCGTCCCGGGCGTGACGCTCTACGCCTACCTGGTCAGGGTGGGCATAGAGCAGTGGGGGCACGACTGGCTCGGTCAGGGGCAGATCGTGACCGCCTTCCGCCGCCCGGTCTACGACGGCGACAAGCTGCTCATGCGCGGGACTCCGTCGCAGGACTCGTCGGACGCACTCGAGCTATCGATCGTCAACGAGGATGACGACGTCTGCGTCACCGGTACGGCTCGACGCCGCCGCGACGAGCTCGAGCCGGACCTGGCGAGCTATCCGTCGATGCCGGAGTACGACCAGGAGCCCGAGGTGGGCACACCGGCCGCCCTGGCGGCCTTCGTCGAGTCCGGAGGACGTCTGCCCGACTACCGCCTAGACACGTCGCAGGAGGAGGTTGCGCACTACCTCGGTCTGATCGAGGAGACAGATCCGGTCTACGAGCGGGTCATCCACCCGGCGCTCGTCGCACGGTCGTCGGCCTTCAGCGGCAAGACGCGGTTCGCGTGGCCAGGCGCCCGTGTCCACACCTCCGTGCAGACACGTTTTCTGGTCGCTCCCAGCACGACGTCGACACTCACAGCCCGCGACGTGATCACGAAGGTGTGGGAGCGTCGTGGCAGCTCCTACCTGCGCAAGGACATGCTCATCGTCGATGAACGCGACGTGCCGGTCATGCAGATCGACAGCGAGTCCATCTTCCATCTCGGCAGCGCCTGATCCAGGCGTCACGAGTGTCAGGAAGGAATCTGCGACAGGGGCGTCAACGCCAGCTCGAGCAGCAGTCGATCGCGTGTGCGTGCTACACCCGGTCAGCGCCTCGAGTTGGCGGATGCGGTAGGTCACGGTGTTTCGGCGGCAGTAGAGCTGCTCGGCGGCACGGGTGGGCGAGCAGTCGTTCTGCAGGAGGGCCCTGAGGGTCTCGAGCAACCGGTGACGCCGAGTGCGGGACGCCGATGCGTCCGGCGGTGAGTCTTCGCATGAGTGCCACCACCTGTTCCTCCTTCGACCCCTCGAGCGAGCCGAGGTCGAACGTCGGCGTCGCTCCGTGCGACCAGCAGGAGACGGCTCCCGTCCGCTCCGGGGTCTTCTCGACGGCTGGGAGTGGCTCGGCGCCCGGGGGGCGGACTCGGCCACGACGCACGGCAGGGGGATGCCGAGCGCCTCGAAGGCGCACTGGGCGAAGGCGGGGTCGCTCCCTCGGCCCTCCCGCAGCCCCGCCAGGTAGTCCTGTTGTGCTCGCCGGCGCCCAGTCTCACGCGACAGCCGCACGGCGCGGCGCCGCAGGTCCGCGAGTCCGGCCATGGTGAGGATGCCGCGCTCTCCGTGCTGCCGCGTACTGGCCGGGCCTCGGCGCGCAGCTCAGGGCCGGCGCGTGTAGTCCTCACCTCGCTCGCGCAGCAGCCGTGAGCTGATCCGGCCAGCGATGGCGTCGGAGTGCCCGAGAAGCCCGGCCCACACCGTCGCCTAACGGTCGCTGCCATGTCGCGAGATCGAACGTGGCAGGGCGGAAGCATCAGGCGGAGGCCGGCACGATGCTGACGCCGACGCGCGTGCTGATCAGGGCGAACATCATGATGGCGGCATCCGTCGCGCCGTCGTGGAGCGCTTCCTCCTGCTCGCCGCTGAGCCGCTCTCGGGCCAGCTCGATTCGGATGTCGGGGTACGCGTGCCTGAACGGCACGGCGGTCCGTGACGGCGGGCGGGCCGACGTGGCTCCGCTGAGCCCGATGGTGATCTTGCCGTGCGCACTGCGCCGAGCTCGGCCTCGAGTCGCTTGATCGACGTTGCTCACGGTTGCTGCGTCATGTGATGTCGCTCGGCGGCCCGTGGGAGGTGCAGCTCGTCCGCTATGACGACGAAGACCCGGAGTTCCTCCAGCTCCGTCACGAGTCCCCACTCTTCCATGTGACGGTATCAATACGGGCGGGATTCCATATTGGTTTCATATGAGCACTGGAAGTAGTGTCCCAGATCACTCCAGATCACCCCAGATCTTCACGAGATGGGAATCCCGACGTGCGCGGATCGCGAAGCTCCACCCCTGCCGCTTCCGGGCGGCAGTCGGAAAGGTCGGGTCGATGATCGACAAGTTCCTGCGGCCCGCAGCGACCAGCGACGGTGAGCCACCCGAGGCCGTAGCCGCGGGTCGTGCCGCCATCACGATCGGAACCCACCATGCCTGAGGCCACCTTGGCTGGCGTACGCGTCGTCGACTGCTCTGACACCGTCGCCGGTCAGTTCGCCACCCGTCTCCTCGCGGACTACGGGGCGGATGTCGTGCTCGTCGAACCGGCGGGGGGGTCCCCACTGCGCCAGCGCGGCCCGTTCGTCCGTGGTGACGACGGTGAGATGCATTCCCTGCTCTTCGAGCACCTCAACGGTGGCAAAGCCTCCAGCCTCGTGCCCGACGGGTCATCGATCGACGCCGAGCTCGTGCGCCTGGCGGCGACGGCCGACGTCATGGTCGTCTCTCGGCCGGAGCTGGCCGAGGCCGTCGGCGCCGATACCGGTGCTCCGGTCGTGGTCGTGATCACCGATTTCGCCGCCACCGGACCTTACGCCGACTGGCAGGGCTCGGAACTGATCCACCAGGCGCTGTCCGGTTCCATGTACATGACGGGGCTCAAGGATCGCGAGCCGTTGTACGGCGTCGGTGAGCGGGCCTCCTACGCCGCCGGGCTCGACGCATACATCGCGATCACCGCCGCGCTGCACCAGCGGATCGATCGTGGTGAGTCGTGTCGGCGCATCGACATCAGCATCCACGAGGCCGCTGCGGCCATGGAGCAGAACTTCTCGACGCAGTGGGCCTACAACGGGACGGTGCCCGTCCGGGACGAGGGCACGCGGCCGAAGGGCCGAGCGCAGTGCTCTGACGGGTGGGTCGTCTACTTCGTGCGTCAGGGTCCCGGACAGTGGGCCCAGTTCTGCGAGGTGTTCCAGGTGCCGGAGCTCGCGGACGATCCGCGGTTCAGTACGTGGGGCGCCCTCGTCAGCAACTGGCCGATCGCCTCGGCACTGATCGATCAGCAGACGCGTTCCCTGACGGTCGAGGAGGTTGCCGACGCCGCCTACCGGGCGAAGCTCGTGCTGGCGCCTGTGCGGGACCTCGCGGCGCTCTACACCGAGAAGCACCTGAGAAGCCGTGACTTCTGGCGCACCGTCTCCGGGGCGAGCGGCGACCGGGTCGCGCTGGGACCGGTCTTCTCCGGCACACGCTCAATCGCCGACCGTGACCGGCCGGCCCCCAGCGCGGGTGGCGGTGAAGCCGGGACCACGCCAGCCAGGCCGGCCGTGCCGCGCCCGATCGGCGCTCGTCCGTCCTCCCGACCGTTGGAGGGCGTGCGTGTGCTCGATCTCGGTACGGCATGGGCCGGTCCGATGGCGTCCCGGTTCCTGGCTCTGCTCGGCGCCGACGTCATCAAGCTCGAGGGGCCGAATCGCGTTGACGGCTGGCGCGGTGAACTCAAGGACTCCCCGACCGTCCGCAACTACCCCGACCTCGACGGTGGCGCCCATCCGTACAACCGTCATGCGTGGTTCAACACGCAGAATCACGGCAAGCGATCCGTCGTCTTGGACATCAAGCAGCCGCAGGGCCTGCAGATCGCTCAGGACATCGCGCGTGAGTGCGATGTCGTCGTGGCGAACTGGAGCCCGGGTGCGCTCGACCGAGCGGGGCTCGGCTACGAGACGTTGCGCAAGGTCAACCCGAACATCGTCGTCGTCGAGATGCCGGCCCTCGGCAGCACCGGGCCCTTGGCCGACCAGCGTGGCCTCGGACCGACGATGGAGGCCATGGCCGGCATCGCCGGACTCATCGGGTACCCGGGCGGCGCCCCTCTCGGGTCGGGCACCGCCTACCTGGACCCGGTTGGGGCTCTGCACGGGGCGGCTGCCGTGCTCACCGCGCTGCTGCATCGTGATCGGCACCGTGGCGGCCAGCACGTCGAGGTGGCGCAGCGTGAGGCGGCCATGCACTGGATCGGCGAGCACATCCTCGACTCCATCGAGAACGAGACATCGCAACGGCTCGTCGGCAACGCCGTTCCCTTCGCGTCACCGCACGGTGCCTTCCGTGCCCGGGGCGAGGACTCCTGGATCGCCATCGGGGTGGAGACCGACGAGCAGTGGCACCAGCTGTGCCGGGTCCTGGACTCCGAGGAACTGGCAAACGACCCCGCGTTCGCCACGGCGAGCCGGCGCATCGAGAATCGCGAGCAGTTGGAGACCCGGCTGCACGAGTTCACGCGGACGCACCAGCGCGCGACCTTGGCCACCCGCCTTCAGGGTGCGGGCGTCCCGTCGGCCCCCGTCCACACCGGTGCCGACCTCCACGCCGACGAGCAGCTTCGTGCCACGCGATGGTTCGCGCGCCTGCGGCACCCCGAGGCCGGTGAGCACGACTACCCGGGCCTGGCTCTGGTGCTCGATGGAGAACGGCTGCAGCCCACGTCCTGCTCGCCCACGTTCGGGCAACACACCGATGAGGTGCTCCGCGAGCTGCTGTGCTTGCCCGATGACGTGATCCGACAGCTGTATGACAGCGGTGTGACCACCCAGCACCCCTTGGAAGTGTGAACCATGACCGACACCGATCAGCCGATGGACGCGGCGTCGTCGCTGCTGGACATCCGCGACCTGACCGTCCACCTGCCCGGCCCGCACGGGACCGAGAACCAGATCCTGGACAAGGTCAACATGCGATTCGCGGCCCGCACGACCTCGGGCATCATCGGGGAGAGCGGAAGCGGGAAGTCCATGACGGCACTCGCTGTCCTCGGCCTGCTGCCGAAGCACGCGCGGGTCGAGGGTCAGATCCTCTTCGACGGCGTCGATCTGCTGAAGCTGGCGCCGCACGACCTGAGGCCGGTCCGCGGCAAGCAGATCAGCATGATCTTCCAGGAGCCCATGACGTCGCTGGACGCGGTCTTCACGATCGGCTACCAGATCAGCCAGGTGTATCGAGAGCACTTCGAGGCCAGTCGCGAAGAGGCCAAGGAAGAGACCATCGCCATGCTGGATGCCGTCGGCATCCCCGACCCGCGACGACGTTTCGGGGAGTATCCGCACCAGCTCTCCGGTGGCATGCGGCAGCGGGCCATGATCGCCATGGCGCTCATCTGCCGGCCCCGACTGCTGATCGCCGACGAGCCGACCACGGCACTCGACATCACCATCCAGGCGCAGATACTCGACCTGCTCCAGCAGCTGAGTGACGACACCTCGACCGCGATCGTCCTGATCAGCCACGACATCGGGGTGGTGTCGGAGGTCTGCAGCTGGGTCGACGTCATGTATGCCGGCCAGGTGGTCGAGTCCCGTTCCACCGACAACCTCCTCGAGCGTCCGGCACACCCGTACACGTCCGGTCTGATGTGGGCCGTGCCGCGTATCGAGACGCGAGGCCAGGAGCTCTACTCCATCCCGGGCCGGGTGCCGCGTCCTGGCGAGATGCCGCGCGGGTGCCGGTTCAGCCCCCGCTGTTCGCACGTGCGCGCGTCATGCGTCGAGCGTGCTCAGGTCCTGACGCGAGTGTCGTTCGACGGTGCGGCGCACCTCGCGCGGTGCGAACGCGCCGACGAGCTCGAGCTCCCCGGGATCGACGACCCGTCTCCCGTCCAGGGTGCCGACAAGGCGGTGGCCCGATGAGCGGCCAGCCGCTTGATCGAGAGCCAATCGGCGCGTTCTCGGGAGTCGAAGCGGGCCCGGAAGGCCAGAAGAGGGTGGTGCACCAGTGACCGGGGAAGCGATCGGCGAGAACTTCGCGGAGCCACTCCTGACAACCGAGGGACTGAAGGTCCAGTTCGGTGGCCGATGGGGACAGGCAGCGGTCCGTGCGGTGGACGGGGTCGACCTCAGGATCGACCGCGGTCGCACCGTGGGTCTGATCGGCGAGTCCGGCTCCGGAAAGACGACGCTCGGACGTGCCGTGCTGGGGCTCGTCAAGCCCCACTCCGGCCGTGTCCTCCTCGAAGGCCAGAACGTCTGGTCGCAACCGCGACGTCAGCAGCGGGCCGCCCGAACCAAGATCCAGGTGGTCTTCCAGGACCCCAGTGAGGCGCTCGACCCGACCATGACCGTGGCGGCGAGCATCCGCGAGCCCCTGCGGATCCGGGACGGCAGGAAGCAGCCGGCGCACGACCGCCGGGTCGACGAGGTGCTCGAGCTCGTCGGCCTCGGTCCCGAGCACCGCGACCGTCGGCCGCACGAGCTGTCCGGCGGTCAGAAGCAGCGGGTCAACATCGGCCGCGCCCTCGTGCTGGATCCCGACCTGATCGTCTGCGACGAGGTGGTCTCAGCGCTCGACGTGTCGATCCAGGCCGACATCCTCAACCTCTTCGCGCAGTTCAGGCGCGAACGCGGGTTGGCCTACCTGTTCATCTCGCACGACCTCAGCGTCGTGGCGCACATCGCCGACGAGGTGGCGGTGATGTACCTCGGGGTCGTCGTCGAGTCCGGACCGGTCGAGGCAGTGATCGACGCACCGCGGCACCCCTACACGCGGGCGCTCATCGCGGCCCAGCCGAGGGCCATGACCAGGGCCAAGCGCGGTCCGCGCCCGGCGCCGTTGCAGGGGGACATCCCTAGCCCGGCGGACCCTCCGTCGGGATGCCGGTTCCGCACCCGCTGCCCTTTCGCGGTCGAGCGGTGCGCCGTGGAGATCCCCCCATATCGGGAGGAGCGGGCAAGACACTTCGTCGCCTGCCACTTCTCCGAGGAGATCGCCCGGGGCGAGCTCGAACCACGTGATGGGCGCCTGGTCCCGGCCGGGGGACCCATCAACCACCCACAAGAAGGAGTATGAGGATGAGTGCAATTCACACTGCCGGACGGGCGCCAGTCGCCTCCGGTCGGCGCCGTCGCCGGACGGCTGCCCTGGCCTCGCTCGTCGGCGTCGCATTGGTCGCGACGGCGTGCGGCTCCGGCTCCGGCTCCGGCTCCGGCTCCGCCTCCGGTGGCGATGGCGAGCCGGTCGACGGAGGGGTGCTGCGGGTGGCTCACAACAGCAACCCGACCTCGTACGACCCTCAGCTGGGCACGAGCGGCTTCGACCACTACCTGCTCTACCCGATGTACGACCGCCTGGTGAACTTCGACTACGACACCCTCGAACCGATGCCGGGGCTGGCGGAGTCGTGGGAGTACACAAGTCCGACTGAGCTGGTGTTCACGCTTCGAGAGGGTGCCACGTTCCACGACGGGACCCCGGTCAACGCCTCGGCGGTCAAGTACACGATCGACCGCGGCATCAACAACCCCAACTCCTCGGTGACGGGTGACCTCGCCAGCGTCGACACCGTCGAGGCCGTGGACGACACGACGGTCAAGCTGACGCTCAACCGGCCGGACACTGCTCTGCCGCTGATCCTCAGCGACCGCGCCGGCATGATCGTGTCCGAGGAGGCTGCCAGGGCGAATGGCGACGACCTGAGTGACAACCCGGTCGGCGCCGGCCCGTTCAAGTTCGTGTCGCTCGTGCCGGCGGAGTCCCTGGAGGTCGAGCGCTTCGACGACTACTGGGGCGAGTCGGCGCATCTCGACGGCATCCGGTTCAGGATCTACAAGGACGCCGGAACGTCGTCGACGACGCTGCTGTCCGGACAGTCGGACTTCCTCAACGAGGTCCAGATCCCCGACCTCGACCGGCTCGAGGCGAGTGACTCGGTGGAGGTCGCCATCGGGCAGACCCTGGCGGTGAACCAGTGCAAGTTCAACCTCGCCGAGGGCCCGCTCACGGACCCGAAGGTTCGCGAGGCCCTCAACCTGGCCACGGACCGCGAGGCCATGAACGAGGTGCTCAACCGCGGCTACGGTGAGCCGACCTCCGTCGCGCTCCCCTCGAGCCACTGGGCCCATCCGACCGGCCACGACTACGACTACGACCCGGATGCCGCTCGACAGCTGCTGGCCGATGCCGGCTACGAGGACGACCTGACGCTGACCGCAGTCATCTCGGCGAGCAGCCAGTCGCCGAAGATGGTCGAGATCATGCAGGCCCAGTTCGCCGAGGTCGGCGTGACGCTCGAGGGGCAGGTTCAGGACTACGCACAGGCGTCGGAGGCGTTCCGCGAGCGGGGCGAGTACGACATGTTCTGTGTCGGTTGGAGCGGCCGTCCTGATCCGTACCAGACGTTCCATGCGACGTACGCCGGCGAGTCGCCGTACTCCGTGGGATACGACTCGCCGGACGACGTGGACGCGGCAATCGCCGCCACGATCGTGGACCAGGACACCGAGGCTCGCACGGAGGCGTTCCAGTCGGCTTCCGCGCTCGCCCAGGGTGAGTACCACCTGCACTACTTCGTGGCGTTCCGCCCGGGGATCCAGGCGTACTCGACCAAGGTCCACGGCTACGAGGGCAACCTGTACGGCAAGCCCATCCTCAACCAGGACGTCTGGATGGAGCAGTAGCCGACGTCGGTCCGGCGGCCGACCCGGCCGCCGGACCGACCCGGCGACCTGCTCCACCCCTCTTCGGACAGGAAAGTCGCAGATGATCGCAGTACTGGCACGACGCACGGGCGCCGTCCTCGCGACCGTGGTGCTGGCCTCGATCGCCGTCTTCATGCTGATGGCGCTGGTGCCCGGCGACGCCGCGGCCGTGCTGGCCGGCGAGGACGCGTCGGTCGAACGCATCGAGGAGTTGCGTGAGGAGCTCGGCCTCAACGAGCCGTTGCCCGTCCGCTACCTCGACTGGGCAGGCGGGGTTCTGCAGGGGGACCTCGGCACGTCGATCCTCACGCGCGAGCCGGTGATGGACAGCATCCTGCGCACGCTTCCCCGCACGATGGAGCTGGTCGCGGCCGGACTGCTGGTGGCTGTGGCACTCGGCGTCCCGATGGGCATCCTGGCTGCGGTCAAGGCTCGGTCGAGGATCGACGACGGCGCCCGGTTGATCGCAACCCTGGGTCTGGCCGTGCCCAACTTCTGGCTTGGCATCGTGCTCGTGGCGATCTTTGCGCTGGGACTCGGCTGGCTCCCCGCCACGGGATTCGTCAGCGTCACGGAGGACCCGCTGCTGGCGCTGCAGCACCTCGCCCTTCCAGCGCTGGCCATCGGGTTGTCGGGCATGTCCGCCATCATGCGGCAGACCCGGAGCGCGATGCTCGAGACGATGAGCACCGACTACGTGCGGACGCTGCGGGCCATGGGACTCAAGGAGCGCGTGGTGCTCGGACAGCACGCCTTGCGCAACGCGTCGATCCCCGTGGTCACCATCGTGGGACTCGACATCAACCGGGCGGTGGGAGCAGCGGTGGTGATCGAGGCGGTCTTCGGGGTGGCCGGGCTCGGCACGTTGGTGGTCCAGGGTGTGACAAGTCGCGACTTCCCCGTGGTGCAAGGAGTCATCCTCACCGTGGTGCTGCTCATCGTCATCACCAACTTCATCGTCGACGTCATCTACACGATGCTCGACCCGCGCATGAAGGAGGTGCCGGCGTGAGCCGTCGACGTCAGACGCGGCCCGAAAGGTCAGGAGATCGGCGACCATGAACGAAGCCCCACTCATCGAGGCGCGGGTCAGACGCCCGCGACGCGCCGAAAAGGTCTCGGGCGGCCCCGTGGCCGCCGCCTACCTGATCCTGCTCGCGGTCGTGGCCGCCACGGCCCCCTTCATCGCGCCGTACGGCTACAACGAGCAGGACTACACCATGATCCTCCAGGGGATCTCGGAAAGCCACTGGCTGGGCACCGACGACCTCGGTCGCGACGTGCTGACCCGTCTCATCCACGGGACCCAGGCGTCCATCATGGCGGCAGTGATCGCCATCAGCATCGCCCTGCTGATCGGCATACCCGCGGGACTGGTGTCGGGATTCCTCGGCGGCTGGGTCGACTCCGTCATGATGCGGATCCTCGACACGCTGCTGGCGTTCCCCACGGTGGTGCTGGCGATCGCAATCACCGCGACGCTCGGTACCGGGATCGTGAACGCCATGGTCGCGGTCGGCATCGTCCTGGCGCCCTCATTCGGGCGGTTGATGAGAGCGCAGGTGATGCAGATCCGTGGTCGGCTGTACGTCGACGCGTCACGCACCTTCGGCGCCCGGACGCCGTGGCTTCTCCTGCGGCACATCATTCCGAACGCCAGCCAGCCCATCATCGTGATGACGGCCCACATGCTCGGTGTCGCCCTGCTGGTGGAGGCGTCCCTGAGCTTCCTCGGGCTGGGAATCCCGCCGCCGCAGCCGAGCTGGGGTGGCATGCTGCGGGAAGCGTCCCGGGTCAGCACGGGACTGGACATCCAGATCTTGGCGCCCGGTCTGGCCATCGCGATCACGCTGCTCGTGGTTGCGATCCTCGGTGACTGGCTACGCGACCGGTTGGATCCCCGCATGATCAGCAGCCGCAGGAGCTGACACGACGATGCCTCAGCTGCTCGCGGTCCGAGGGCGGAAGATCATCTCCTGTCCGACGAGCGCGAGCAGCGTCCCGTCGGCAGCGAAGAACTGGCCGGTGCCCACGGCGCAGCCGTGTGAGGCCGAGGGGATGCAGTTCTGGTACCGCACCCAGTCATCGAGTCGCGCCGGGCGTTGGATACACACGGCTTGGTCGACGTCGCCGTCATGGCGTCCGAATGCCGGAGGCCGTGGACGAAAATCGCGCCGCGGACGGTGCTGAGGTCCGACACGTGGACCAGCAGAGCGACGTCGAGTGCGGGGTCGTCGGGGAAGTGGCGCCGGCTCGCGGAGCCAGGTGCGTGGGCCGTCGCCGTGCAGGTGGTCGGCCGACGGGAGACCGTGCCGCAGTTCCACCGGACCAGCGGCGTCCGGTCCGTCGTGGCCGGTCGGACCCGCGAAGGCGAACCGCGGAGTCAGGCCCTCCGGCCCGGGGCCGGACGGGGACGGGCCTGGTGGGCGATGCCGTCCTCCACCCGGCAGGCGTTGCGGGATCGCCCTGTTTCGACGCGGTCGACCCTGAACGTCACCGGCTTCCCGGGCGACCCCGGTCTTGAATTGGCGTGCACGAGTGCAGGGCGTTGTCGTCGGCGACGGTTCGGGTCGCGGCCACGGCGCACTGGGCGAGCACCTGGCCCCCAACAGCCGGCAAGCGGGCCGGGTCATCGAACCGCGGAACCGGCCCTCACCCAGAGCGTCGATGTCCAGGACTCGCAGGGGCGGACGTCCGCGAACGCGATCATGACGACTTGGCAGTGTGGTGGCTCTGTTCGAGGCGCGTACCCGTTGGCGGCGACACTGTTGCGGTGCCGAAGCGGAAGCGCATCGACCCGGACGTTCTACATCGTCGTGCTCGGGTTGTGGTGTTGTCCGGCCTGGCTCGGGGCGACGACGTCTACGAAGTCGTGGCGGCTACGGCTCCCAGCCATGTGCGCGGATGGTCCACCCCGGACGTCGCCCTGCTTGAGGTCGCCGTCACGGCGCTCGACCTCGCCTGCCCGACCGGCGCCGAGCCGTTGGAGTACGAAGGGCTGCGCGAACCTTCCTGCCCGAGGTGACGTTCCGCGGCCGGGTCGAGCATCGCCACAGCCAGTACGCGGGCCTTGACCCTTGATCTTGAACACGCGTGGGGTTCTACGCGGCGGTTGGCAGCGTAGCCGGGGCCTGGCGGGCCTCGTAGTCGTTCGGGCTGATCTGGCCGCAGGCGGAGTGCCGGCGGCGGGTGTTGTAGCGGGTGATCCAGGCGAACACCGCCCGCCGGGCTTCCGCAGGGCTGTCCCAGCCGGCGGCGCCGGCCAGCGTCTCGCGCTTGAGGGCCGCGTTGAACGACTCGGCCAGGGCGTTGTCCGCGCTGGAGCCGACCGCGCCCATCGACCGCGTCACGCCCAGCTGAGAGCAGAGCTCGGCGTAGGCCCGGGACGTGTACTGCGCTCCGTGGTCGCCGTGGAAGATCGCCCCGGCCAGGCTGCCGCGGGTCGCGGCGGCCGCGAGCAGGGCATCAGCCACGAGCTCGGTGCGCATGTGGTCGGCGATCGACCAGCCGACCAGCCGGCGGGAGAAGCAGTCGATCACTGTCGCCAGATACAGGTTGGTGCCGTCGGCGCAGGGCAGATACGTGATGTCCCCGACGTACTTGACGTTCGGGGCGTCGGCGGTGAAGTCGCGCTCCAGCAGGTCAAGGACCTGCTCGTCGGCCAGCTCCGGCACCGTGGTGCGGACCCGGCGCCGGAGCCGGATTCCGGTGATCCCGTGCTCGGCCATCACCCGGGCGACCCGCTTGTGGTTCACCCGGTCGGCGGGTTCGGCGCCGTCGTTGAGTTCGGCGGTCACCCGCGGCGCCCCGTAGGCCCGGTTCCCCGGCTCGGCGGCGTGCACCGCCTGGATCCGGGCGGCCAGCTCCTCGTCGGCGGCCTGGCGGGCCGCGCGGGCGTCGGCGCTGGCCTCCCACGCGTAGAACGATCCCCGGTTGATCTCCACCAACTGGCACATCCGCTTCACCTCGAAGGCGTCTCGGTGGTCGGCGACGAACTGTAAGCGGGTCACCAGCGCGTCTCCCCGGCGAAATACTTGGCCGCCGCCCGCAGGATGTCCCGTTCGGCGCCCAGCTTCCGCTCGTTCGCCTCAAACTCGGCGACCCGGGCGCGGAGCCGGGCCAGCTCCTCATCGGGCGATTCCCCGCCCGACGGTGGAGCGCCGTCGGGTCGCGAGTAGCGGCCCCGGATCGGCACCCCGGCGGCCTTCAACCAGCCGGACAGGGTCGTGTCCATGATCCCGAGATCGGCGGCGATCGACGCCACCGTCGAGCCCTCCGTCGTCCGGTAGAGCTCCACTGCGTCTCGACGGAACTCCTCCGAGTACACCTTCCGCACCACGAGCCGATCATCTCGCTTCCTCCAGGCTCAGCCTGGGTTCAGCGTGTCCACCAGCCGGGGTCAGGCCCCAACAACTACGACTGGGACGACGATTGGGTGTTCGGCGACGCCCGGTTCAACCTCGCCGGTGGGTCCGACGAGCAGTTCGTGGCCTTCTTGTGCGAGATGGTCCACCCGGTCGTCCGATCAGACGAGGACGAGGTTACGAAGCTCGTCGCCGAGTTCAACCGCCAGTTGCGCCCGGACGGCTACCAGCTGAAGCCCGCGACCTATCTGAGTGGCAAGCCCATCTACGCCGGCACGCGGGTCACCGCCAGCCACAGCCCGGCAACCGCGCTCCGGCTCCCGACCCGCACCCTGCTTGACGACCACTCCGCGCTGATGGACCACCTCGACGCGATCGAGCGCGACCTCGCATCCGACCCCGCTGGCGCTATCGCGAGCGCGAAGGAGCTCGTCGAATCGATGTACAAGCTCATCCTCGACAAGCGCGGCATCGCCCACGGGACTGAGGATCTCCCCAAGTTGTACAAGAAGGTCGCCGCAGAACTTGGCCTAGCCAGAGAGTCGGTACCCGACAGCGCCAAGGGCAGCGAGGCCGCCCACAAAGTTCTCAGCGCACTGAACACGACCGTGTTCGGCCTCGCGGAACTGCGAAACCAAATTGGTCGCGGGCATGGGCGTTCCACCGCCAGTCCGGCGCTCGAACGGCACGGCCGACTGGCGTTCAACGCCGCTGTCGCCCTGACCGAGTTCCTGTATGACACCCTCCAAGATCGCGAATCCTGACAGGCGGGTTCCTCGCTGTTCACCACTCGCCGGGCGAACGTCCCTCGAACGGCCCTCATGTCGGCACCAGCGGATGTCACGGATGACAGACCTTCACCGGAGGAGATGCACGTCGGGCGGGTCTCGTCGCAGCACCCGCCCCATATGGGCGGTCCGCGGAGCATCTTCGTTTGGGAGAGAAGAACGGGACGACCGTTGAGGACCAGCCGTGCTCTTGCGAGGCGCAGAGGTATTCGAGTCGGCGTCGAGCACGGCCTGGTGGACGGTGCCGGGCGGCACACCAAGTACCTCAGTGACCCGATCGATGTGCGCCAGCCACCGGTTGGGTGGCAGGGCGACAATGATCGCGCCGGCCTCGCGCAGTGCTGCATCGATGTCCGAGTCGCTCCTCTCGCGCAAGGCCGGGTTGACGCGGGCGTCGAGCAGGACGTTGGCGAGGCTGCGTGAGGAGCCGATCGCCGTCCGCAGCCCGGTGGCGCCGTCGCGATGGACGAGGTCGGCAGGATCGAGTCCTTCCGGGAGGGCGAGACGGCGTGGGGCGTCGCCACGGCTGGTGAGCTGCCAGTAGATGCGCTCGGCGGCGCGCTGCCCGGCGGGGTCGTGGTCGGTGGCCACGAGGATGCCGGGACCGTCGGTGCGGATGTAGTTGCCGAGGAGGTCGGCTTGCGGGTCGGTGAGGGCGGTGCCGAGGGTGGCAACGCCGACGGTCTGCCCGGCACCGGCCAGGGTGAGGGCGATGGCGTCCAGCGGTCCCTCGACGAGAGCCGGGGTGGCTCCAGCGGCGAGCGTGGATCGGTTCTCGTGGAGTCCGAACAGGTGCTCGCCCTTGCGGTACAGGTCGGTGCCTGGAGTGTTGAGGTACTTGGGTCCGGCGCGTTCGTCGTCGTGCGCGGTGGGGTTGCGGCGGGCGATGAAGCCGACGACGGCGCCGTCGTGGTCGCAAATGGGAAAGGTGAGCCGGTCACGAAACCGGTCGATCAGCGCGCCGGTGCGGGCGCGCTGGGCGAGGCCCGCGGCGACCAGTTCGGTCTCGGTGGCGCCGAGCTCGCGCAGGTGGTCGACGAGGGCGGTCCAGCCCGCGGGGGCGTAGCCGGGGGTGAAGCGAGGATCGGTGGTGAGGTCGGTCCCCAGCCGGTCGTGCAGGTAGCCCGGCGCCCAGGAGTCGGGGTAGTGATCGGTGAAGAAGGCGGCCGCCTGAGTGTTGAGCTCGATGAGCCGATCGCGGCCGACCACGGCGGTGGCCCAGAAGTGCTGCTCGAGCAGGTAGTCCGCGTCGTCGGCGGCCTCGACCGCGCCGGTGAGGGTGAACGGGTCCGGCGTGAGGTACCGCGGCGGCGACGCCGGGGGAGGGGTGTCGTAGTCGGGGTCGAACGGTGCGTCCTCGTTGCCGGGCGGCACGTGCGCCGGGTCGGTGGCGGTCCTGGGGACAGGCGCGGGCGGCAGCAGGTGGGCGTCGTCGGGTGGCTGCAAATCGTGTGGCAGCGGTTCGGGGTGCTGCGCGGGGGTTGGGTCGGTGAGGGCGGCGACCCGGAAGACCAGCGCTTCGGCCAGTCCGGTCACGTCGCCGGTCACCGCGGGTGGCAGCCCGGCGAATGCGGCGGTGAGCAGGTCGGCGGGGGACCAGCCGGTGCGGATGCCGTTGGCGACCGCGGCGACCAGCGCTGGCCACGCGGGGTCGGCCAGCACGCGTTCGGCCTGTTCGACGGGCAGCCGGCCCAGCAGGGTGGCGCACCAGTCCGGGCGCGGTCCGGCCGAGCCCGCCGCGGGCACGGTGGCCGGAGCGACGTGGGGCGACAGCCGCCACCACAGGGCCGCGGCGGGCAGGTCGTCGGGCAGGGGGCGCTGCGCGGCGACGGCGGCGAGCATGCCGGCGGCATCGAGACCGGCGCGGTCGGCGGCGGCCAGCCGGTCGGCGAGGACCGGCCAGTGCTCGTCGCGTCGGATGCGGGGGTCGATGCCGTCGGCCAGCGCTGCCCACACCGAGCTGTCCCGGGCGGGAGCGGCGGCGGTCACCGCCTCGTCGAGTCGCGTCTGGGATCGGCGTTCCGGAGCCGGCCGCCGAGGCGGTCCGGTGGGGCGCCGGTCGCTGTCTGGAACGGCGAGTGCTGCGCGCCAGACGGCGAGATCGGTCCGCAGTGCCTCGTGGTCCGGGTCCAGCAGGCGCTGAGCCCAGACCGGTGCAGTGGCCGCGGTCATCTCGATGACGGCGGAGGCGACTCGTGCCGCGCAGGTAGTGACGTGATCCGCGCGGGCGGCGAGGTAGGGACCCCACTGCGGATCGTCGGCCAGGGCGGCCGGGATGCCGGGCAGCCACGGCAGCGGGCCGACGGGGCCGAACTCGGGCAGCCGGTGGTCGAGGACGGCAGCGGGGTCGTTCGCCGTCTCCAGTTCCCGCGCTTCGACCGTCGTCCTTAGGACGGCGACTGGGTCGGCACCGGTGAGTGCGAATAGCGCCAGGTGTCCGCGCAGCGTCGGCCACGCTGGCGCGCTGGCCAGCCCCGGGTGGAGGCGCTCGGCGGCGTTCTCCAGTTTC
Organism: Blastococcus sp. SYSU DS1024; assembly: GCF_054050795.1. NCBI lineage: Bacteria > Bacillati > Actinomycetota > Actinomycetes > Geodermatophilales > Geodermatophilaceae > Blastococcus > Blastococcus sp. SYSU DS1024. The sequence continues at coordinate 42,664 of NZ_JBJHAA010000019.1, forward strand.
TCTGCAGTCGCGGCATCCAGGCGGTGGTCGGCGGCGACGCGTAGCGCGTCGGCGCACCGCGTCGCGGCGGCGTGCAGCTGCTCGGCCGGGTCGGCCAGCGCCCGGCGCGCGCCGGCTGCGGAGATCTGGGCGCCGTCGCGGGCCAGCATGCCGGCCAGCAGGTCGGTGGCGGTGGGCGGTGACACGGCGGCGGGGGTGACGATGCTGTGCGGATCGCCGTCGCCGACGGTGGCCAGGTACAGGTGGTTGGCGGCGCGCCCGCGGGAGAGCGCGACGTAGAGCAGCTGTCGCGACTCGCCGCCGGTGAGCACGGTGTGACAGACGTCGGCGGTGGTGCCCTGGGCGCCGTGCACCGTGGTCGCGTAGCCGAGCTGCACGTGCTCGGCGACGTAGCCCGCCGGCAGGGTGATCCGCCGTCCGGTGCCGGTGTGGACCACGTCGAGGGCGCCGTCGCCGCGGACGGCCTGGACGGTGAATGGGTCACCGTTCTTCACCCACTCGGTGCCTGTGATAGGCAGCCGCCGGTTGTTGGCGCGGGTGATGACCGGATCCCCGGCCCCGGCGCAAGTGCCGTCGGCCAGCTCGACCTCTGCACCCGTGGGAGATGCGGCGCCTGCCAGCCGGTCGGCCCGCGCCCGCTCGTTCAGCTGGGTGACCAGGTCCCGGGTGGCGGCCAGCAGCAGTGCGTCCATGCCACGGGCGGAGTCGGCGGCCCAGGCCTGCTCGGCGCAGGCGGCCAGGTCCCCGACGTGCACTCGGCCGGAGTCGAGGTAGAAGCCCAGCCCGAGGGTGTCGCCGTCCCGGACGGCGACGGTGGCCGCGGCCTCGGCCGGGTCGGTGAAGCGCACCAGCTGGGTCAGCGTGACCGCGCCGTGGGTGGCGGCGGTCTCGGCGAGCACGCCGCCGGCGGCGACCGAGGTCAGCTGCTGGTGATCACCGACCAGCCGTACCGATCCGCCCCGCCCCAGGACGTACTCGATCGCACGGGCCAGCTCACGGGTGCCGGCCATGCCGGCCTCATCGACGACCACCAGCGTGGTCGGCCCGATGCCGGCCATCCAGTCGGGTGCCTGCCCGGCGTCGAGGCACCAGATGAGCTTGGCCAGCGTGTCGCACGGACCTCTCAGAGAGTCGCGCAGCCCGGCGGTGGCCACGGCCGACGGCGCCAGGCCGAGCACCGTTCCGCCGCCGGCGGTCCAGGCGCGGGCCAGGGTCGCAAGGGCGGTCGTCTTGCCCGCGCCGGCCGGGGCGAGGGCCAGCTGCACCCGGGCGCCGCTGCCCGAGAGCTCGCGCACCAGCTGCGCTTGGCCGGGATTGAGTTCTGCGCCATTGGCGGTAGCTTCGAGCAGCGCCAGCTCCACCGTGGCGGGATCGGCACGTCGGCCGTCGCTGCGGCCAGCGGCTCCCAGGAGCAGCGCTTCGGCGTCCAGCACCGCCTGGCTGGTGTAGAGCCGCGCACCGGCGACGGTGTAGACGCTGGCCCCGTCCGAGCGGCGCAGCTCCGCCGGCCGACCACCAAATCCGGTTCGCCGAGCTGAACGGACAGGGCGGGGGAGAGCACGCCCTCGGTGACCCGGGTGACCGCGGCGTCCACGTCGTCCGGTGCCAGGGCGGCGGCCCGCACCACCCGCTCGGCCTCGGCGCGCACGTGCCAGACCTGCCAGGTGGCCCGCGCTTCCGAGACGGTGTCCAGCACCCGGACCGCGGCCGACCGGACCCAGGCCTCGGTGACCCCCGGGCGCGGGGACGCTTGAGCGCCCAGTACGCGGCCGAGCATCCGGGTGATGCGGTCGGGGCCGCCGAGGACGGCGGCGGCCTCCTGGCGCCAGTTGGCCCGCTGCTCGGCGAGGGAGCGAGGTTCGTGCTTGGGGCCGCGGGTCTCCAACGTCGCCTGCTGCGCCAGTGCGATCGCTTCCACCGCCGTCGGCGGCCGGCCGTGGTCGCGCTGGAAGTCACCGGCCAGTACCGCGCGGCGGGCGTCGATGTCCCGACGCCGCGACGACCACCCCGTTAGGAGTCCCTCGTCCATGCCGGCGATCTCTCGCACCGTCCGCCGTCCCGGGGTGGGGCCAGGCCGGTCGGCGAACCGGAGCCCCAGACGGGTGACCAGGTGTGCCTCCAGCCGGGTATCGTAGCGCTCGGAGGCGGCGACGGCGGCCTTGTGCAGCACCCGCCCGTCCAGCGCCCGCCAGTGCCCATCGAGGGTCTGCACCTTGTTGCTCACCGCCACGTGGCTGTGCAGATCAGGGTCGCCGGCGCGGGAGTCGCGGTGGGTGAACACCGCGGCGATCAACCCGGTGGTCTCCACCTGTCGCACCCCGTCGGTGCCCAGCCGGGTGAAGCACGCATTCTCCTCCAGCCACGCCAGTGCGTCGGCGACCGCGGCGGCGTGAGCGGCCTCGATCTGCTCGGCCACTTCCCGCGGTACTAGCGCCCACAACGCCGACACCGACTTGACGGGGGAGAAGGTGAGGTCGTAGCCGGCCACCGCCGTCGTCGCCGGCCGTGAGACCCGGGCGAGGAACCCCGACAGCTCGCGGGCGTCGCGCGGCGCGCGTCCGTACGCCTCGGCGAACATGGTCCGGGCGAGGTTGCTGCGAATCCGTGCCCGGTCGCCGTCCGGGACCGGGGCTGTGGCCGATTGTCCGCGGGCAGTGTTGAAGGCGGCGAATTCATCCGCGCAGCGGGCTCGGAAGCCGTCGGCTTGAGGAGCGAAGACGTAGAAGGCCCGCCCCAGGGCCCCTGCCGCCCGCGCTTCCTGTGGCGTCTGTCCCCGGGCCAGGGCCTCCTGCTGCAGCCGATCGGCGTCGGGATGTCGTCCCTCCCCGAAGAGCGACTTCATCTGCTCTTCGGCGACGGGCTGACCGGCGCTCACGCCGCTGAGCCCGGCGATGCCGTTGCCGGTCCACCTCCCTGGGGACTCTCCGCGCTGGGAGTAGTAGTCGCCCAGCCCGGCGTGACCCCGCTCCGTCGCGTCGAACGCTGCCACCTGCCGCGTCAGGTACGTGTAGCCGTCCCCGGCGGTCAGCTTGTGCAGCGTCATCACGGCCGCGGACCGTAAGAAGGCGGACTCCATTAGGGCTGCCGCACTTCTCCAGTAGTTCGATGGCGGGAGGGAGTCGGCCAGGGGCCCGCGACGATCGCGTAGACGGGGACATGACGCAGATCCCCTCGCGCGACAACCAAGGCTTCGCTCGCGAACCTTCAGGCCCCACCTGGGCGTGGACGCCCGTCACCTGCCAGCAGACCGCCACGGACGGGCTGCCCGAAATGCAAGACGTGTGTGCCTCTTGATCTTGATCATCCTTCAGTGGGCTTAGTGCTGACAAAGCACGATGTTGGGCCGCCTGGAGGACTCTTCGCGTCCCTTCACGTGAGGAAGTCAGGTCAGGGTTCCGCTTGCTCGCCGTAGCGGTTGACAGGCGACCTGGGGCGGACAGCAACCCCAGGCCGATCACCACAATGTGCCTGGGTTCCTAACGAGGCGCTGTATCCGTGGTGCGAACCCGGTGGCTTACCTAGCGTCGGAGGACCCGGCTGTGCTCGAGCGCGCCGCCGTGGTGAGCGACGTGCTCGGTGGCTCAGGAGCCGGCAGGGGAGCCGAATCGCGGCGGAGCGAGCGGTCGACCAATCGGCGTGAGCTTCCCGAGGCGGACCGCGGCTAGTGCCGCTGGCACTTCGCGATCCAGGAGCTGTCGACGCCCAGCGCCTTGTACATCTCCTTCCGGTCGCCCTCGAAGTCCGGCCCGTACACCAGCCGGTCGTACTTGCAGCTCAGCTTGGCCGCCATCGTCTCGACGGACTCTGCGTCGCCGATCGCGGTGGTCAGGAAGTCGCGCAGGGCGACGACGTCCTCGACTTCGTAGCTGCAGACGAGTCCGAAGTCCAGGGCGACCATGCGGTCCTCGGCGAGCAGTTCGCGGAACGTCTGCGCGCGACGCTCGGCCAGGCCCAGCATCCGGTAGGGGCGGAGCTTGGTGGTGCCGCTGATGAGGGCGCGGGCGTTGGCCGGCAACCCTTCGGTGTCGGTGACGTTGTTGTCGGTGCCGATCCGACCGGTCGCAAGCAGCGGGTAGTAGATCGGGACGAACTTCGCCGAGCGGAATAGCCGGGGCAGGAGGTCGTGGAGAAGGCGGTCGGGGTTGTGGTCCTTCGCTCCCGCCAGCATGTCCCGGCAGAGGTCGGCCCGAGTGAACGCTCGGTACCCGCGCTCGCCGAGGCGTTCCAGTGTGCCGATCCCGACGACGACCTCGATCTCGTCGGGGTTCGCGTCGTCGTCCATGGGCAGCACGTGGACGCGCCCGGACGGCTCGGCGGAGAAGGTCAGCTCATAGACGCTCTCGCGGAGCTGACGCAGGAGCTTGACCGGGAACTGCTGCGGCAGCTCGCCGAGCGTCCCGTAGAGGGCCTGGTAGTCGGTGCAGACGAACTCTCGGATGCTCAGCGTGTGCTGCCCGACGGTCATCGAGCTGCGTGCCAGGGCGCCGGTCTCACCGTGCTCCGGGCGGCGCACGAATATCAGCCGGTCGTTGAGGACGTCGATCTGCTCCGGGGTGAGGCAGGCGATCAGGTTGCTGAGCATCCTGTTGATGTGGGCGTCACCGAGGCTGTAGCCCAGAAACATCACCGGGTGCTCGACGAGCATGGTCAGCAGCTTCGCGATGAGGTACGGGTTGCGCTCCCAGTACTCCGCGTAGTCCTCGCTGGTGAGCACCATCGACTTGGGGTCGGTGACTGATCCGTGGATCTTGTAGATCTCACCGATCGTCTGGGTGGTGGCGAAGAGGACGTCCTGCTGGCCAACGAAAACCTCCAGGTCCGGGAAGTTGTCGTCGAAGACGGTGTCGTAGTTGGTGGTGACGATCGCGTGGGCCCGCACTCGGGACAGCGCTTCGAGTTCCCTCTTGACCTCGGGGTCGTCGATGTACGGCAGCCCGGAGATCGACTTGGCGATCTCGAACTTCAGGGGGTCGGCCTCCTTCTCGACCTCAGCCTCGTAGGACTCCCTGGACTCCGCGTACTCATCGGAGTTGAACCAGATGTCGTAAAACTTCTCGGCGATGAGGCTGGCGATCTTCGGCCGGTCACCGTCGGCGCGACCGCGGTAGAAGGAGATGGCGCGGTTGGTCAGGCTGGCGAACTGCTCCAGAAGGCCGTCCCAGTCGGGTGACCCGATGTAGCGCCGGGACATGCCGGACCCAACGAAGAGGACCGGCAGCGCGTTGGCCGCCACGATGACCTCGCGCAGGGCTGCCAGCTCGGGCGACGTCGACTGCTCCTTCTTGACCACGGGGTCACCGTAGGAGACGGGTACGACAGCACGGGCGTCACACCAGCCGGTGGACGTCCTCGGGCCGGACGTCGTCGGTCGCCAGAGTCGGCCAGGTCATCTGCACCGGCAGGCCGACCAGTCGCGATCGTGACGCGGACACAGGTACGCGACCGGCAGGACGCCGAGGACCCCACAGTAGGTCCAGAAGGACTTTCGTGTCGGTGGTCGTCGTAGAAGGGCAGCTGACGGTGCAACTGCACCTCGGCGGTGACCCCGGCGAACTCAAGCCCCGCCACGGGCACCGAGCAGACGAAGCAGGTGGTCCCGAACAGCTCATCGTCGCGGTGGTGCGCTTGGCGATGGCCAGAGACGCACTCGGGGCTGTTGCACAGCAGCCGCTCCGGGTGGAACGGGCACAACAGCGGCCGGCGACCCGGCTCAGCGTCCTCGACGCTGTCCATGGGCATGAATTTGCACCGGTTTGTCTCGTCCATGATGTGCGAGCGCGGCGGGGCCTGGTCGCGGAGCGCTTAGGCGATGTCCTGGGGAGGGTCTGTGCTCAAGCTCAGTACGTCGATGCTCCCGTCGTCCCGAGGCTTGGTGTCGAGGTAGTCGGAGGCCAAGAACATGAGGCGGTCTCGGACGAGGCCAATGTCGTACCCGGTCGCCTCGGCGATCTCCTCGTCGGAGCAGGATGCGCCGCTCGCCAGAGCCTGCCGAGCGGCTCGGTAGACCGCCTTGGTCTCCTCGCTGAGGCCGTCGTCGTAGTTGGTCATGCCCTCATCCTGCTCAGGCGCAGGTCAGAGCGCCTACCCGAGGCCCAAGGCCGCGATGACCTTGTCGACAGCCGCAACGAGGGTCTGGCCGATAGCCGTCCCGGTCCCCGTGAGCGCCACCTCCTTGACCTTGTCGAGGAGGGTCCGGACATCGCCACCGGAGGCCTCATCCTGCCCGGCCGTCTCGCGAAGACTCTCGACCACGAGAGCCGCCTCGCGGGCCTGGTCCTCGTTGAGGCCGAGGAGCCCGGCGTTGGTGAGTTGTGCGAGCGATTCCGCGAGCCCTAGGAGCTGCCGGGAGTTGTCCTCCGTTATCTGAACGGTTGTCGTCTGGGAGACGTTGGAGGCGTTGGCGGCCACGTTGTTGCCGGAGCCCGTCACGTTCACGGTGGTCACGGAGTACGGGGCTGGCTGCTGGGCATCGGCGTTGACGGATCGCTCGGACTCCACGGCCTTCTGTCCCTTCGTGGTGATCATCGGGTTGTAGACCTCGCCGCTGGCGATCGTCACGCCCTGGAGGTAGCCCTCGTCCCGGAGCCACTGGCTGGCGCTGCTGATCTCCTGCTCGGTGAAGGGCTCGCCGTAGTAGGTGTTGTGCGCGCTGGATGAGAAGTCGTCGATGTCGGGGTACTCGTCTCCATCGAGCGTGCGGTCGTACAACCAGCGGAGGAAGGCGTCTCGGGATATCTGACGGCGGCGGAGACGGTTACCACGCCGGGCCGCCACGTCCTCGATGAGGTCCAGGCCGGGCGGCAGTACGTCGGCTGACCAGCCCGCCCAGCCAAGGGTCTTCTGGACTCGAAGCAGGCCCTCGGCCTCCAGGGCCTCAAGGTTCCCTGCGACGGCTTGGGCGCCCTCCTGGCCGTGACCTTCGAAGAGGGGCGCGAGGTCCACGATGGCGCCCGGCGACTTCCCGCCGTTGTCGGCGATCCAGTCGAGGAGCCGGAGTCGTGCCTGGACAGCCGGAGGGAGCTTGCTGCCCCGTGAGAGATCCATGGCGTGACGCTAACCACTGGGGGTGACACTTCGTGGCCGCATGGCGACACCTGCAACACGATCCGTCCCGAGCCTGGAAGGCTCAAGCCGAGGCGAGTGCCGCCCTGGGAGGAGATGAGCGTGGAGGATCTTGCTGGGCGCTCCTACGTTGCCCGCATCTACCGGGTCTCCGACCGGCAGGACATCCACGACTTCCTCGTCGGGGCGGTCGAGCGGTCCGGCGGTCAAGTCCTGTTCTCTAGTCCGGCTAACCGGGCACCGCTCTACCTGGGTGTCCAGACGGCGGCGGGGGACCGGCTCGGCCTGCTGATCTACCACTTCCGCATGACGCACAACACGATCAACAACCGGCCGGCGGACGAGGTGCGAGGCCAGATGCGCTACGGCGGCGAGGCGACGTGGCACGCGGCGGAGCACTTCGTTGGGCAGGACGTCGCCGGAGTCGACATCACGCTCATGCTCGGCGTTCACGTTGAGGGCGATGTCTTGGTCGGTCTTCAGCCTGCGATCTACAACCCCATGCCGTTGGGGATCAGCTTTTACGCCAAGGCGAAGAGCCTGGATGTCGCCCGCGAACAGTCGTGGGCAGTGTGGGAGCACGAGACCAAGCCGGGGAAGCGGCGGACGGAGGCTCGCTCGTCCGGCCTGGAGACCATGGTGGCCTTCACTCCGGAGCGGCTTCTGGACTATGCCCTCTTCGAGCGCCGAGCCACCGACCTCGCGTTGGACCAGCCGCTCCGGTTCAGCACGGCCCAGGACGTAGCGAGCCAACGGCTGGCGAACCAGGGGGCGGCGGCGGGCCTTCACGAACTGGAGCAGGAGTTCAGCCTCTCCAGCCGCGAGATCATCGACATCATCGCCGGGCGAGGTCGTCTGAAGGTCGCCGTCCGTGGCGGCGTGGCGGAGCACCACTTGGAGCGCACGCTCCTGGCAGACCCGGCCGTCGGCAAGGTCGAGCGGCTCGACTTGGACGCCCTCCACGACTTCGACGTGACGTTGAAGGACGGCCGGGAGCTGCGGGTTGAGTGCAAGAACGCCAGCCCTGAGCGGTACGCCAGCGGTGACTACAAGGTCGAGGTCCAGAAGACGCGGGCCTCGAAGGGCGACCCGGCCAGCCGCTTCTACCGCGTCGACCAGTTCGACGTGATCGCGGCGTGTCTCTACTCGCCTACCCGCGAGTGGGCCTTCCGGTACCAGCTCACCGAGCGTCTGACCCGTCATTCAGCCTTCGGCGATCGGCTTGCGCCTATGCAGCCGGTGACGGGCACGTGGTCGCGGACGCTGGCCGCTGCCGGATCGTGACGCCCGTCGGCGTCGGTGCGCCAGAGCCGGACTTGTCGGACCTGGCTGGCACACTCCGGCATGTGGGGAGTCGTGGAGTAGCTATCTCGTTGTTCTCTGGCGCAGGGGGTCTCGATCTAGGGACCGAGAAGGCGGGCTATGAGGTCGCCGCGGCCGTTGAGCACAACGCCGACGCGGCGGCCACCATGGAGAAGAACTTCACGCACCTCCAGTCAGAGGTCATCCGCCGGGACATCCTCAAGGTGCCGACGAGCGAGCTGCTTCATGCTGCGGGCTTGAGCGCCGGCCAGCGTCCCGACCTTCTGATCGGCGGCCCGCCTTGCACTCCGTTCAGCAAGTCAGGTTTCTGGCTTGAGTGGAAGCGGTCGGGCCTGGACCCGGATGCCTCCTTGCTTCAGGCGTACACGCGGATCCTCGATGAGGCGAGGCCTCGGGCGTTCGTTCTTGAGAACGTCTACGCGCTGACCTACAACAACAAGGCGTCGCGGCCCGCCTATGAACGACTGCTCAGGGAGATCGACCAGGCTGGCTACCACTTCGCGGCCAAGGTCCTCAACGCAGCCGACCTCGGGGTTCCGCAGGCACGGCCGAGGCTCTTCGTCGTGGGCGTTCCCAAAGGCGAGAAGCTTCCGGAGTTGCCCGAGGCTAAGCACGGTGGAAGCTGGGAGCGGCGAGTCACCGGGTCGTCTGACCGACCTCATGTGACGGCGGGGGAGGCCCTCGCCGGACTGGTGACGGAGCCGGAGCCGGAGGAGCAACTCCGGGGGCAGTACGCCCACCTGCTCGCCGACATCCCGCCGGGCGGCAACTACCTCCACTACACGGCCGAGAAGGGTCACCCCGACCCGCTGTTCAAGTGGCGGAGCCGCTACTGGTCCTTCCTGCTCAAGCTCGATCCGGACAAGCCGTCGCCGACGATCCAAGCTCAGCCCGGTCCCAACGTCGGGCCGTTTCACTGGGAGAACCGGCGGCTTCGGGTGCCCGAGATGCGGCGGCTGTTCACGTTCCCCGACGACTTCGACTTCGTCGGCACCCGATCCAGCATCCAGGCGCAGCTCGGCAACTCCGTGCCACCGCTACTGGCCCGGCAGGTTGTCGAGCGGGTCGCAGAGGTCGCTAGCAACTGACCCATGAACCGGCCTCCGCAGCCGTCCGCCTCGGCGAGAGCGGGCCGGGCGACGGCTGCGAACAGGGGACGGGACACGCGGCTCGAGCTGGCGGTCCGCTCGCGGGTACATGCCCGAGGGCTCCGCTACTTCGTCGGTCGTCGGCCGATGCCCGGCCTGCGGAGGACAGCTGACCTCCTCTTCCCCCGGGTCCGCGTCGTTGTCCTGCTGGACGGCTGCTACTGGCACGGCTGCCCTGAGCACCTTCGGATGCCGACCGCGAACCCCGGCTACTGGCCGGCCAAGATCGCACGGAACGTCGCTCGGGACCGGGAGACCGACGAGAAGCTCACCGAGGCTGGGTGGCGGGTCCTCCGGTTCTGGGAGCACGAGGACCCCGACGACATCGCCTGCGAGATCGAGCGGGCGGTCCGTCAGGCATGAGCGTGAGCCGCGACGGCTTCCAGGGCACGGGATCGCAGCTCACCGAGCGGGCAGTCACCAAGGACTTCCTCGGCCGAGTCGCAGCATTGCTCGCCCCACTGGTCTTCGCGCCAGGCGACCCAGCCTTGGTCGGAGTCGAGGTCAAGGGCGAGCACGACGTTCGGGCCGTCGGCGACGAGCTGGACGCCGAAGTAGCCACCGGCAAGGGAGACCACCTTGCCGCCGGTTGCATCGGCGGCCTTGTCGATCTCCTGCAAGTAGGCCGGGTACTCCACGGGCGTCTCCTAATAGTCGGCCGTTGGTGGCATCTTCCCTCAAGACTCCGACAACCTCGCCGAACCCAACGCGACGGCCGGGCGGCTGACGTCCGCTGCCTTGCGGGCTGCCTCTGAGCGATGAGCTGAGCGACCCCGGAACGCATGAAGCCCCCGTCCTCCGAACGTAGGGAGGGCGGGGGCCTTCGTCGTCACCTCGGCGGCCATCGTGGAGGGCCTGAAGAGTCACCCGGCGGTCGTTGCCCGGCAGACGAGGGCGGCGTGGAGCCCAAGTGCGGAGGCCTGGTCGACCCTTCCGACCGGCCTACCGACGGTCGGGGTCGTGCCATCTGCGTGCCTTATCCGTGCCTTAAGCAGCGGCCAAACGCGGTGGTCAGGGGTCAACAGGGGGCAGCATCGTTAAGGCACGGAAGGAGTGGTGCGGCCCGGTTGAGCTGCACAAACGGGCATACGAGCTGGTCAGTGCGTGGAGCGGGTGACCGGGATCGAACCGGCATGGCCAGCTTGGAAGGCTGGGGCTCTACCATTGAGCTACACCCGCGGGACCACGTGAGAGAACGTCTGACGACCATCCCTCGCCGTGTGAGAACCAGTCGACCGAGGTCGGCGGTGGTTCCGGTCCGCAACGAGGGTATCGCGCGCTGGATCCGGGGTGCGCGGCGGCGCTCGTGAGCGCCGGCGCGCCCAGGAGTTCCAGGCCCGCGGTCGGCAGCGCTGCGGCACGAGCTGCTGGGGGCGGGTCCCGAGGTGCGGCGCGGGGATCGCGACCCGGCGGTAGCGCTCTGGCCCGCCCGAACCCGGCCGGTCGCGGCCGGCCCGGTGGCCTCGAGGCGGACGACACGGAGCTGCCGGCGCACCACGGCCCTGCCCGGCCGGGTCCGTCGGCGTGGCGGAGCCGGGCGGGAGAGCGCCCACCGGCCCGCGCGAGGGGAGGCACCCGAGGGCTGGTGGTCGGCTGGGCCCTGTGACCGCGGCTCTCGGAGTTGCTGTCGGCCGCCGATGCGGCGCGCATTGGGTTCGAGCAACCCCTGGCGCTAGTACCCCCTAGGGGTATAGCTTCCTCGTGCGTCGGCAGCTCGAGCGCATCGCTCGAACGAGGAGCGAGCGCCCGGGTCGCCGTCAGGAGCTCGAGGCGAGAGGTGGGAACGTCATGTCGGATCCGTGGAGCCGTTCCGCTCACGACCACGCGCGCACCCGGGAGGGGGCTGCATCCGGGCCGACGCACGGGCAGGGGATTCCCGTCGCAGACCGGCCGGCCGGCACCGCCCCGGCGGTCGAGGACCCCCTGGTCGCGAGCCACGGCGGTTCCGACGGTCACGCCCAGGTGCTCGCCGGCCACCGCGGCGGAGCCGCGGCCGGTGACCACGCTGCACACGGCCACCCCGGCGGGCACGGGCAGCACGCCGGGCACGCGGGTCACGGCGGCGCCGACCACGTGGCGATGTTCCGGCGGCTGTTCTGGATCACGCTGGCGCTCGCGCTGCCGACGGTGCTGCTCAGCGGGATGTTCGCCGACCTCGTCGGCTACCGGCTGCCCGACGTCCCCGGCCTGGCCTGGGTGCCGCCGGCGCTCGGCACGGTGATCTACGCCTGGGGCGGACGGCCGTTCCTCACCGGGGCTCTCGGCGAGGTCCGGGTCCGGAAGCCCGGGATGATGCTGCTGATCAGCATGGCCATCACCGTGGCCTTCCTCGCCTCCTGGGGCGCCACCCTGGGGGTCCTCTCCCACGAGCTGGACTTCTGGTGGGAGCTCGCGCTGCTCGTCGTCATCATGCTGCTCGGGCACTGGCTGGAGATGCGCTCGCTGGCGCAGACCTCCTCCGCGCTGGACTCCCTCGCCGCGTTGCTGCCCGACGAGGCCGAGAAGGTCGTCGGCGACCACGTGGTCACCGTGCCTCCGGCCGAGCTGGGCGTCGGCGACGTGGTCGTCGTCCGGCCCGGGGGCCGGGTGCCCGCCGACGGCCGGGTCGTCGACGGCACCGCCGACGTGGACGAGTCGATGATCACCGGGGAGTCCCGGCCGGTGCCCCGCGGCCCCGGTGACGACGTGGTGGCCGGCACCGTCGCCACCGACACCGCGATCCGGGTGCGGGTCACCGCGGTCGGCGACGACACGGCGCTGGCCGGCATCCAGCGGCTGGTCGCCGAGGCGCAGTCCTCGACCACCCGCGCGCAGCTGCTGGCCGACCGCGCCGCGGGCTGGCTGTTCTGGTTCGCCGTCGCCTCGGCGGCCGTCACCGCGGTCGTCTGGTCGCTGCTGGGCGCGCCCGAGTCCGCGTTGACCCGCGTGGTGACAGTCCTGGTGATCGCCTGCCCGCACGCGCTGGGCCTGGCCATCCCGCTGGTGGTGTCCATCTCCACCGAGCGCGCCGCGCGCGGCGGCGTGCTGGTCAAGGACCGCGCTGCGCTCGAGCGGATGCGGACCATCGACACCGTCCTGTTCGACAAGACCGGGACCCTGACCAGGGGTGAGCCGGCGGTGAACCGCATCGCCACCACCGGCGGAACCGAGGAGGAGGTGCTGGCGCTGGCAGCCGCCGCGGAGGCCGACAGCGAGCACCCGCTCGCCCGGGCCGTCGTCGCCGCGGCGCGTCAGCGCGGCCTGCCCGGGCGGTCGGCCGGCGACTTCCGCGCGTCCGCCGCCGTCGGCGTCACCGCCACCGTCGACGGACGCACCGTCGCCGTCGGCGGCCCGAACCTGTTGGTCGAGCACGGGCTGGCACCGCTGCCGGCCGCCCGGTCGTGGGCCGAGGAGGGGATGACGGTGCTGCACGTCCTCGTCGACGGGCGGGTCGTCGGCGCGCTGGGACTGGCCGACGAGGTCCGTCCGGAATCGCGGGAAGCCGTCGATGCGCTGCACGCTCTCGGCCTCGAGGTCGTCATGATCACCGGCGACGCCGAGCCGGTCGCCCGCGCGGTCGGCGACGAACTGGGCGTCGACCAGGTCATCGCGGGGGTGCGCCCGGAGGACAAGGCCGAGCGGGTGGCCGCGCTGCAACGACAGGGACGGGCCGTCGCCTTCACCGGGGACGGCGTGAACGATGCACCGGCCCTCGCCCAGGCCGACGTGGGCATCGCCATCGGTGCGGGCACCGACGTCGCCATCGCGTCGGCCGGGGTGATCCTCGCCTCCTCCGATCCCCGCGCCGTGCTCTCGGTGATCCGTCTCTCCCGCGCCGGGTACCGCAAGATGAAGCAGAACCTCTGGGCGGGTGCGGGCTACAACCTGCTCGCGGTGCCGTTGGCCGCCGGTGTGCTGGCCCCGGTGGGGTTCGTGCTGCCGATGGAGGTCGGCGCGCTGCTGATGTCGCTGTCCACCGTCGTGGTGGCGTCCAACGCACAGCTGCTGCGGCGGCTGGACCTGCGCCCGGAGGCGAGCGTCGCCGCGGTGTCCGCGGGGCGTGCCGTGGCCGATCGGGAACCGGCCGCTGCCGGACCCCGTTGACCATGCCGGCCGCTCCGGGCGGCCGGGCGCCGGTCGGCGCCCGGTGCGTCCGCCTGGCCTCGCGGGGGAAGGGGGTGCGGTGAGGACGCGACGGTGGACAGCGCTGGTCCTGCTGGCTGCGGTCTTCGCGCTGCACGGCGTGCAGTGCCTCGCCGGTAGCACCGACCTCCACGCCGGGCACGCCGGCCCGGCGGGGATGGCGGCGCATCCCGCCGACCAGCCCGGCGGCGTCGTCGTCACCTCAGGCGGTTCCGTGCCCGGCCATCCCGCCGCGAGCTCCGCCGCCGCCCTGGCCGGCGCCGGCCACGAGGGCGCCCCGGACGGTACGGCCGGGCACCTGTGGACCGTCTGCCTGGCGGTGCTCGCCGCCGGCCTGGCCCTGCTGCTCGCGGTGCTCGCCCCACGGCCGGCGCGAGTGGTCCCCCGAGGTCTGGCCCGGGCTCGGGCCCGCGCCGCCGCCGGGTCGCTCCCACTCCGACCACCGGACCTGTCCGCGCTCTGCCTGCTGCGGATCTAGGCCGACCGCCCGACCGTCCCGCCCCGGCCACGTGGCCCCGGCGGCGGTCCGCGCACGCCTTCGATCCCACCTTCGTCAGGAGAGCACGACATGATCACCACCACCACCGCCCGCCGCAACGGCCTGGCCGCAGCCCTGGTCGCCGGCGCCCTCGTCCTCGCCGGCTGCGGCAACGACACGGACGTCGCCGGGCACGGCTCGATGACGGGCAGCACCGCCCCCTCCGCGGGGCCCTCGGCCGGCACGCAGGACGCCTTCGACGATGCCGACGTCTCGTTCGCCGCCGGCATGATCCCGCACCACCAGCAGGCCCTCGCGATGGCGCAGCTGGCCGACGACCGGGCCGCCGACCCGCGGGTGCGGGACCTGGCCGAGCGCATCGAAGCCGCACAGGGGCCCGAGATCGAGATCCTGCGCGGCTGGCTCGAGCAGTGGGGCGTCGAGCCCATGGACGGCATGGGTCACGACGGCACGGGTCACGGCGGCATGGGTCACGACGGCACGGGTCACGACGGCATGGGTCACGGGGCGGGCGGCATGATGAGCGAGCAGGACATGCACGCGCTGATGGCGGCCACCGGTGCGGAGTTCGACCGGCTGTTCCTCGAGCAGATGGTCGTCCACCACACCGGCGCCGTGCGCATGGCCGAGACCCAGCTCGCCGAGGGTGAGAACGCCGACGCGATGGCGCTGGCCGAGGCGATCCGCGACAGCCAGGCCGCCGAGATCGCCGAGATGGAGCAGCTGCTCACCGACCTGGGCGGATGACCCGGCGCCGCGGCGGGATGCGGAGCCGTGCGCCCGCTCCCGCCGCGGCCCGGAGCCCGCCGGCCCGCGTGCACGTCGTGCACCTGCGGGAGGTTCGTGAGCGTCGCAACCCACGATCTCCTCCTTCCGGCTGATCAACTCCGCGGTCCCGGCTCGTACGGTGACCGGCGTGATCGCGCTGCTGCGCTCGCTCTGGCGCGAGCCGAGGCCGCCGGACGCCCCCGCCCGCGGCCGGCGGGACTGGCTGCTGGCCGCCCTCGTCCCGGTCGCCGCCGTGCTCGAGGGCGTGCTCCGGCCCGACCTGCCCTCCCGCTGGGTGCAGGTCGCCGTCCTCTGCGCGCTCGCCCCGCTCCTGCTGTGGCGCCGCACGCAGCCGGTGCTCGTGCTCATCGCCTGGTTCGGCGTGCTGGCCGTGCTCGCCGCCGTCACCGGCGACCGCGACGGCATGTACTCCGCCGCGTTCGGGCTGCTGCTGCCGTACGCCGTCGTGCGCTGGGGCTCGGGCGCCCAGGCGCTCGCCGGACTCGCCGTCCTGCTGGCCGGTGCCGTCGTCTCGCTGGTCCTCGGCCCGGCCACGCCCGGTGACGCCGTCGGCGGCGCCGCGGTCCTGCTCTCCTCGCTGGCCCTCGGCGCGGCCGCCCGCTTCCGGGCGCGCGCCCGGGCCCGCGAGCTCGACCAGGTGGCCTCGCGCGAGCGGGAGCACCTCGCCCGCGACCTGCACGACACCGTCGCCCACCACGTCTCGGCGATCGCCGTCCGCGCGCAGGCAGGCCTGGCCACCGCGGCCACGCGTCCCGAGGCCGCGGTCGAGGCGCTGCGGCTGATCGAGGAGGAAGCGGCCAGCACCCTCGCCGAGATGCGCGGCATGGTCCGCGCCCTCCGTCGCGACGGGGTCGCCGACCTCGCGCCCACCCCGGGGTTGGCCGACCTGACCGGCCTCGCCGCCGGCGACGGTCTGCCCGTCGACGTCCGGGTGACCGGCGCCACGGACGCCGTCTCCCCGTCCGTGGCGGCCGCCGTCTACCGCCTGGCCCAGGAGTCGGTCACCAACGCCCGTCGGCACGCCCGGCGCGCCACCCGCGTGGAGGTTCGGGTGGTCGTCGACGATGCCCGGGTGGACCTGCTGGTCAGCGACGACGGCGACGGCGCCACCGCGCCGGTCGCCCCCGGGTTCGGGCTGCGCGGCATGGCCGAGCGCGTCTCCCTGCTCGGCGGCACCTTCGCCGCCGGGCCGGCGCCCGGCGGCGGCTGGGCCGTCCGCGCCGACCTGCCCCGGCGGGGGCCCGCGTGACCGTGCGGGTGCTCGTCGCCGACGACCAGGAGATCGTGCGCACCGGGCTGCGGATGATCCTCGACGCCCAGCCGGGCATCGAGGTGGTCGGCGAGGCCGCGGACGGGGAGGAAGCCGTGCAGCTGGCCCGGCGGCTGCGCCCCGACGTCTGCCTGCTCGACATCCGCATGCCCGGCACCGACGGCCTCGAGGCCACCCGCCGGCTCGCCGGCCCGGACGTCGCCGATCCGGTCCCCGTCGTCGTCATCACGACCTTCGACCTCGACCAGTACGTCTACGCCGCGCTGCGCGCCGGCGCCCGGGGGTTCCTGCTCAAGGACGCCGGGCCCGACCTGCTGTCGCAGGCCGTGCGCGCCGCCGCCGGCGGGGACGCGTTGATCGCCCCGAGCGTCACCGCCCGGCTGCTCGACGCCTTCGCCGGCACCGGCCCCGCCGCCTCGCCCGCCCAGCCGGTCGACCCGCTCACCGACCGGGAGGAGGAGGTCCTCGCCGCCGTCGCCCGCGGCCGGTCGAACGACGAGATCGCCCGAGAGCTGCACATCGCGCTCAGCACGGTGAAGACGCACGTCGGCAGCCTCATGGCCAAGCTGGGCGTCCGGAACCGCGTGGAGATCGCGATCTGGGCGTACGAGACGCGGCGCGTCCCGCGCCGGTAGACCGGCCGCGCCTCCGACCAAAGGAGGACCCGGGAACCGGTCTTTCCGGCGATGACCTGCGGCGGGACGGTCCCGAGGATCGGGTGCATGACCGCAGCACTTCGGACGACGCCCCGCCGCCGACGGCAGTGGCTGGTGCCCGCCGCACTCATCGCCCTGGCCCTCGTGCCGCTCCTCGCCGGCGCCGCCCGGCTCGTCGAGCTCACCGGCGGGGCGGCCGTGCTGCCCGAGGCCCCGCGGTCGGCGGCCGCGCCGGTGCCGCTGGTGGTGCACATCCTCAGCGCGCTGGTGTTCACCGTGGTCGGTGCCTTCCAGTTCGTGCCGGGCACGCGGGGACGCCGACCCCGCTGGCACCGCGTCACCGGGCGGATCGCCGCCCCGGCCGGCCTCGTCGCCGCGCTGAGCGGGCTCTGGCTCACCGCTGCCATCACCGGGGCCGACAGCGGGCTGCTCACGGTCCTCCGCGCCGCGGCCGGGGCCGGGATGGCCGTGGCCATCGTCCTCGGCGTCACCGCCGTCCTGCGCGGCGACATCCGCAGGCACCGGGCCTGGATGCTGCGCGGCTACGCCCTCGGGCTCGGGGCCGGCACGCAGGTGCTCACCGCCGGCTCCTGGCTGGTCGTGGCCGGCGAACCGGGCCCGACGGCCGAGGCCGTCACCATGGGTGCCGGCTGGCTGGTCAACCTGGCGGTCGCCGAGTGGCTGATCCGCCGTCGTCCGGCCGGCCGGGTCGTCCCGCCCCCAGTCCTGCGGACGGCGCCGGTCGAGCAGGTCGGGTGACCGGCGGCGTCAGCCGTCCCCACGGTCCTGGGCGGGATCGACGTCCCCGAGCAGGAGGCGCTGCCGCTCGACCTCGGCCCGCACCGCGGCCAGGTCGCCGCCCGCCCGCAGCAGATGCGTGAGCGCCCCCGCGCTGTCCGCCCGGGCCGCGCGGGCGAGGCTGTCGAGCAGCTCCTGCAGCGCGCCGCCCCGCTCGCCGTGGTGCACCAGCCGGGCGACGTCGTTGACCGTGCTGCGCACGTCCTGCACCAGCAGCGGGAGCTCGCGCACGGCGTAGCCGACCAGGACCACCAGGTCGAACGGGAGGCGCACCAGCGCCGCGGCCGCCGGCAGCACGCCGAACCTCGGCGGCGGAGGGGGAGTGGCCGGGCCGAGGCCGTCGTCGTCGATCTCCACCGCGAGGCCTCCATCCGTGGGGCGCGCTCCGGCCGCCCGGGGGCTGGGCTCGCGCGCTCCCCGGCAGGCTAACGGCCGGCGACGCCTTCCGCGGATCGGACGGGGGCCGGGCGCCCGGTTCAGGACTGCGGAGACAGCGCTTCGACCGCCGGCAGGAAGACCTGCTCGCGATGGACGTCGTTGCGGGCGGGGCTGGTCGTCAGCTGGACCAGCAGCAGGCCGTCCGGGCCGTCGGCGAGGGCCAGCTCGACGCGCTGCCCGAGGTCCTCCAGCTGGTAGAGATCCCAGGTGGCGGCCTCCGTCGTCAGCTGGCCGACCGGCTGGGGTGGCTGGTCGGTGCCCAGCTGAGCCGCCAACTGCTGGAGAAGCTGGTCGGCGGTCGCCCCGGGGACGAGCTGCTGGGTCAGGGACACCAGCACCGAGTCCTGCCACACACCGGGGATCACCTCGGTCCAGCCGCTCGGCCGCTGCCCGGTGAGGCCCAGCTCCTCGCTCTCGAACGGCGTCATCTCGATCTGGACGTCATCCGCGGTGAAAGCCGGAGCCTCGATGTCGTCGACGCAGTCGGTCGCCGGCTCGCTCCGTGGATCGTCCAGGAACTCCTCGGCGATCCGCACCGCGCAGTCGTGGCTGGGCAGGACGCCGTGCCCGGTGTAGGGGAACGGGACGAAGACGCTGTTCGGCAGCTCCGCGGCGATCTCCTCGCCCCACCGCGGCGGCGTGATCGGATCCAGGTCGCCGGCGAACACCAGCGCGGGGATGTCGCTGGCCACGGGCTCGTTCGCGTCGGCGCCGGGCTCGCCGGCGTCCCACGATCCGCAGACGTCGAACACACCGGGGCCCAGGGTCGGCGCACCCTCGAAGAACCCCTGGACCAGCGGGTGCTCGGCAGCGGCCTCCGCCACCTCCTCCTGGGAGCCGAACGCGATCTCCTCCTGGCACTGGACGGCCAGCTGCTGCCCGATGCTGACCAGCTCCAGCTGCTGGGAGAGCGCGCCGAGGAGCAGGCCGATCGTGCCGAACTCACCGTCGTCCGCGGCGGCGATGATCTCCGGCAGGTGCGCCACCAGTTCCGTGGAGTAGAGCGTCTGGAACAGGAAGCCGACGAGCGAGTCCCCGTCGAGTTCCTCCTCCACGCGCTGCCCGTTCGCCGGGTCGACCACGGTGATCGGCGCCGGCGAGGCGTTCAGCTCGTCGACCAGGCTGCGGAACGTCTGCTCGAGCTCGGGGTACTGCGCGGCGCACGCGGCATCGTCGGCGCACGTGGCGAAGAGGCCCTCCATCGCCCGGACTGCGTTCCCGGGCGTCTCCGCGTAGAGGTCGGCGTCGACGGGGTAGGCGGCGTCCAGCACCACCGACCGGATGCCGTCGGGGTGGTCCCGCATGGCGGCCTGCGCCAGCCGGGTGCCGTAGGAGATCCCGTAGAGGTTCCACTCGTCGTAGCCGAGCGCGACGCGCAGGTCCTCGAGGTCGGCGGCCGAGGCGGCGCTGTTGTAGTCGGAGAAGTCGATGCCCTCGTCGACGAGGCGCTGGCGGCACTCGTCCAGGGACGCGACGGCCTGGGCCTCCAGCTCCTCCGGGGGCAGGTCGGAGCCGAGCGATTCCTGGATCCACGAGGTGTACTCGTCGCAGGCCAGCGACGGCTCGGTCAGCCCGGTGCCCCGCTGGTCGACGAGCACGAGGTCCCGGTTGGCGGTCAGCGGCTCGTAGAGCTGGCCGAATCCCTGCGGCACGAGCTCCAATGTGCTCTGGCCCGGTCCCCCCGACAGGTAGACGACGGGGTCGTCCGCCGGGCTGTCGGAGTCGCTGCGGACGATGCCGAAGGCGAGCTGGATCTCCCCGGAGCCGGGGTCGTCGCGGTCGGCCGGGACGGGCAGCGTGCCGCACTCGATCTGCACACCCGCAGGCACGTCGAACTCGCACGCGCCCATCTCGACCTCGCCCGCGGTGCTCGTGGGGCTCGCGGAGGCGTCACCTCCCGCGGCGTCGTCCTCAGCGCTGCCCGTACAGGCACCGACGGCCAGCAGTGGAACCAGGAGCAGTGCTGCTCGACGACTGGTCATGCCTCTCTCCGTGTGCGCCGGGGTGGTCGTGCGCCGGACCCCGCGCGCCGGAGGAGTCCCGGAGCCGTCCGCGAGCCGTCGACGCGGGAGTCCACCCCATCATCGACTGCGGGAGGGGATGCTGCACATGTCGGTTCCATGACGTCTGGGCAACCGTCGGAGCCACCCGACCGACACCGGCCCGAGCGCATCCCTCGCCGACGCGCCTCCAGCGCAGCAGGGAGGCCGTGCTCCGGCATGCCGGGGACGGCTCGGCGGCTAGCGTGCGCCGGGTGACCGATACCACCTGGTTGGACGCCACCGCGCAGGCCGAGCTGGTCCGCACCGGACAGGCCACCCCCGCAGAGCTCGTCGACGCGGCGATCGAGCGGATCGAGCGGGTGAACCCGCAGCTGGACGCCGTGATCCGCGACCGGTTCGACGCCGCCCGCACCGAGGCGCGCGGCGAGCTCCCCGACGGCCCGTTCCGCGGGGTGCCGCTGCTGCTCAAGGACCTCGGCTGCCACGTCGCCGGCGAGGCCACCCACTACGGGACGTCGTTCCTGCGCGACGCCGACGTCCGGTGGCGCGTCGACAGCCACCTCGCGCAGCGCTTCCGCGCGGCGGGCTTCGTCGCCCTCGGTCGCACCAGCGTCCCGGAGTTCGGGACGACGATCACCACCGAACCCGCCGCTCACCCGCCGGCGCGCAACCCGTGGGACACCGGCCGGTCGACCGGCGGCTCCAGCGGCGGCTCGGCCGCGGCGGTCGCCGCCGGCCTGGTGCCGGTCGCCCACGCGAACGACGGCGGCGGCTCGATCCGCATCCCGGCATCCGAGTGCGGGCTGGTCGGGCTCAAGCCCACGCGCGCCCGGGTCAGCCAGGGGCCGGAGGTGGGGGAGAGCTGGGCCGGCGCCACCATCGACGGCGTCGTCACCCGCACGGTGCGCGACACCGCGGCCGTCCTCGACCTCATCGGCGGACCGATGCCCGGCGACCCGTACGCCGCCCCGCCGCTGCCCCGGGCCCTCGCCGAGGAGGTGGGCGCCCCGGTGGGCCGGCTGCGGGTGGGCCTGCTCGACGCCGACCCGGGGGAGCAGTACCTCGACGACCCCGCGTGCCGGGCCGCGGTGGAGCACGCCGGCCGGCTGCTCGCGGAGCTCGGCGGCGAGGTCGGGCCCGGCACGCCGGGGGCGATGTTCGACCCGCAGTTCCCGCGCTTCTTCACCACCACCATCGCCGCGGACGTGGCGCTCACCCTCTCCGCGCTCGAGCGCTCGGCGCTGCGCCGGCCGGTCGAGGACGACGAGCTGGAGCCGCGCAACGTCATGTACCGCGCCGTCGGCCGGAAGCTCTCCGCCGAGGACTACCTGGGCGCCCGCACCTGGCTCGGCGCCTGGACCCGCCGCATGGCCCGGTGGTGGGCGCCGCGGGAGCTGGGTGGGGAGGGCTTCGACCTCCTGGTCACACCGACCATCGCCGCGCCGCCGCCGGAGCTCGGCTGGTTCACCGCGGCCGGGCCGAAGGAGGAGGGCCGGCGGATCAACAGCCTCATGCCGTGCACCGCGCAGTTCAACGTGACCGGCCAGCCGGCGATCAGCCTTCCCCTGCACCGCACCGACGAGGGACTGCCGGTCGGCGTCCAGCTGGTCGCCGCGTACGGCCGCGAGGACGTGCTGGTGCGGGTGGCCGCCGCGCTCGAGCAGGCCGCGCCGTGGGCGGACCGCCGTCCACCGGTGTCCGCCTGACCGGCCGCACCGGGCCGGCGGCCGGGCGACGCCTAGACTCGGGCGGCCACGGGGTGTGGCGCAGCTTGGTAGCGCACCTGCTTTGGGAGCAGGGGGCCGCAGGTTCAAATCCTGTCACCCCGACCGGACGAGCGCGATGCCCGCATCCCGCCACCGCGCGCGTGCCCCGGACGTCTCTAGACTCGGGGGTCGACCCGGCGCCACCGTCGTCGTGGGCGCCTGCACACCACTGTCTCACCGAGGAGCACTGCCGCTGTGAAGAGCACCATCGAGGAACTGGGCCCCACGCGGGTCCGGATGGCGATCGAGGTGCCGTGGGGGGACCTGGACCACGCCTTCGGTGAGGTCTACAAGGAGCTGGGCAAGCAGGTCCGCGTTCCCGGGTTCCGCCCCGGCAAGGTCCCCAACCGCGTGCTCGACCAGCGGCTCGGCCGGCCCGTCGTCCTGGAGCAGGTCGTCCAGCACGCCGTCCCGGAGATCTACTCCGAGGTCGTCCGCGAGAACCAGGTCCGCGTGCTGGGCCAGCCGGAGATCGAGGTCACCCGCCTCGACGACAACGACACCCTCGCCTTCACCGCCGAGGTCGACGTCGCCCCGCAGCTCGAGCTCCCGGCGCTCGACGACCTCGCCGTGACCGTCGACGACGTCGAGGTCACCGACGAGGAGATCGACCAGCAGGTCTCGGTCATGCGCGAGCGGTTCTCCATGCTCACCGGCGTCGAGCGCCCCGCGCAGGACGGCGACTTCGTCTCCATCGACCTGGAGGCCAAGCTCGACGGCGAGGTGCTCGAGGACGGCTCCACCACCGGCATGTCCTACGAGGTCGGCTCCGGCAACCTCATGGAGGGCCTCGACGACGCCGTCCGCGGGCTGTCCGCCGACGAGTCGGCGACCTTCCAGACCGCCCTGCTCTCCGGCCCCGACGCCGGCCAGCAGGCCGACGTCACCGTCACCGTCCGCTCGGTGAAGGAGAAGGAGCTGCCGGAGCTGGACGACGAGTTCGCCCAGACCGCCAGCGAGTTCGACACCCTCGAGGAGCTGCGCGAGGACGTCCGCACCCGGCTGGCGCGCTCCAAGGTGATCCAGCAGGGCGCCCAGGCGCGCGACAAGCTCGTCGAGCACCTGGTCGAGACCGTCGAGGTGCCCATGCCCGAGAACCTGGTCGAGCGCGAGGTGCAGTGGCGCAACCAGGCCTTCGAGCGGGAGCTCACCCAGGCCGGCATGGACTGGGACGCCTTCCTGCAGATGTCGGGCGTGGAGAGCCGCGAGGACTACGAGGCCGACCAGCGCAAGAACGTCGAGCAGGCGGTCAAGACGCAGTTCATCCTCGACGCCATCGCCGACGCCCGTGAGGTCACCGTCGACAACGACGACCTCTCGGCGCAGATCATGGCGCAGGCGCAGCGGAACCGTATGAGCCCGGAGCAGTTCGCGCAGCAGCTGCAGCAGAGCGGGAACATCGCCGAGTTCGTCGCCGACGTCCGCCGCACCAAGACGCTCGCCCAGCTGCTCGAGCAGACGACGATCACCGACGAGTCCGGCCGGAACGTCGACCTCGAGGCCCTGCGGCCGAAGACGGTCCAGGCCCCCACCGAGGAGACCCCCGCGGAGGAGGCGCCGGCCGAGGACGACGACATCGCCGTCCAGGCCGTCGCCACCGAGGCCGCCGAAGGGGCGACCGAGGACACCGAGGACGTCACCAAGGCCTGAGCCGGCACCCGACGACGCCGTCCTCCCCGACCGGGGAGGGCGGCGTCGCGGCGTTCCGGGGCGGGCCGCTGCGCCGACGGCGAACACCGCCGCCACGGGGACTGTCCCGTCGCAGGTCCGCGTTAGGGTCGACAGGACTCAGGCGATCGCCGAGGGGTATCGCCCCCCGGAGGGCCGAACCGGGCCCGCACCGCACCGAGACCGACTGCCACGACACGCGTCCTACGGAGGTCACCGCACCCGTGAGCACCACCGACCCGAACCTGGCCAGCGCGCCGATGCTGCGCGCCAACGGCGGGGGGATGAACCTCGGCGACTCGGTCTACGAGCGCCTGCTGCGCGAGCGGATCATCTTCCTGGGCACCCAGGTCGACGACGTCATCGCCAACCAGCTCGTCGCCCAGATGCTGCTGCTCTCCGCCGAGGACCCCAAGCAGGACATCCACCTCTACATCAACTCGCCCGGTGGCTCGGTCACCGCCGGTATGGCCATCTACGACACGATGCAGTTCATCGACTGCGACGTCGCCACCTACGGGATGGGCCTGGCCGCCTCGATGGGCCAGTTCCTGCTGACCGCGGGCACGAAGGGCAAGCGCTACGCCCTGCCGCACGCGCGGATCCTCATGCACCAGCCCTCGGCCGGCGTCGGCGGCACGGCCTCCGACATCGCCATCCAGGCCGACCTGTTCCGGCGGACCAAGCAGGAGCTGTCGGAGCTGCAGTCGCAGCTCACTGGGCAGACCGTCGAGCGGATCCTCGAGGACTCCGACCGCGACCGCTGGTTCACCGCTCAGGAGGCGCTCGAGTACGGCTTCGTCGACCACGTCGTCAGCCGCGCCGCCATGACCGACAGCGCCAACCCGGTCTCCGACAACTGAGCTCCCGAGGACAGACACAGATGAGCTTCCAGATGCCCTCCAGCCGGTACATCCTGCCCTCCTTCGTGGAGCGCACGAGCTACGGCATGAAGGAGTCGAACCCGTACAACAAGCTCTTCGAGGAGCGCATCATCTTCCTCGGGGTGCAGATCGACGACGCGTCGGCCAACGACGTGATGGCGCAGCTCATCACGCTGGAGTCGGCCGACCCGGACCGCGACATCACCATCTACATCAACTCGCCCGGTGGCTCCTTCACCTCGCTGATGGCCATCTACGACACGATGATGTTCGTCCGCCCCGACATCCAGACCGTCTGCATGGGCCAGGCCGCCTCGGCCGCCGCCGTGCTGCTCGCGGCCGGGACGCCGGGCAAGCGGCTCGCGCTGCCGTACTCCCGCGTGCTGATCCACCAGCCCTCGGGCGAGGCCGGCGGTCAGGTCTCCGACCTGGAGATCCACGCTGCCGAGATCCAGCGGGTGCGCAGCCAGATGGAGGACATCCTGGCCCGGCACACCGGCCGGACGGCCGACCAGGTCCGTGCCGACATCGACCGTGACAAGATCCTGACGGCCGGCGAGGCCAAGGAGTACGGGCTCGTCGACCAGGTCATCCAGAGCCGCAAGCTCAACGCCCTCCCCACCGCCTGATCCGGTACGGGCCGGGGACGCGCGGGGCGCGTGTTCGGCCCGTACCGTCGGAGGTCTGAGGGCACGACGGGACAGATGTGGGACGGCCACGGACGATCCGGGTGAGTCATTGCCCGACCTCGTCCACGGCGGCGGGTACGTTCGGCGAACGCCCGATCCCCGGCCGGAAGCGCTGGGAGGAGAGCCTCGCGGGGCAGCCTGTCAGCGAGGTCGAACGGGGCAGAAATCTTCAGCAGGGTCCAACCCGCGGGTACCTGGCACCAGGACCGGCGACAGTCGAGGTGGAGGTCAGCAGGTGGCACGAATCGGTGAGAGCGGTGACCTGCTCAAGTGCTCGTTCTGCGGGAAGAGCCAGAAGCAGGTCAAGAAGCTCATCGCTGGCCCCGGGGTCTACATCTGCGACGAGTGCATCGATCTCTGCAACGAGATCATCGAGGAAGAGCTCTCGGAGTCGTCGGACCTGAAGTTCGACGAGCTGCCGAAGCCCAAGGAGATCCACGACTTCCTCGACCAGTACGTCATCGGCCAGGACAAGGCCAAGCGGACGCTCTCGGTCGCGGTCTACAACCACTACAAGCGGATCCAGGCCGGCGGTGACCGCGCCTCCCGCGAGGACGCCGTCGAGCTGGCGAAGTCCAACATCCTGCTGATCGGCCCCACCGGCTGCGGCAAGACGCACCTCGCGCAGACGCTGGCGCGGATGCTGAACGTGCCGTTCGCCATCGCCGACGCCACCGCGCTCACCGAGGCCGGCTACGTCGGCGAGGACGTCGAGAACATCCTGCTGAAGCTGATCCAGGCCGCCGACTACGACGTCAAGCGGGCCGAGACCGGCATCATCTACATCGACGAGGTCGACAAGATCGCCCGCAAGAGCGAGAACCCGTCGATCACCCGTGACGTCTCCGGCGAGGGCGTGCAGCAGGCGCTGCTGAAGATCCTCGAGGGGACGACGGCGTCGGTGCCGCCACAGGGTGGCCGCAAGCACCCGCACCAGGAGTTCATCCAGATCGACACGACGAACGTGCTGTTCATCGTGGGTGGTGCGTTCGCCGGCCTGGAGCAGGTCATCGAGGCGCGCGCCGGCAAGCAGGGCATCGGGTTCGCCGGCGAGATCCGCGGCAAGCAGGAGATCGAGGACGCCAACGCCTTCGCCGAGGTCATGCCCGAGGACCTGCTGAAGTTCGGCATGATCCCCGAGTTCATCGGCCGGCTCCCGGTCATCACCAGCGTGCGGAAGCTGGACCGTCAGGCGCTGATCAACATCCTGACCCAGCCGAAGAACGCCCTGGTGCGCCAGTACCGGAAGCTGTTCGAGCTCGACGGCGTGGAGCTGGAGTTCACCGACGACGCGCTCGAGGCCGTCGCCGACCAGGCGATCCTCCGCGGCACCGGCGCCCGCGGGCTCCGCGCGATCATGGAGGAGGTGCTCCAGTCGGTCATGTACGACATCCCCAGCCGCGAGGACGTCGCCTCCGTGGTGATCACCAAGGAGGTCGTGCTGGAGCACGTCAACCCGACGATCGTGCCGCGCAAGCCGACCCGCGCCCCCCGCGAGAAGTCGGCCTGACCCGCAGCTGACCAGCGCACGCCAGAGGCCCAGGATCCGCCAGGTTCTGGGCCTTTGGCGTTCACCGGACAAGCCGCGCGAGGACCACGGCGACGATCTCCCGCCGGCAGCCCTCCGGGTCGGTCATCAGGCGGGCGTAGCTGAAGCGCAGCACGACCCAGCCGAGTGCCGCCAGCGCCGTGTCGCGGCGCAGGTCCCGTTCCCGCTGCTCCCGACTGCCGTGGAAGGCGGCGCCGTCGAGTTCCACCGCCACGCGCGCCGCAGGCCATGCGGCGTCCAGTTGCACGCGCCGACCGCTGCCGAGCACGAGTTCGTGCTGCCGGACCGGCGCGGGTACGACGGGTGGTCCGGGCAGGACCCTCGGCGCCCCCCAGATCTCGAGCTCGCTCTGACACCCCCCGGCAACGAGGTCGAGCAGTTGGACCAGCGGCCGTCGTCCGGGATGGCGGGCACGCCGATCGGATTCGCGGCGGAGCGCTCCCGTGCGTACGTCCCGGCGCCGCACGGCCTCGATCAACGCCTGACGCACGACAGCGGCCTCGTGACGGCTACGCGGGTTACGCCCGGGGGAGTGCGCCCACGCCCAGGCGTCGACCAGGCTCCGGACGGGTTCGACGGCGTCCACCGCACCGCACCGGACGGTGACCAGGGGACGGGTGGTGCGGTGGGCCACCACGTCGGGTCGTCGCTCCGGCGAGCGCGCGTACGGGACCATCACGTGCACCGGGCCGGCCTGTGGCCCAGCCATCCCGCACGCGACGAGGGCGGAGAGGTGGCTGAGCGGACCGTCGGCCCAGAGAGACGCGGCGCGCGACCTGATGGCCCACTCGTCCGTGCGGCCGGGGAGCACGAGGACGCCCGGATGCACCTGCACCAGCTGGCCGTCCCGCAGCCAGCGGCCGACGCTGCTCGAACTGCTCGCCCGGACGACGTCGACGCGCCGGGCGACGCCGTCGGGCAGGAGGGCGGGCAGTCGGTGCACGGCGCAGAGGGTGGCGCAGTCGAGGGTTCGGCGGCGGAGGGCCTGTGGATACAGCCGACCGTTGCACGCCAGAGGATCACGCCGGGCGCCGTTCCGGACCGTCAGCGTTCAACGGTCACCGGATTCCTGGCCTGACCTGCGCGCGTGCGCACGCGGGGTGAAGCCACCGCCCCGTGGGAGCCCCAGAAGGGGCCGCACGGGCGCAGCGAGCTCAGCCCTCGGTGACCTCGGCCAGGACGACGTCGACGGTGAGCTCGCCCTCGCCCGGGCGCACGGTCAGCGTCTGGATCCGGCCCGCGTCGACGAGGTCCGAGCGCGCCGCCTCGAGCGCGGGCACCTGCGCGGCCGGGGCGGTGACGGTCGCAGTCTCCACCTCGGCGCGCATCGACTGCTTGGCGTCGGACTTCGCCTTGCGCACCCCGGCCAGCGCGGCCGCGGCCACGGAGACCACAGCGGGGTCGCCCCCGGTCGGCAGCTCGGTCGCCGTCGGCCACAGCGACCGGTGCACCGAGCCCGTCTGCCACCACGACCAGACCTCTTCGGTGACGAACGGCAGCACCGGGGCGAACAGCCGCAGCTGGACGTCGAGGGCGACCGCCAGCGCCGCCTGGGCGGAGGTCGCCGCCTCGTCCGACCGGTAGGCGCGGGACTTCACCAACTCGACGTAGTCGTCGCAGAACGACCAGAAGAACGACTCCGCCACCTCGAGCGCGCGGGTGTAGTTGAACGCCTCCATCGCCGCGGTCGCCTCGTCGACGACGGCGGCCAGCCCGGCGAGCAGCGCACGGTCGATCGGCTCGGTGACGTCGTCGGCCGACAGCGACGCCGAGGCGCCCAGACCCAGCACGAACTTGCCGACGTTGAGGATCTTCATGGCCAGCCGGCGGCCGACCTTCATCTGCGCCTCGTCGAACGGCGAGTCCGCACCGGGGCGTGCCCCGGCCGCGCGCCAGCGCACCGCGTCGGTGCCGTACCGCTCGAGCACGTCGATCGGCGTGGTCGCGTTGCCCTTGGACTTCGACATCTTCTTGCGGTCGGGGTCGACGACGAAGCCGGAGATGGTGGCGTGCGTCCACGGCACGGTGCCGTGCTCGAAGTGCGCCCGGACGACGGTGGAGAACAGCCAGGTGCGGATGATGTCGTGCGCCTGCGGGCGCTGGTCCATCGGGAAGACCGCGGCGAACAGCTCCGGGTCGGTGTCCCAGCCCGACGCGACCTGCGGCGACAGCGAGGACGTCGCCCAGGTGTCCATGACGTCGGGGTCGGCCATGAACCCGCCGGGCTGGCCGCGCTGTGCCTCGTCGAAGCCGGGCGGCACGTCGGAGGACGGGTCGACCGGCAGCGACTCCTCGGCCGCGAGGATCGGGTTCTCGAAGTCGGGCTCACCGGCCTCGTCGAGCCGGTACCAGACCGGGAAGGGCACCCCGAAGAAGCGCTGTCGGCTGATCAGCCAGTCGCCGTTGAGGCCCTCGACCCAGTTGTCGTAGCGGTGCCGCATGTGCTCGGGCACCCACTGGATCTCCCGGCCCCGGGCGACGAGGGCGTCGCGCAGGTCGGTGTCGCGGCCGCCGTTGCGGATGTACCACTGCCGCGTGGTGACGATCTCCAGCGGGCGCTCGCCCTTCTCGAAGAATTTCACCGGGTGGGTGATCGGCTTCGGGTCGCCCTCCAGGTCGCCGGACTCCCGCAGCATCTCCACGATGCGCTGCTGCGCGCTGAAGACGGTCTTCCCGGCGAGCTCCGCGTACGGCTCCGCGGGGACGTCGGCCGGCGGCTCGGCCAGGATCCGGCCGTCCCAGCCGACGATCGCCCGGGTCGGCAGCTGGAGCTCGCGCCACCAGGTGACGTCGTTGAGGTCGCCGAAGGTGCAGATCATCGCGATGCCGGAGCCCTTGTCCGGCTCGGCGAGGCGGTGGGCGACGACCGGCACCTCGACGTCGAAGATCGGCGTCCGGACGGTCTTCCCGAACAGCGGCTGGTACCGCTCGTCGTCGGGGTGGGCGACCAGCGCGACGCAGGCCGGCAGCAGCTCCGGGCGGGTGGTCTCGATGAACACCGGGCCGGCGGCGGAGTGGAACGAGATCCGGTGGTACGCGCCGGGCCGCTCCCGGTCCTCGAGCTCGGCCTGGGCGACGGCGGTGCGGAAGGTGACGTCCCAGAGGGTCGGCGCCTCCTGGGCGTAGGCCTCACCGCGGGCGAGGTTGCGCAGGAACATCCGCTGGGCGGTGGCCCGGGAGGACTCCGAGATCGTGCGGTAGACGTTGGTCCAGTCCACCGATAGGCCGACGCGGCGCCACAGCTTCTCGAACTCGGCCTCGTCCTCCTCCGTCAGCTGCATGCACAGCTCGACGAAGTTGCGCCGCGAGATCGGCACCTGGTCCTTGCCGGGCTTCGCGGGCGGCTCGAAGGACGGGTCGTAGGGCAGCGCCGGGTCGCACCGGACGCCGTAGTAGTTCTGCACCCGCCGCTCGGTGGGCAGGCCGTTGTCGTCCCAGCCCATCGGGTAGTAGACGTGCTTGCCGCGCATCCGCTGGTAACGGGCGACGATGTCGGTATGGGTGTAGCTGAAGACGTGCCCCACGTGCAGCGAGCCGCTGGCGGTCGGCGGCGGGGTGTCGATCGACCAGATCTGCGCGCGAGGCGCGGCCAGCGCGGCGGCGCGGTCGAAGCCGTAGGTGTCCTGCTCCGCCCAGCGGGCGATCCACTTCTCCTCGAGCCCGTCGACGGTCGGCCGGTCGGGTACGCCGACGGTCGCAGCCGGGGCAGTCGTGTCCGGGGTCGCGATGTCGGGAACCATGTCCCTCATCCTAGGAAGTGCACGACCGGTGACAGCCGCGGGAGCATCGAGCGAGGAGCGGGCCGGGGCGCGGAGCCGGTCCGGTGTCCTGGCTGGCATCCTGAGCAGGATGAGCAACAGCAGCACCGGTGACATGGCCCGGGTGGAGAGGGAGCTGCTGGCCCGCTGGCCGGAGAGCCGCCTGGAGCCCTCGCTCACCCGCATCACCGCCCTGGTCGACCTGCTGGGATCCCCGCACCGCGCGATGCCGGTCATCCAGGTGGCGGGCACCAACGGCAAGACGACGACGGCTCGCATGATCGACGAGCTGCTGCGCGGCTTCGGGCTCCGCGTGGGCCGCTTCACCAGTCCGCACCTGGAGTCGATCCGCGAGCGAATCGTCCTCGACGGCGAGCCGGTCAGCACCGAGCGGTTCGTCGAGACCTACGAGGACATCGCGCCCTACGTGCAGATGGTCGACACCGCCGGCGAGGTGCCGCTGAGCTTCTTCGAGGTCATGGTCGGCATGGCCTACGCGCTGTTCGCCGACGCGCCGGTCGACGTCGCCGTCATCGAGGTCGGCATGGGGGGTCGGTGGGACGCCACCAACGTCGCCGACGCCCGCGTCGCCGTCGTCACCCCCGTCGACCTCGACCACGCCGAGTACCTCGGTCCCGACGTCGCGACGATCGCGGGGGAGAAGGCCGGGATCATCAAGCCCGACGCCATCGCGGTGCTGGCCCACCAGCAGCCCGGCGCGCTCGACACCCTGGTCCGCCGCGCCGTGGAGGTCGAGGCGGTGGTCGCCCGTGAGGGCACCGAGTTCGGCGTGCTGGAGCGCAGGATCGCCGTCGGCGGGCAGCAGGTGCGCCTGCAGGGGCTCGGCGGGGAGTACGAGGAGGTCTTCCTCCCGCTGTTCGGCGCGCACCAGGCGCAGAACGCCGTGACGGCGCTCGCCGCGGTCGAGGCGTTCCTCGGCGCGGGCGCGGCGACCGGCCCGGTCGAGCAGGAGACGGTGCGCGCCGCCTTCGCCGCCGTCCGGTCGCCTGGCCGGCTGGAGCGGGTGCGCACCAGCCCGACGGTGCTGGTCGACGCGGCGCACAACCCGGCCGGCATGCGCGCGACCGTCGAGGCGCTCCGGGAGTCCTTCGACTTCACCCGGCTCGTCGGCGTCGTCGGGTGCGTGCACGGCAAGGACGTCGTCGGGATGCTGGCCGCGCTCGAGGAGATCTGCGCCGAGCTGGTCGTCACCCAGCACGACTCGCCGCGCGCCATGCCCGCCGACGAGCTCGGCGCGCTGGCCGTCGACGTCTTCGGCGCCGACCGGGTGAGCGTCCAGCCAGAGCTGGCCGAGGCGATCACCGAGGCGATCGAGCTGGCCGAGGCGGGCCCGGACGACGCCCTGGGCGGCTCCGGCGTGCTGGTCACCGGCAGCGTGATCACCGCCGGCGAGGCTCGCACGCTGATGGCGCGGGGCTCGCGGTGACCGCACCGGACCCGGCGCGCGCGGCGAAGGCGCTGCGCGGAGTCGCGGCCGGGGTGCTGGTGCTCGAGGGCATCGCGGTGCTGTTCGTGCCCCGCGGCATCGCGCAGACCGAGGAGGGGCTCGGCGCCGGCCGGCTGACCGTCCTGCTGGTCCTGGCGGTGGTGCTGATCCTCGCCTCCGGCCTGCAGCGCCGGGAGCGGGGCCTGCTGATCGGCACCGTCCTGCAGGTGCCGCTGCTGCTCACCGGTCTGCTCAACGGCGTCATGTGGTTCGTGGCCGGGGCCTTCCTGCTCATCTGGGCCTACCTGCTGCAGGTGCGCAAGGAGTTGGTCGGCACCCCGTTCGGACCGGTCGAGGAGCCCCGGGGAACCGACGCCGACGGCGGTGGAGCAGCCACCCCGTAGGCTGCCGCCCCGTGACCGAACGCACTCTCGTCCTCGTCAAGCCCGACGGCGTCTCCCGTGGCCTGGTCGGTGAGGTGATCACGCGGCTCGAGCGCAAGGGGCTGCGCCTGGTCGCCGCCGAGCTGCGCACCCTGGACCGGGAGACCGCCGAGACCCACTACGCCGAGCACCGCGAGCGGCCGTTCTTCGCCGACCTGGTGCAGTTCATCACCAGCGGTCCGCTCATGGCGCTGGTCGTCGAGGGGCCGCGGGCCATCGAGGCGTTCCGCGCCCTCGCCGGCGCCACCGACCCGGTGAAGGCCGGCCCCGGGACCATCCGCGGCGACTTCGCCCTCGAGGTGCAGAACAACATCGTGCACGGCTCCGACTCGCCCGAGTCCGCCGAGCGCGAGGTGAAGCTCTTCTTCCCCGACCTCGGCTGAACGAGGAAACCCCCTCGCCCCCCACCGCTCGCGCGCTCGCGGCGGGCCCCTGCGAGGGGGTCAGGGGTGAGGGGCTTTCCTCTGCTCAGTAGTCGGCGTCGGCCGGCTCCTCGGGAGCGGTCCAGGCCAGGTGCCAGTAGGTCAGCAGGCCACTGGCCAGCCACAGCAGGAACCCGAGGCACAGCGCCAGCGCGACGTGCTCGGTGAGTGCGACGACGGCGACCGC
This sequence comes from Blastococcus sp. SYSU DS1024, assembly GCF_054050795.1. Classification (NCBI taxonomy): domain Bacteria; kingdom Bacillati; phylum Actinomycetota; class Actinomycetes; order Geodermatophilales; family Geodermatophilaceae; genus Blastococcus; species Blastococcus sp. SYSU DS1024. Next base: position 75,585 of record NZ_JBJHAA010000019.1, read on the forward strand.
CCCTCCGATCGCCGCGAAGGTCAGCGCCATGCTCGGCCAGCCCATCGCGCTGTGCGACCGCTCGCCCAGCCGCCGCTGGTGCTCGTCCAGCGACCGCTTGTCGCGGTCGAGGACGCCCCGGATGCCGAGGTTGAGCACCGAGTGCAGGGGGATGAACGCCAGCATCCCGGCCGTCCAGATGACGAAGTACGTCGTCGTCCACCCCTCGTCGGTGGAGGCGCTGACCAGCGTCGCGGCGACGAGGGCGACGAAGAGGGCCACTTCGGCGGCCACCGACCGGCGGCGGGCGCGGCGGCTCCGTGCCCAGGCGTAGCGGTCGTCGTCGAAGGTCTTGGCGAGGTAGGTCTGCTGCGGGTGCGTGCTCATGGCGTCCTCCTGAGGAGTTCCTCGCTGAGCGAGGGCAGCGGGTCGAGGGAGAAGACCGCCTCGACGGGCAGGTCGAAGAAGCGGGCGATGCGCAGGGCCAGGGCCAGCGACGGGCTGTACTCGCCGCGCTCCACGTAGCCGATCGTCTGCGGGTGCACCCCGACGGCGTCCGCGAGTTCCTTCCGGCTCACGCCGCGGTCGGCGCGGAGCACCGCGATGCGGTCGTGCACCTTGTCCGCCTCGGACTTCGGCTGTCGTCCCATGCGATAAAACGTAGCAATAATGCTACGGCCACACAAGCCGCGGCCCGTCCTCCCTCGGCGCAGCGCGTCCTCCCTCAGCGCCTGCGGTGCGGGAGGACGCTCGATGATCAGGTCACCTGATCGTCGATGGGGCGGGGGGAGTGGGGCGCGGCGGCTACCCTGGACGGGTCATGACTGCAGAGCTCCGCACCACCGCCGGCGAGTCGCTGTACCCGCGACTCGAGCCGCTGCTGGCCCAGATCCAGAAGCCCATCCAGTACGTGGGTGGTGAGCTCAACGCCCAGACCAAGCCGTGGGAGTCCGCGGACGTGCACTGGGCGCTCATGTACCCCGACGCCTACGAGGTGGGGCTGCCGAACCAGGGGCTGATGATCCTCTACGAGGTGCTCAACGAGCGCCCCGACGCCCTGGCCGAGCGCACCTACGCCGTCTGGCCCGACCTCGCCGCGCTGATGCGCGAGCACGGCGTCCCGCAGTTCACCGTCGACGGCCACCGCTCCGTGCGCGACTTCGACCTCCTGGGCGTCAGCTTCGCCACCGAGCTGGGCTACACCAACCTGCTCGAGGCGCTCGACCTCGCGGAGGTCCCCCTGCACGCCGTCGACCGCGACGAGACCCACCCGGTCGTCGTGGCCGGCGGGCACGCCGCGTTCAACCCCGAGCCGGTCGCCGACTTCGTCGACTGCGCCGTCCTCGGTGACGGCGAGCAGGCCGTCGGCGACATCACCGACGTCGTCAAGGCCTGGAAGGCGCAGGGCCGCCCCGGGGGCCGCGAGGAGCTGCTCGCCCGCCTGGCCCGCGTGGACGGCGTCTACGTCCCGCGCTTCTACGCCTTCTCCTACGGCCCGGACGGCGCCATCGCCGCGGTCACCCCCACCCGGGACGACGTCCCGGCGAAGGTCGGCAAGCGCACCGTCATGGACCTCGACGAGTGGCCCTACCCGAAGCAGCCGCTGGTGCCGCTCGCCGAGAGCGTGCACGAGCGGATGAGCGTGGAGATCTTCCGCGGCTGCACCCGCGGCTGCCGCTTCTGCCAGGCCGGGATGATCACCCGCCCGGTGCGCGAGCGGACGATCACCGGCATCGGCTCGATGGTCGAGCAGGGGCTGAAGGCCACCGGTTACGAGGAGGTCGGCCTGCTCAGCCTCTCGAGCGCCGACCACTCCGAGATCGGCCAGGTCGCCAAGCAGCTCGCCGACCGCTACGAGGGCACCAACACCAGCCTCAGCCTGCCCAGCACCCGCGTGGACGCCTTCAACGTCACGCTGGCCAACGAGCTCTCCCGCAACGGCCGGCGCAGCGGGCTGACGTTCGCCCCCGAGGGCGGCAGCGAGCGGATCCGCCGGGTCATCAACAAGACGGTGTCCAAGGAGGACCTCGTCCGCACGGTGACGACGGCGTACGCCAACGGCTGGACGCAGGTGAAGCTCTACTTCATGTGCGGTCTGCCGACCGAGACCGACGAGGACGTGCTGGAGATCGCGGAGCTCGCGGTCGAGGTCATCCGCGCCGGCCGCGAGGCCAGCGGCCGCAAGGACATCCGCTGCACCGTCTCCATCGGCGGCTTCGTGCCCAAGCCGCACACGCCCTTCCAGTGGGCCGCCCAGGCCAGCGCCGAGACCATCGACCACCGGCTGCGGGTGCTGCGCCAGGCGATCAACGCCGACCGGCGGATCGGCCGCTCCATCGGGCTGCGCTACCACGACGGCAAGCCCGGCGTGATCGAGGGCCTGCTCTCCCGGGGCGACCGCCGGGTGGGCCGGGTCATCGAGCGGGTGTGGCGCGAGGGCGGCAAGTTCGACGGCTGGAGCGAGCACTTCTCCTTCGAGCGCTGGACCCAGGCCGCGGCCGAGGAGCTGGCCGCCTTCGGCGTCGACCTCGACTGGTTCACCACCCGCGAGCGCACCGAGCACGAGATCCTCCCCTGGGACCACCTGGACTCCGGGCTGGACAAGGAGTGGCTCTGGGAGGACTGGCAGGAGGCGCTCTCCGAGGAGGAGGTCGCCGACTGCCGGTGGACCCCCTGCTACGACTGCGGGGTCTGCCCGACGATGGGCACCGAGATCCAGATCGGGCCGACGGGGCGCAGCCTGCTGCCGCTCACCGTCGTCTGAGCGGGGGAGACCAGATGGCGCGCCAGCCCGACGGCCCACCGCCGCCGCCGACCGTCCAGAAGCTCCGGATCCGCTACGCCAAGCGGGGCCGGCTGCGGTTCGCCTCCCACCGCGACCTCGCCCGGGCCCTGGAGCGGGCGCTGCGCCGGGCGCAGGTGCCGATGGCGTTCTCCGCCGGGTTCAGCCCGCACCCGAAGATCTCCTACATCGGGGCCGCGCCGACAGGGTCGGCCAGCGAGGCGGAGTACCTGGAGATCGGGGTGGCCGTCCGCTGCGATCCCGAGGCGGTGCGGGTCGCGCTGGACACCGCCCTGCCGCCCGACATCGCCGTCCTGGAGGTCGTCGAGGCGCAGGAGGGGACCGGTTCCCTGGCCGACCGCATCGACACCTCCGTCTGGCGCGTGGAGCTGCCCGGCGTGCCCCTGCAGGAGCTCGCCCCGGCGGTCGAGAAGTTCCTGGCGGCCGACGTCGTCACCGTCGCCAAGCGGACCAAGAACGGCCTCAAGGACGTCGACGCGCGCCCCGCCGTGGCCAGCGCGTCAGCGGCGGAGGAGGCAGGTTGTGCCATACTGCACATGGTCGTCCGGCAGGTGACGCCCGCTGTACGACCCGACGACGTGTTGGCCGCCCTGGCTGCCGTCGCCGACCTGCGCCCGCCGTTGCCCCCCCGGGCCGTGCGTGAGGCGCAGGGCCGGCTCGACGACACCGGGACCGTGGCCGATCCGCTCGGTCCTGACCGTGCGGCGCGCACCCGCTGCCAGGGGGAGCACGCGACGGTCTGACCGGCGGACGCCCGGAGGCCGCGCGCTGTCGAGCGCCACGGCTGCCAGACGTGACGCGCCCGTTCCGGTCCACCCGGCCCGGATGCCCAGACCACCGCAGGACCCGCACCACCACCCCCGGCGTCACCGGAGGTGCGCACCACCGCATCCGGCTCCCCGCCGCGGCAACCGTCGCGCGGGAGCCGCCCACAGACTTCGCAGGGCGAGCCAGTCCGCCGTACCCCGCGCGGCGGCCCGCCCCGCCCAACCCGTGCTCCTGCGCGGCCGCCAGTCCCTTCGATCGGCGCCCGGGAGCAGCACAGGAGGCGAGAGCCCTCGTGGCTGACACCGACCACCCGACCACCGAGAACGACGACGCGCAGGAGACCACGGTCCCGCCGGGCGCACCCCAGCCCGCCGAGGCAGAGGTCACCGGCGCGCCGGCCACCCCCGAGGAGGGGGCGCCGGACGCCGAGGCCGTCGACGAGACCGACACCGTCGACGAGACCGAGACCGAGACCGAGACCGAGACCGAGACCGAGACCGCCGACGCCGCGGCCGAGACGCCCGAGCCCGAGTCGGCCGGACCGCGGTTCGGCGCCCAGTTCAGCTCGCCGGAGCCCACGGCCGTCGTGGCCCGTCCCCGCCGCCGGGCCACCCGGCCGGCCGGCGCGGCCGACCCGGACCAGGTCGAGGCCGTCCGACCCGTCGCGGCGGCACCGGTCCCCGCGTTCGTGAGCTTCGTGGCGCCGCCCGACGACGCGCCGCCCGCGCCCCGCCGGCGCAGCCGCCGCCCGGCGGAGTCCCCGGAACCCGACGTCGAGGACGCAGCCGGCGACCAGGACGGCGAGGACGCGACCGCCGACGAGGCGCCCCGCTCCCGCCGCAGCCGGTCCCGCCGCCGCCCCGCGGAGGAGCAGCCGGAGCGGGCGGTGGCCGACACCGAGGACGAGCAGGCCGAGGACGCCGACGACCGCGACGAGTCCGGCGAGGACCGCGACGAGGGGGGCTCGTCGGCGAGCCGGCGTCGCCGCCGGGGCCGTCGCGGCCGTGGGCGGGGCCGCAGCGGCGAGGACCCCTCGGACTCCGACGACGACGCCGGCGACGAGCGACCGCAGGCCGACGACACCGAGGACGACGAGACCTCCGGCGCCGCGACCGACACCGACGAGGACGAGGGCGAGAGCGAGGACGAGGGGTCGACCGGATCGGGCACCCGTCGCCGGCGGCGCCGCCGTCGCCGCGGTGGCAGCTCCGGCGCGGACGAGGCCTCCGACGACACGGACGACGACGACCGCCCCGAGCGGGCCGGCCGCAACGGCCGCAGCACCAGCGACGACGACGTCCGCGGCATCGCCGGCTCCACCCGGCTCGAGGCCAAGCGCCAGCGCCGCCGGGACGGCCGGGACACCGGGCGCCGTCGCCAGCCGATCCTGACCGAGTCGGAGTTCCTCGCCCGCCGCGAGGCCGTCGACCGGAAGATGGTCATCCGCCAGCGCGGCGAGCGGACGCAGATCGCCGTCCTCGAGGACGACGTCCTCGTCGAGCACTACGTCACCCAGGCCTCGGCGACCTCCTTCGCCGGCAACGTCTACCTGGGCCGGGTGCAGAACGTGCTGCCCAGCATGGAGGCGGCGTTCGTCGACATCGGCAAGGGCCGCAACGCCGTCGTCTACGCCGGCGAGGTGAACTGGGACGCCGCCGGGCTCTCCGGCAAGCAGCGCTCGATCGAGCAGGCGTTCAAGTCCGGCGACAAGATCCTGGTGCAGGTCACCAAGGACCCGATCGGCCACAAGGGCGCCCGGCTGACCCAGCAGATCAACCTGCCCGGCCGCTTCCTGGTCTACGTGCCCGGCGGCTCGATGACCGGGATCAGCCGCAAGCTGCCCGACACCGAGCGCCAGCGGCTCAAGGACATCCTCAAGCGGATCGTCCCCGAGGACGCCGGTGTGATCATCCGGACCGCCGCGGAGGGCGCCTCGGAGGAGGAGCTCACCCGCGACGTCAACCGGCTGAAGGCGCAGTGGGACGTCATCAAGCAGAAGTCCGAGTCGACGTCGAACGCGCCGACCCTGCTCTACGGCGAGCCGGACCTCGCGATCCGGGTGATCCGCGACGTCTTCAACGAGGACTTCAAGGAGCTCGTCGTCCAGGGCGACGACGCCTGGGACACCGTCGAGGCCTACGTCGCGCACGTCAGCCCCGAGCTCACCGCGCGGCTGACCCGCTACACCGGTCAGGGCGACGTCTTCCACGACCTGCGGATCGACGAGCAGCTGACGAAGGCGCTGGACCGCAAGGTATGGCTGCCGTCGGGCGGCTCGCTGGTGATCGACCGCACCGAGGCGATGACGGTCGTCGACGTCAACACCGGGAAGTTCACCGGCTCGGGCGGCAACCTCGAGCAGACCGTCACGCGCAACAACATGGAGGCGGCGGAGGAGATCGTCCGCCAGCTCCGGCTGCGCGACATCGGCGGCATCATCGTCATCGACTTCATCGACATGGTGCTCGAGAGCAACCGCGACCTGGTGCTGCGGCGCCTGACCGAGTGCCTGGGTCGCGACCGGACCAAGCACCAGGTCGCCGAGGTCACCTCCCTGGGCCTGGTCCAGATGACCCGCAAGCGGGTGGGCCAGGGTCTGCTGGAGGTCTTCTCCGAGTCCTGCGAGCACTGCCGCGGGCGCGGCATCGTCGTGCACCTCGACCCGGTGGACGAGAAGCGCCGGGGGAGCGGCTCGGGCGGCAACGGCTCGGCCGGGAAGGACGCCGCGAAGGATTCCGGCGGCAAGGACTCCGGCAGCGGGCGCAACCGCGGCAACGGCGGCGGCTCCGGTAAGGAGACCGCCGGCAAGGAGGCGCCCGCCGCCACGGAGGCGTCCGCGGCCACGGAGGCCGAGAAGGGTGCCCAGCCGGTCACCGCCGAGACCCCCGCGGGCGACGGCGAGGCCACCGAGGGCCGCAGCGGCGGTCGCCGCAGCCGCGGCCGCCGCAACCGCGGGCAGTCGGGGGAGGAGCGCGCGGCCGAGGACGCCGCCGTGCTCGCCGGCACCCGCGCCGACGACGGGACGCCCGCCGGCGAGCCCGTGGCCGACGGCTCGGCCGAGACGGTCGAGGACGTCGACCCGGTCGCTCCGGCCCCGGTCACCGGCTCGCCGGAGCCCGAGCGGACCGACGCGGACGACGCGCCGGCCGGCCCGGAGGTGCAGGTGCTCGTCCCGCCCGTGCAGCGGGTGGACGCGCGGGTGACGACGGTCCAGCCGCTGCCCGCGACCGCTCCGGTCCCGCCGCCGGCGGAGACCGAGGCCGAGGACGTGCTCCCGGCCGGTGAGGTCGGTGCCGTCGAGGCCCCGGCCGAGTCCCCGCAGCCGATCACCCCGGCGACGACGACGGCCGACGTCGTCCCCGGCGGGGTGGCGCACGCCGCCGACGCCGGTGCCGAAGCCCCGGGTGCGCCGGCCGAACCGGCCGCCGGGGACGGCGAGGCCCCGGCCGCGGCCGCACGGCCGCGGCGCCGCCGGGCGGCCAGCCGGCCGGCCGGTCCGCCGGTGTCCTAGTCCCTGGCAGGCCAGGCGCCCCCCGTCCGGCGCCCCCCGTCCGGCGACCCCGGACGGGGGCGCCGGCCCGGGGGAGCAGGGTCAGCAGGGCCACAGCCGGGCCGTGTCGACCGGTGCGGGACGGCTCGGGTACGCTGGTCGGGTTGCTGCGCCACCGCGCAGGCGCCTCCGGGTGCCGCCGGGACGGCGTGCGCAGCCCGTCCAAGCACCCGGCGCCCCCCGGTCGTGCGCGCCGGACACAGAGCTCGACGTGAAGAAGCTAACGAGGAGTCAGTGGTGTACGCAGTGGTGAAGGCCGGCGGGAGCCAGCACAAGGTGGCCGTGGGCGACACGTTCACGATCAACCGCCTGCAGGGTGCGGCGGGCGACACCGTCGCCCTCCCGGCCATCCTGCTGGTCGACGGCGACACCGTCACCAGCGACGCGGCGGCCCTGGCGAAGGTGACCGTGACCGGTGAGATCCTCGAGCACGGCAAGGGCCCGAAGATCCACATCCACAAGTTCAAGAACAAGACCGGCTACCACAAGCGGCAGGGGCACCGTCAGCCCCTGACCAGCCTCGTGGTCCGCGACATCTCGAAGGGCTGACGCCGACATGGCACACAAGAAGGGCGCCTCGTCCTCCCGCAACGGCCGCGACTCGAACGCGCAGCGCCTCGGCGTCAAGCGCTTCGGTGGCCAGGTCGTGAAGGCCGGCGAGATCATCGTCCGCCAGCGCGGGACCCACTTCCACCCGGGTCTCGGCGTCGGCCGCGGCGGCGACGACACGCTGTTCGCGCTCGCGCCGGGCTCGGTCACGTTCGGCACGCGGCGGGGACGCAAGACCGTCTCCATCACCGCGGTCGAGGCCTGAGAAACACCCCCTGCCCCCCGCCGCTCGCGAGCTCGCGGCGGGACCCGGCAGGGGGCCGTTCCAGCACGTTCCTTTTCGCGACGAGCGCACGGGCCGATCGGCCCGTGCGCTCGTCGCGCTTGAAAGGTAGGTAGGAGGCGGCGCGGCCTCCTCCGCTCGACACCCCAGGCCGCGTTCGTCGATAGGGTCAAC
>NZ_JBJHAA010000020.1:0-82008 GCF_054050795.1 Blastococcus sp. SYSU DS1024
GCGCAACGCGATCTTCCTGGTGCGCGGGCGCCCCAGCGACCAGCTGCCGAGGCCGGGGCTGGAGCTGGGCGGCGTCGGGGGGGGGGGGGGGGGGGGGGCGGGCCTCATCGCGCCGAACAGCCCGACACCGACGTCGCGTCCAGCTCGACAGGGGGGTCCGACGACGCCGGGGCCCGCCCCTCCTGCCCTACGCTGCCAGCTGTGAGCGGCCTTCCCGAGGAGATCGTGCGTCACGCCGCGCGGACGCTGATGAGCGGCCGCCGGCTGGACACCGGCACCCTCGCGGCGGAGCTGGGCATCTCGCGGGCGACGTTGTTCCGCCGGGCCGGCAACCGCGACGCGATCCTCGGGGAGGCCCTGGCCTTCCTCGGCCGGCGGACCCTGCTGGCGATCGAGCGCGAGCACGATGCCCGTCCCGCCGCCTCCGGGCCGTCCACCCGGCTGCGCTCGCTGGCCGTCAGCGAGGACTTCCGCTACGCACTCAGCGCCGCCCTCCCGATCCGCCGCCTGCTCGACGAGGAGCCGGCGACGGCGATCCGGGTGCTCACCGACCCGCAGGGACGGGTCCAGCCGCGGGTGGTCGAGGCCTACACCGAGCTGTTCCAGCGCGACGTCGACGAGCACGGGCTGGAGCCGCAGATCGCCGTTCCGCTGCTCGCGCTCGCCGTGGTCCGCCTCGGGGAGTCCTTCCTGTACTCCGACGTGCTGGCGGCGCGGGCGCCCGATCTCAAGGCGGCGACGACGGTGCTCGACGCGCTGGTCACCAGCGTCTTCGGCCTCGACGCCCGCTGAACCCCGGTCGTCCCCAGGCGCGCTGCCCGTCCACAGCCCGAGCCGGCTGTGCCCGGGATGTCGGTGGCCGGCCGCACGCTCAGTCGCATGACGACCGATCCGCAGACGCTTGCCTGGCTCGACCAGGAGGACAGCCGGCTCGCGCAGACGATCCGAGCCCACCGCGTCGCCGTGCAGTACGTCATGCGCGGCGAGGAGTCCGACGAGCCGCCGTTCGGCTACACCGTCGGCCTGTTCGGGGTGGGCCATCCGGAGCTCGTCGTCGTCGGGGTGGACCACGAGACCGCCTCGGCCATGCTGAACACCGTGGCCGACCTGGTCCTCGCCGGGCGGGACCTGGTGCCGGGCGAGCTCCTCGTCCTCGACCGGGATCGCCGGCTCGCCGTCGAGGCGCTGCCCAACCCGGCCGACGTGCTCTTCTCGGCCAACCGCTTCTACCAGCGACCGGACGAGTTCTCGGTGCCCGCCTACCAGCTCACCTGGACCCACGACGGGGGCATCTTCCCGTGGGACCCCGGCTATCCCTGCCCGCCAGCGTGCCAGCCCCGGCCGGGGACGTGGCGGGCGTGAGGGTCAGTCGAGGCCGAGGTCGCGGCGCAGCTTGGCGACGTGCCCGGTGGCCTTGACGTTGTAGGACGCACGCTCGACCCGGCCCTCGGCATCGATCACGAACGTCGACCGGATCACGCCGACGACCTCCTTGCCGTACAGCTTCTTGGTGCCGTAGGCGCCGTAGGCCCGCATCACCTGCTTGTCCGGGTCGGACACCAGCGTGATGTCCAGGTGCTCCTTCTCGCGGAAGCGGGCCAGCTTCTCCACCGGGTCGGGCGAGATCCCGATGATCTCCAGCCCGGCTTCGGCGAGGTCGCCGGCGGCGGCGGTGAAGTCGACGGCCTGGGTGGTGCAGCCGGGGGTCAGCGCCGCCGGGTAGCAGTACACGATCACGCGTCGGCCCCGGAAGGAGGAGAGCGACACCGGGTTCCCGTCGGCGTCGGGCAACGTGAAGTCCGGCGCCGGGTCGCCGGGGGCCAGGCGGACGGGGGCGGCGTCGGTCTCGCTCATGCCGCGCATCCTGCCGTGTCCCGGGGGAAGGCCTGCAAGGGGGCGGCGGGGCTCACCCGGGCAGGAAGGAGAAGCGAACCTGCCGCTGAGGGTTGTCGGTGTTGGTGTCCACCAGGCAGATGCGCTGCCAGGTCCCCAGCATCAGCCGTCCCTCGAGGACCGGCACGCTGGCGTGCGGTGGGACGAACGCCGGCAGCACGTGGTCCCGGCCGTGCCCCGGGCTGCCGTGCCGGTGGCGCCAGCGGTCGTCGCGGGGGAGCAGCTGGTCCAGCTGGGCCAGCAGGTCGTCGTCGCTGCCCGAGCCGGTCTCCAGGATGGCCAGGCCGGCGGTGGCGTGCGGGACGAAGACGTGCAGCAGGCCGTCACCCTCCGCCTGCACGAAGTCGGCGCAGTCGTCGGTGAGGTCGACGACGACGGGGACGCCCCCGGTCCGGACGGCACGCAGCTCCGATCTCATGGCGGTGATCCTGCCCGGTGCGCCGGCCCGGCGTGCGGTGGAAGGGTGCCGCGGGTCCCCGGGGCGCCGCCGGAGCCGTCGCCGCGCGGTTCCGCCGAGAGGAGCGACCGCAGCCGGGCGACCTCCTCGGTGAGCGCCTGGAGGTCACGCCGCGTCACTGCTTCGGACTCCTCGCCCACCTGCTGCACGCGCTCGACCAGCCAGGAGGCGAAGGTCGCGGTGATGACACCGAGCAGGGCGATGCCGGTGAGCATGAGACCGGCGGCGACCACCCGTCCCTCGGCGGTCACCGGGTAGCGGTCGCCGTACCCGACAGTGGTGACGGTCGCGAAGGCCCACCACAGCGCCTCGCCGAAGCCGTCGATGTTCGCCTCCGGGTCGTCCCGCTCGGCATCGAGCACGGCCAGGGCGGCGACGAGCATCAACAGCATCGTGGCGCCCACCACGAAGACGGCGACCCGGCCGCGCAGCGAGCGCCCGGCGTGCCGGTTCAGCGCGTTGAGCAGGGTCACCAGACGCAGCAACCGCAGCGGCCGGAGGAGGGGCAGGACGATGACGGCGAGGTCGAACAGGTGGGTCCGGACGAACGTGCGCCGATGCTCCGACAGGGTGAGGCGGACCCCGTAGTCGACGGCGAACCACAGCCAGGTGAGCCAGGTGACCCAGCGGCAGACGGCGGGCCACGGTGCGGCGAGGTCGGGCTCGAGGATCGGCCAGGCGTAGGCCGCCAGGAACAGCAGCGCGGCGGCGGTGAGGATCCAGTCGGTGGACCGCTCCCAGCGCTCCCGTCGCGGATCGGTCAGGGAGCTCGCCGCCATGCCCGCCGACGCTAACGGGGCACCGCTCCGGGCATGCGCCGTGGTGGCCCCGGACGGGCACTACTGTCGGTGGCCGTGACCCGCCCCGACGGCCGTACGGCCGAGCAGCTCCGCCCGGTGACGATCACCCGCAACTGGCTGGATCACGCCGAGGGCTCGGTCCTCGTCGAGTTCGGCCGCACCCGCGTCCTCTGTGCGGCCAGCGTCACCGAGGGTGTGCCGCGGTGGCGCAAGGGCTCGGGCCTGGGGTGGGTGACAGCCGAGTACTCGATGCTGCCGCGCGCCACGCACACCCGCAGCGACCGCGAGTCGGTGAAGGGGAAGATCGGTGGCCGCACCCACGAGATCAGCCGGCTGATCGGCCGTTCGCTGCGCGCCGCCGTCGACCTCGGCGCGCTGGGGGAGAACAGCATCGCCATCGACTGCGACGTCCTGCAGGCCGACGGCGGCACCCGCACCGCGGCCATCACCGGCGCCTACGTCGCGCTGGCCGACGCTGTCTCCTGGCTCGGCGCGCGGAAGCGGCTCGCCCGGCCGACCGCCATCGTCCAGTCGGTCGCCGCGGTCAGCGTCGGCATCATCGACGGCGAACCACGGCTGGACCTCGCCTACGAGGAGGACGTGCGGGCCGGCACCGACATGAACGTGGTCTGCACCGGCGACGGCGGGTTCGTCGAGGTGCAGGGAACGGCGGAGGGCGCGGTCTTCGACCGTGCCGCGCTGGACGCGCTGCTCGACCTGGCGGTCGCCGGCTGCGCCGAGCTCACCCGCCTGCAGGCCACGGCGCTGTCGCTCCAGCCGGTGGTCCGATGAGCACCCGGCTCCTGCTGGCCACCCGCAACGCCGGCAAGCTCGCCGAGCTGCGGCGCCTGCTCGCGAGCGCGGTGCCCGGTGTCGAGGTGGTCGGGCTGCGCGACGTGGAGGAGTACCCCGAGGCGCCCGAGACCGGGGCGACCTTCGCGGAGAACGCCCTGCTCAAGGCCCGCGAGGCGGTCCGGTACACCGGCCTGCCGGCGGTGGCCGACGACTCCGGGCTCGCGGTGGATGCGCTGAACGGCATGCCCGGGGTGCTCTCGGCGCGCTGGTCGGGCCGGCACGGCGACGACGACGCCAACACCGCGCTGCTGCTCGGGCAGCTCGCCGACGTGCCGGACGAGCGGCGGGGGGCGGCGTTCGTCTGCGCGGCCGCGCTGGTCACGCCGGAGGGCGCCGAGCGGGTGCTGGAGCGGGAGTGGCGCGGGCGGGTGATCCGCGAGAAGCGGGGGAGCAACGGCTTCGGCTACGACCCGGTCTTCGTCCCGGAGGGGCTCGAGCTCACCTCGGCCGAGCTGGAACCTGCCGAGAAGGATGCCCGCAGCCACCGGGGCCAGGCGTTCGTGGCCCTGGTGCCGGTGCTGGGCGAGGTGCTGGCCGGGCGCTGAGCAGCCCGTCGGGTCAGTCCCGGCGCAGCGCGAAGCCGAGCCAGGCGAGGGAGTCCTGCTCCTCGGGCTCGGCGTGCCGGCCCTGGCGGAGCAGCTGTCCCTCGTCGGCCACCCGCGCCGGAACCTCGAACTCCGGGGCGCGGTGCCGGCCACGGGCGGGCGCGGCGGCGGGGGAGTGGACGACGGCAGCGCGCACCATGGCGGCCGGCAGCCAGGTCGTGGTCGGGGTGGCGCTGGACGTCATGCCCTCCCATCGGCCGGCACGCCGCCGGGCGAGAGGGGCACCGGGGGGACGCCACCCGGCTGGGTGAACGGCCCGCCCGGGTTCTGTGGCGCGGCGCACTCCCGCCGCCTCAGTAGCCTCCGGGCATGGAGCTCGTCCGTCTTCTCCTCGTCGTCGTCCACCTCCTCGGCCTCTCCCTGATCATCGGGCCGTTCCTGTTCCAGGTGAGCCGCAAGGCCGGGTTCGACACGACGCTGATGAAGATCGGTGCGCTCACCCAGCTGGTGAGCGGCCTGGCGCTGGTCGGCATCCGGGAGGCCGACGACCTCCCCGTCGACCACGCCAAGATCGGCGTCAAGCTCGTCGTCACGGTCCTGGCCGTGGTCACGGTGTTCCTGGCCGCGCGCAAGCAGCAGGCCGCCGACGCCGGCCGGGCCGCCCCGAAGTCCCCGCTGCCGTTCTTCCACGCCACCGGGGCGCTGGCGATCCTGAACGTCTTCATCGCCGTCCTCTGGACCTGACCGGGGCATCCGCCTGGCGCGCCGCCGGCCGGGTGGTCGGTCGGACGGGCAGCTGCCGACCCGGCGCGTGAGCGTCCGCCGCCCGGGGCACACCGGAGCGATGCAGGTCTTCGTGGACGCCGCCCGGACGCTGAGCTTCGCCGACGGCACCCCGGTGACCGCGGCCTCGGGCGTGGCCCCGCTCGGGGACGGCTGGCTCGTGGTGCAGGACGACTCGACGATCGCCGCCTGGCGCCGTCCCGGCGAGGTGGTGGCGGTGCCGGTGCTCCCACCCGTCGAGGGGCTGCGCACCTTCCGCGAGTCCGACGGCACCAAGCACCTCAAGCCCGACCTCGAGGTCGCCTGCCCCGCCGAGGTGGACGGGGAGCCCGCCGTGCTCCTGCTGGGCTCGGGTTCCTCGCCCCGGCGGATGCACGCGGTCCTCGTGCGGCTCGAGGACGGGCAGCCGGTGGTGCGCTCGGCCGAGCTGACCCCGGTGTACCGGCGCGTGGCCGAGCGACTGGGGCTGCCGATGGACCACGTGAACCTCGAGGGCGCGAGCCGCCACGGGGACGTCGTCCGGTGGTTCAACCGGGGCAACCTCTCCGCCGGCGTCCGCTCGGCGAGCGTCGACGTGCCGCTGCACGACCTGGTCGCCGCGGTCCTGGGCCGGGCCGAGCCCGCCGCCGTCCCGGTGGACCGGCCCCGCGAGTACGAGCTGGGCGAGGTCGAGGGCGTGGGCCTGGCGGTCACCGACGCGGTCGCGCTGCCCGACGGCCGGGTGCTGCTGAGCGCCGCCGCCGAGGACACCCCGAACGCGGTCGACGACGGGCCGGTGGTCGCCACCGCGATCGCGCTGCTGGACGGCGACACGGTGCAGGAGGTTGCGCCCATCCCCGAGGTGGACGGCCACGTGCACAAGGTCGAGGGCCTGGCGCTCTGCGGCGTCGAGGACGGCGTGGTGCGCCTGCTGGCCGTCGTGGACGACGACGACCCGGACACTCCGTCGGCCGAGCTGGACCTGCGCGTCGACCTGGGGTGAGCGCCGGCCCCGGCCGCCGTGGCGCGGCGGCTCGGCGCACCCTCCGAGTGCGGGAGAGGGGAGTCGAACCCCTACGCCCGAAGGCACCAGATCCTAAGTCTGGCGTGGCTGCCGTTACACCACTCCCGCGTCCTCTCCGGAGTCTAGGAGCACCCGTGCGGGTGCCCGGGGAGGACCGTCACCGCGCTGACCTGCGCCGCGTCTGGCAGGCTGTCGCCGTGCCCCGCGACCCACGACAGATCCAGCTCGAGATCGATGCGGCCCGCGAGTCGCTGGCCGCCACGCTGGACCAGATCGCCTACCGCAGCAGCCCCACGCGCCTGAAGGCCCAGGGCAAGGACGCCGTGCAGCGCTTCCTGCAGACGCCGGCCGGCCAGGCCACGATGGGCGCCGTCGGGCTCCTGGTCACGCTGGTGGTGGTGCAGAAGGTCCGGCACCGCAAGGCCGCGGCGCCGGCCAAGCGGAACCGCAGGCCCGTCGTAGAGAAGAAGGTCCAGTACCGCACGCGCTGACGCTCCCACCCCGACACGAGACCGGCCCGTCCCCCCGGGGGGACGGGCCGGTCTCGTGTCGGCGGGTTGCTGCGCCGGTCAGGCGCTGGTCGCCCGGTGGCGCACCAGGGGCAGGACGACGGTCTGCAGCACCTCGTCGGCGAAGGCCTCGTCGACCGGGCGCTGGGTGAGCAGCCAGCGCTGCACGAGGAGCGCGCTGATGGTCTCGGCGGCGACCGAGGTGCGGAACGACGGGTCGATCTCGCCGCGTGCCTCGGCGTTCTGCCACACCTGCTCGAAGGACTGCTGCCACACGGCCAGCGGGCCCTTCTCGAACGCCTCGGCCAGCGCCGGGTGGCGCGGCACGGTCGACAGCAGCGAGAGGGTGGCCGCACCCGTCGGGCCGTTCACGACGCCGACGAGGGAGTGCATGATCTCGCGCAGGTCACCCTCGAGGGAACCGGTGTCGGGGCTGTGCGCCTCGGCGCGGTTGAGGTCGGAGATCGTGTCGACGACCAGATCCTGCTTGGTGCGCCAGCGGCGGTAGATCGTCGCCTTGCCGACGCCGGCCTCGGCGGCGACCGCGTCCATGGTCAGCGCGCCGTAGCCCACGTCGGCGAGCAACCGGAGGATCGCCGCGCGGATCACGCCGTCCCGGCTGGGATCGCGCGGTCGGCCGCCGCGACTCGGGCGGGCGGCTTCAGCGGTGGGGAGAGCGGCCATGGGCAAACCTTAGACATTCAAGTTGTGAAGGAGCTGGGAGTCCCCTGCGAGTACCCCCGGAAGAGCGTTCCGATACCGCCGCGCGCCTGTCCCGTGCGCTCGTGCGCGTGAGTCACGCTGTCCTCCGTGGGAACCATCTGCGGCGGCGTCTGCGGGTGCCGCCAGAACTGGGAGGTGCCCGGGCGGGCGAGCCGTGCGCTGCTGGCGACGTCGATCGGGCACGTGCTGCCGCACGTGGCCCGCACCGCGAAGGCGCTGGGCCTCACCGTCTGCTCGGCGCCCCAGCTGGTCGACGTCGTCGACGACCGGGGTGGCCGGGGCCTGGAGCGGCTGTTCCAGAAGCTGGCGCGGGAGCTGACCGCCGCCGAGACCGAGGCGGTGCGGGTCGCCACCGACCCGCCGGACGACGGCGCCGCGCTGACCGCCCGGCTGCTGACCGCGCCCACGCTGGCCGTGGAGTTGGCACGCCGCGGCGTCACGGTCGAGGTCGACGTCCTGGCCGAGGCCGAGTTCTGGTCGGTGTACCAGCCGATCGTCTCGCTGGCCGACCGCTCCGTCGTCGCGCACGAGGCGCTGCTGCGCGGGCTGGTCGACGGCCGTGAGGTCGGCGGCGGGGACCTGTTCTTCGTGGCCGAGTCCGCCGGCTGGCTGCACCGGCTGGACCGCATCGGCCGGGAGTCCGCCATCGCGGGCGCGGTGCCGTGGCTGGGCGAGGACGACCTGTTCATCAACTTCAACCCCGCCTCGATCTACCGGCCGCAGGTCTGCCTGGCCAGCACCGAGCAGGTCGCGCACGACGCCGGCATCGACCCGCGCCGACTGGTCTTCGAGGTCGTCGAGTCGCACGCCATCGCCGACCGCGGGCACCTGGTGTCGGTGCTCGAGCACTACCGCTCGCTGGGGTGGCGCGTCGCGCTCGACGACGTCGGCGCCGGCTGGAACAGCCTGTCGCTGCTCGCCGCGGTCCGGCCCGACGTGGTGAAGCTGGACAAGGGACTGGTGCAGGAACTGCCCGACGACGGTGCCCGCGTGGTGCTGAAGGCGGTGACCGACCTGGCCCACCAGCTGGGGGCGGTGGTCGTGGCCGAGGGGATCGAGACCGAACGGCTGGCCGAGGAGGTGACCGCGCTGGGGGCGGACATGGGCCAGGGCTGGTTGTTCGGCCGGCCGGTGCGCCCCGAGCCACCCGCCGAGGAGCCCGAGGGCCGCTGGCAGCCGGTGGCGCGGTCCCGCTGACGCCGTCGTCGGTCAGCCCAGGGCCCAGCCGGTGAGCACGGGGCGGCCGTGCTCGTGCCCCAGGACGCCGTACCGGCCGGCGGGCAGCGCGAACAGCGCCCCGGCCTCGGGGTCCAGCCCGAGCCAGCGGGCGGTCAGGACCCGCAGCACGTGGCCGTGGGCGACGAGTGCGACGTCGCCGTCGGGAAGGCGGTCGCGGACGCGGTCGAGGACCCGGTCGACCCGGGCGCCGACGTCGGCCAGCGTCTCGCCGGGCACGTCGGCGTCGGCCGTGCCGTCCCGCCAGATCGACCACACCCGGCCCAGCTCCTCGCTGATCTCGGCGGTGGTGCGGCCCTCGTAGCCGCCGTAGTCCAGCTCGACCAGGTCGCCGTCGACCGCCGTGGCGGTCAGGCCGGCCAGCTCGGCGGTCCGGCGGGCCCGCTGCAGCGGGCTCACCCGCACCTCGGCGAACCGGCGGCGGCCCAGCGCCTCGCGCAGGGAGCGCGCCTGCTCCTCGCCCTCGGGCAGCAGCGGCAGGTCGGTGGCCCCGGTGTGCTGGCCGCTGCGGCTCCACTCGGTCTGGCCGTGCCGCAGCACGACGAGCTCCCCCACCTGGCCACCGACGATCTCGCCCACGTCGTCCATCGAACACGCCCGTCCGGGAACACGCGCGGCGGTTGCCGCGCTGCCCAGCCACATGACGACTGCGGAACTGAGCGACACCTTCTCCATCGGCGGCGACCTCCCGGTGCACCGCCTCGGATACGGCGCGATGCAGCTGCCCGGCCCCGGCGTCTGGGGCGAGCCGGCCGACCGCGCCGCCGCCGTCCGGGTCGTCCAGGCCGCCGTGGAGCAGGGCGTGGACTTCATCGACACCGCCGACTCCTACGGCCCCTTCGTCAGCGAGCAGATCATCGCCGAGGCCCTGCACCCTTACCCGGAGGACCTGGTCATCGCGACCAAGGCCGGGCTGACCCGCCAGGGGCCCCACATCTGGACGCCGGTGGGCCGCCCCGCCTACCTCAAGCAGCAGGTCGAGCTCTCGCTGCGGCACCTGGGGGTCGAGCGCATCGACCTGATCCAGCTGCACCGCATCGACGCCGAGGTGCCCCTGGCCGACCAGCTGGGCGCGTTCAAGGAGCTGCAGGACGAGGGCAAGGTCCGGCACATCGGCGTCTCCGAGGTGTCGGTGGAGCAGCTGCGGGCCGCGCGCGAGATCACCGAGATCGTCAGCGTGCAGAACCTCTACAACCTGACCACCCGCCAGAGCCAGGACGTCCTGGACTACGCCACGGCCGAGGGCATCGCCTTCATCCCGTGGTTCCCGATCGCCACCGGCGACCTGGCCGCCCCGGACAGCCCGGTGGCGGACATCGCCCGCGAGCTCGATGCCACCCCCTCCCAGGTGGCGCTGGCCTGGCTGCTGCAGAAGTCGCCGGTCATCCTGCCGATCCCGGGCACCAAGTCGGTCGACCACCTCACGGAGAACCTGGGCGCTACCCGGCTGACGCTCTCCCCCGAGGACATGACCCGCCTGGACGCCCTCGCCTGAGCCGCCCTGCGCGAACCATGCGAACTCGTGGCCATCGCCGCCTGATGGCCACGAGTTCGCATGGTTCGGCGCGGCTGGACCCCCGGCGTGAGGGGCGGCTGAGGCACGCGTCACCATGGCCTGCGTGGACGCCGAGGACTTCCGCCAGGTCAAGGACGCCGTTCGCCAGCTGATCCGCGAATCGGTGGTGCCCCGCGAGGAGCAGATCGAGGACGAGGACCGCATCCCCGACGACCTGCGCGCGCAGGCCGCGGAGATGGGCCTGTTCGGGTACGCGCTGCCCGAGGACTACGGCGGGCTCGGCGTCACGATGAGCGAGGACGTCGAGCTCGCGATGGAGTTCGGCTACACGACGCCGGCCTTCCGCTCCCTCTTCGGCACCAACAACGGCATCTCCGGCCAGGTGATCGCCAAGTTCGGCAGCGAGGAGCAGAAGAAGAAGTACCTGCCGCGCCTGTCGGCCGGTGAGCTCATCGGCTCCTTCGCGCTCACCGAGGCCGAGGCCGGCTCCGACCCCTCGGCGCTGCGCACGTCCGCCCACCGCGACGGCGACTCCTGGGTCATCAACGGGAGCAAGCGCTACATCACCAACGCCCCGATCGCCGACCTGTTCGTCGTCTTCGCCCGCACCGACCCGGAGCAGAAGGGCGGCCGGGGCATCTCCAGCTTCGTCGTCGAGACGACGACGCCGGGCGTCACCGTCGGACCCAAGGACGCGAAGATGGGCCAGGCCGGTGCCTGGACCAGCGAGGTGTACTTCGACGACGTGCGGGTGCCCGCCGACGCGCTGATCGGCGAGGAGGGCCGCGGCTACGCGAAGGCCCTCACCGTGCTCTCCCGCGGCCGGCTGCACATCGCCGCGCTCTGCGTCGGCATGGCGCAGCGGGTGCTCGACGAGTCGGTCGCCTACGCCGCCACCGCCAAGCAGGGCGGGGCGCCGATCGGCCGCTTCCAGCTGGTGCAGGCGATGCTCGCCGACATGCACGCCGAGCTGCTGGCCAGCCGGAGCATGGTGCGCGACGTCGCGGCCCGCTACGACTCCGGTGAGGACACCTCCGTCGGCCCGTCGTCGGCCAAGCTCTTCTGCACCGAGATGGTGGGCCGGGCCGTCGACAAGGCCGTGCAGGTGCACGGCGGCATGGGCTACCTGCGGACGACGCCGGTCGAGCGCTTCTACCGCGATGCCCGGCTGTTCCGGCTCTACGAGGGCACCAGCGAGGTGCAGCGGGTCATCATCGGCGGCGCGCTGCTGCGCGAGGCCGGCATGGCACGTGGGTGAAGGCCCCCGTCCTCCCCACCCTTCGCAGCCTCAGGGCGGGACCCGGGACGAAGCCGTTCCAGCACCTCACGGGGCCGACGAGCGGGGGGTCCGTCGCGAGGCCGTGGCGGAGCTCGGCGAGGCGCTGCGCGCGCTCGTCGACGCCGCCGTCCGCACCGAGGTGCCGGTCGACCGGCTGAGCGAGGCGACCCGGGCCGCACGCGAGCTGACCGCCCTGCTCTCGGAGGACCTGCGCGAGGTGCACGAGATCGCCTCGGTGGACGACCCGGAGACCGGCCAGCGGTGGTACAGCCCGGTGTACGGACCGGGCAGCCCGGTGGCCCCACCCATGGTGGTCGAGGACTTCCCGGCGGAGGGCCGCTGCGTCGGCCGGGTGACCGTCGGGAAGTCGCTCGAGGGGCCGCCCGGGCTGGTGCACGGCGGGGTCGTGGCCACTCTCCTCGACCACGTGCTGGCGCGCTCGGCCCGCGGCGCCGGTCACGGCGGCCTGACGGCGACCCTGACCGTCACCTACCGCCGGCCGGTGCACCTGGGCGTGCCGCTGGTGGTGACCGGCCAGCTCGTGTCGGTCGACGGCCGACGGGCCACCGCGACCGCCCGGCTGGTGGCCGAGGACGACCCGGCGACCACGCTGGCCGAGGGGGAGGCGCTCCTGGTCGCTCTCCGTGCCGAGCGGGCGTCGGAGGTCTTCGCGAAGACCGGGCGGTCCGTCGCCGCCTGGACCACCCGCGGCTGAAACCGGTTCGGGAACCGTCCGGTACCCGGTAGCGTCCGCCCTCCACCGATGCACCAGGAGGGCACGTGCGGCGCACCTACGTCAGCTACAGCGGCTCCTACCAGCCGCTCACCGCGCCGACCGTCACGGCTCCCGGCGAGCTGCGGCCGGAGCTGGCCGACGTCGGCCGGCTCGCCCGGCGCGGCGTGCGGGCGATGGTCGGCGCCGCTCGCGCGGGGGAGCGGCCGCAGCTCTCCCGGGTGCTGGCCGCGCACCTGGGTGACGCGGCCGAGGGGCTGGACGTGGTGGAGGAGACCTGGCCCGGCTACGACCACGTCAACGTCCAGGCCGGGGTCGACGCCTGGCTGACCGGGCCGGGGCGGACGCACGAGCTGGTCGGCGTGGCCGGGTTCCAGCACACCCACTTCGGCCTCGGCGACCTCCTGGGTCCCGACGGCGAGCACCCGCACGGCCCCCGGCCCGGCAACCCGGCCACGGTCAACCTCGCCTGCGGCCCCGACGGCGAGGTCCGGGCCTGCCAGCGGTGCGCGGTCTACCTGGTCACCGACCCCGACGGCAGCCGCGCCGCGCTGCTGCTGCGGGGTGCGGCGCCCGAGTACGGCGTGCCGCAGGTGTCGGTGCAGCTGGTGGGCACCGACCCGGCCGGCGTGGCGCGCGCCGCCGCCGAGATCCGGGCCGCGAGCATCGAGCACAACGTGTTCCGCGGACAGGTGCTCTCCTTCGGCCAGGAGGTGTTCGGGCACGGGCAGACGTTGCTGCAGTTCCACCGCCGGCCGGAGCTGCGGGCCGACCAGCTGATCCTGGCGCCGGCCACCCTCGCCGAGATCCAGCGGCAGGTGGTGGACGTCGCCCGGCACAAGGAGCGCCTTCTCGCGGCCGGCCAGCACCTCAAGCGCGGGGTGCTGCTCTACGGCCCGCCCGGCGTCGGCAAGACCCACACCGTCCGGTACCTGGTGAGCAGCCTGCGCGACACCACGGTGATCCAGCTCACCGGCAATGCGCTGCACCTGATCGCCGAGGCGTGCTCGGTGGCGCGGGCGCTGGCGCCGGCCATGCTCGTCGTGGAGGACGTCGACCTCATCGCCGAGGACCGCGGCATGCACCCGGGCCAGCACCCGCTGCTGTTCCAGCTGCTCGACGAGATGGACGGGCTCGCCGAGGACGCCGACGTCGTCTTCGTGCTCACCAGGAACCGGGCCGACCTGCTGGAGCCGGCGCTGGCCGCACGCCCGGGCCGGGTGGACCAGGCGGTCGCGCTGGAGCTGCCCGACGCCGCGGCCCGCCGGGCGCTGTTCCACCTCTACCGCGGGGCGCTGGAGGTGGACACCGGCGGCCTGGACGACGTCATCGCCCGGACCGAGGGTGTGACGGCGTCCTTCCTGAAGGAGTTGCTCCGCCGGGCCGCGCTGGTCGCGGCGGCGCGGACCCCGGACGGCGGCGGGCTCGCGGTGTCGGCGGGTGACCTGACCGCGGCGCTGGACGAGCTGCTCGACACCCGCAACGCGATGACCCGCACGCTGCTGGGCAGCCTCCCCGGCTGAGTCAGTTGGCACGTGGCCCGGGCGCGTTGGCCGGGTCGCCGGCCGGGTCCAGCTCCGGGCCGCCCGCCGGGCGCAGCAACGGCCCGGGCGCGCCCACACCGGTGCCGAGCGCGGCCACGAACTGCCGCAGCACGTCGTCGCCGGCGTGGAACGGGGCCCAGTCGAGCAGCTTGCGCGCCCGGGCGGTGTTCAGCGCGGGCGCCTGCGTGCCGATGTCCAGCCAGCCGGGCTCGGTGGGCACCACGTGCGCGGTGAACGCTGCGTGCAGCCCGGCGCGCACCGCGAACGCGGGGGTGGGGATCCGTACCGAGCCGAGGGCGCGGGCCAGCGCGTCGGCGTCCATCAGCGGTTCGGCCGCCAGGTTGAACGGGCCGGGGGCGCGGCGGTCGAGCATCCGCTCGAGGGCGTCGGCGACGTCGTCGGCGTGCACGAAGGCGACGGCCAGCGCGGGCAGGGGGAGCGGGAGCAGCCGGGCGACCGCGCCGGGCAGCATGCGGGCGGCCCCGAAGAGCAGCGGCCCCAGGAAGTAGCGGCCGATCTCGCTGCCGGCCTCCGGCTGCAGGACGAGGGTGGGCCGGACGACGGTCAGCGTGGTGTCCGGGTGCCGGCCGAACACCTCGCGGACCACCCGCTCGGCCTCGGACTTGTCGCGGCTGTACTGCGCGCTCGGGATCCCGGTCGTCGGCCAGTCCTCCGTCACCCGCTGCCCTCGCGCGCCGGCGGCGTAGGCGCCGATGGAGCTCATGTGCACGAACTGGCCGACCCCGGCGGCCGCCGCCGCGCGGGCCACCCGCCGGGTGCCCGCCACGTTCACCTCGCGCAGGCGGTCGGGCTGCCGGCCCGGCTGCAGCGCCCAGGCCAGGTGCACCACCGCGTCGGCTCCCTCGACGAACTCGGCGATCTCCGCCTCGCTCGCTGCCTCCCCCAGGTCGGCGGAGTGCCAGCGCACGCCGTCGTACGGGGCCGTCGCCGGCGGCCGGCGCCGGGCCAGTCCGCGGACCTCGGCCACGCCGGCCCTCGGGTCGGTGAGCCGACGCAGGAGGGCGGTGCCGACGTTGCCGCTGGCTCCGGTGACGGCGACGGTGCGGCCGCGCAGCTGGCCGGGGGAGAGGTTCGGCATGTCCTGCCGCTACCCGACCGGCCCCGCGCCAACCGGCGCGCCCCGCGATCAGGCGGGCGAGCGGACGGGGTCCGGCGAGGTGGCGCCGTCGTCGAGCGATCGGCCACGCAGCTCGGGGAGGGCCCACGCCGCGATCGCGGCCAGGACGAAGAAGCCGGCGAAGGTGCCGAACACCAGGCCGGTGCCCCCGGCGTCGACCAGCAGCGGCACGCACAGGGGCGCGGCGATGGAGGCCAGCCGGCCGAAGCCCGCGGCCGCGCCGGCGCCGGTCGCCCGCAGCGCCGTCGGGTAGATCTCCGGCGTCACCGCGTAGAGGGCACCCCAGGCGCCGAGGTTGAAGAACGACAGCACCATCCCGGTCACGAGCACCGCGGTGTCGCCGTCGGCGGCCGCGAACAGCCCGGCGCCCAGCGCGGAGCCCAGGAGGAAGGTGGCCAGCGTCGGGCGGCGCCCCCACTTCTCGATCAGGTAGGCCGCCACCGCGTACCCGGGGAGCTGGGCGAGGGTGATGTAGAGGGTGTACTCGAACGACCTGACCAGCGAGAACCCCTCGTTGAACAGCAGCGTCGGCAGCCAGATGAAGGCGCCGTAGTACGAGAAGTTGATGCTGAACCAGACGATCCAGAGCGCGGCCGTCCGGCGGGCGGTGCCGGCCGCCCAGAGCGCACGGACCCCCGGCGGGGCGGCCGGCGGTGCGGGGGGCGGCGACGCGACCGGCGCCACGTCCGCGGCGCGCTCGAACCGGCGGACCGTGGCCTCCGCCTCGTCGGTGCGGCCGCGCAGCTCGAGGAAGCGCACCGACTCGGGCAGCCCGCGGCGGACGACGACGGCGTAGAGGGCGGGCACGGCCCCGATCGCCAGCGCCCAGCGCCAGCCGTCATCGCCGGCGGGGACGACGAAGTAGCCGATGAGCGCGGCCAGCGTCCAGCCCACCGCCCAGAACGCCTCCAGCAGCACGACCACCCGGCCGCGCACCCGCGCCGGGGCGAACTCGCTGACCAGGGTGGAGGCGACCGGCAGCTCGGCGCCCAGCCCCAGGCCGATGAGGAAGCGGAAGACCAGCAGCGCCCCGACCGACCACGACAGCGCCGCGGCACCCGTGGCCACCCCGAAGACGAGCAGGGTCAGGGCGAAGACCTGGCGGCGACCGAAGCGGTCGGCCAGCAGACCGCCGAGCGTGGCGCCCAGCGCCATGCCCACGAAGCCGATCGACCCGATCCACGAGACCTCGCTGTTCGACAACCCCCACTGCGCGACGAGCGCGGTCATCACGAACGAGATCAGGCCGACGTCCATGGCGTCCAGCGCCCACCCGATGCCCGAGCCGACCACCAGCCGGCCGTGCTCGCGGGTGACGGGCAGCCGGTCGAGGCGCTCGGCCCGGGTGGCGGTGGTCCTCGGTTCGGCGGTCATCGCGGAGGAAACTACCCCGGGGCGCACGCGATCCGGGGCGGGGCGCCGCCGGTGCGGGCCCCGCCCCGGATCAGGACGGTCGTCGGATCGCTCAGCTGCTCAGGCGCGCCTTGAGCATGGCCTTGCCCTGCTCGCCACCCTTGCGGCTCTCGTTCTGCGCCTTGCGGAAGAACTCCGCGAGCTCCTGGTCACCGGCGCGCTCGGCGTCCTGGATGTAGCGCTCCAGGCGCAGCGCGTTGCTGAGGCTGGCCTCGGTGAACCAGATGAGGTTGTAGTCCTTGTCGGCGGTGCCGGTGACCTCACCGGTTTCCGTGGTCGACGTGGTCATCAGGTCGTCCCCTTCTCTCGGTGTCGGGTATCGGACCCCCCCGGGCTACCCCTGCACCCGGGGCGCCGAACGGGCCGAGGCCGAGTTTCGGGCCGCGGATCCGGACGGTGGAGCGGGATCGGCGCTCAGCCGCGCACGTGGGCGGTGACCAGCTCGGCGGTCCGCTCCGCGGCGAGCTCCGGGATCCAGTGCGGCACGTCGTCGAGGACCTCCAGCCGGTACGGCGCCTCGACGAAGCGCGCGGTGTCCTCGGTCGCGGCCCGGCCGAGGAAGGCGTCCCCGGTGCTCCACACGTGCAGCGTCGGGACGCGCACCCTCCCGACCGGGTCGCGCCCGCTCCACGGCAGCGCCCGGTACCAGTTGAGGGCCGCCGTCAGGGCGCCCGGTTCACGCATCCGCTGCGCGTACCGGTCCACGGCGTCCTCGGGCAGCCCGCCGCGCCGGAGCACCCTGCGCAGCGCGGCGCCGTCGCCGGCGAGCAGCAGCCGCTCCGGCAGCACGGGCAGCTGGAACACCCCGACGTAGGTCGAGCGCAGCGCCTGGTCGCTGCGCACCATCGCGTGGGCCATGGCGCCCGGGTGCGGCACGGAGAGCGCGGTCAGCGTGCGCACCCGGTCGGGGTGCCAGGCGCCGAGCGCCCAGCCGACGATGCCGCCCCAGTCGTGGCCCACGACGTGCGCGGCCTCCAGCCCGGCGGCATCGAGCAGGGCGAGGACGTCGCCCACCGTCTCGCGCAGCCGGTAGTCGGCCCGCCCCCGCGGCCGGGCCCGGGGCGAGTACCCGCGCTGGTCGGGCGCCAGGGTGCGCAGGCCGTGCTGGTGCAGCGCCGGTGCCACCCGGTCCCAGGCGGTGGAGTCCTGCGGGAAGCCGTGCAGGAGGACGACGGGGTCGCCGTCGGTCGGTCCGGCGTCCCGGACGTCGAAGATGAGGCCGTCACGGCGGAAGCTGTCCACGGGCGTTGCTGTGCCCACGGGACGCGGCGCCATGCCTGCGGAGCCGGACACGGGGGTGCCTTCGAGCGGTGGGGGCGCGCAGGCGGGACCGCAACGGGGCACGGCGTCGTCCGGAGGACGGCGGTGCGAGTGGCCGCGGGCTCCCCAGGAGGACGACAATGTGCACCGTGGAGGAGCTGATCGTCCTGGTGGACGACGAGGGTCAGGCGATCGGCACGCTGCCCAAGCCGCAGGTGCACCACGGCGAGACGCCGCTGCACCGCGCGTTCTCCGCCTACCTCTTCGCCGACGACGGCCGGCTGCTGATCACCCGCCGGGCGGACGACAAGGCGACGTTCCCGGGGATGTGGACCAACACCGTCTGCGGCCACCCGGGCCCCGGTGAGGACGACGCCGCCGCGATCGCCCGACGGGCGGGCTTCGAGCTGGGGCTCGGCGTCTCCGACATCCGCCCCGCGCTGCCGGCCTACCGGTACCGCGCGGAGTTCCGCGGGGTGGTGGAGAACGAGGTGTGCCCGGTCTACGTCGGGCGGTTCACCGGCTCGCCGGCGCCGGAGCCCACCGAGGTCGGGGCCTGGGAGCTGCTGGACTGGGCTGCGTTCCGCCGCCGGCAGGAGACCGAGGGCGACGCGTGGTCCCCGTGGTGCCGTGAGCAGGCGCGGCTGATCGAGGAAGCGGGCCACCACCGCATCTGACCGCGCCCGGAAGGCCGTGGCCGGCCACCCGTGCGGCCCGACCTGCGCTGCCGGCGGTCTTCGGCGAGGCTGTCGGCGACGGACGCGCACCGACGACCGAGGAGCTGCTGTGGAGGCGTCGTTGAAGGGCCGGGTCGCGCTGGTGACCGGCGGGGCGAGCGGCCTCGGGCGGGCGACCGCCCTGGCGCTGGCCGAGTCCGGCGCGCACGTGGTGATCGCCGACATCGACGCCGCGGGCAGCGAGGAGACACTCTCCCGGGTCAGCGCCGCCGGCGGCTCGGCCGAGGTGGTCGGCCTGGACGTCACCCAGGACGACAGCCGGCGCGCCGTCGTCGCCGACCTGTTCGACCGGCACGGCGACGCGTTCGACGTGCTGGTCAACGTCGCGGGCATCGACCGGCCGGGCTACATCACCGACATCGACCTCGCCGACTACCAGCGGGTGCAGGCGGTCAACTGCGAGGGCCCCGTCTTCCTGACCAGCGAGTTCACGAAGCGGGTGCAGCACCTCCCCGAGGGGCGCACCGCCGACGTCGTGCACGTGGTGTCGCTCTCGGCGATCACCTCGGGCAGCGGGGCGATCGCCTACAACGGCTCCAAGGCGGGGTTCCTCAACGCGACCCGCTGCATCCAGCGGGAGCTGCGGGAGAAGGCCGTGCGGCTGGACGACGGCACCGAGCGGCCGTTCCCGTGCCGGGTGCAGAGCGTCATCCCCGCCGCGATGGACACCCCGATGATGGAGCAGTGGGGGATCCCCGGGCACCTGATGATGCCGCCGTCGGCGGTGGCCGAGGCCATCCGCACCCTGCTGCTCCTGCACCCCGCGGCGTTCGTCCCCGAGATGCAGATCGTGCCCCGGCTCGAACCGAACTTCCCGCGCTGACCGACCATGAGGAACTGCCGCATGAGCGCTCCGGACGACCCGACGCCCGACACCGCGATGGCGTCGGGCTCCGACGCGGGCAGCCCCGGCGGGCGGCTGGGCCCTGGTGACCTGGCGCCCGACGAGGAGCGCCTGCTGGCCGCGCTGGAGCAGGGCCGCACCGCCGCCCCCGAGGACCCCGTCGACGTCGTGCGCGCGGCCGAGGACGAGCGCCCGCTGCCCTCGGAAGGTGGCCCACCCGACGACGGGCTGACGCCCCGCTTCACCGCCCCGGGCGGCGGCTGAGCGGGGCCGTCTCAGCCCGGCGGGGACTGCAGCCGGACGGCGACGAGCGCGACGTCGTCCTCCCCGCCCTCGGGCAGGAGCCGGTCGATGAGCGCGTCGCACATTTCGGTGACCGGCAGGTGGCGCAGCCCGGCGAGCGCCCGGCCGAGCAGCTCGACACCGTCGTCGAAGACCTGGTCACGGCGCTCGACCAGCCCGTCGGTGTAGAGCAGCACCGTGGACCCGCGGGCGACCACCGTCTCGTGCTCGGTGCGGACCGAGGAGGGGTCCACGCCGAGGAGCAGGCCGGGGCGGTCGGGCACCAGCAGCTGCTGCGTGCCGTCGGGTGCGACCAGCAGCGGCGGGAGGTGCCCGGCGCTGGCCCAGCGCAGCCGCGTGCCGGCGTCGGCCGAGCCCGCCGGGCGGTCGAGCCGCCCGACCAGCACGGTGGCCAAGGCGCCGAGGTCCAGCCCCTCGATCGCCGCGTCCAGCCGGGAGAGCACCACCGCGGGCCCGGCCGCGTTGTCGTAGGCGATGCCGCGCAGCAGGCCGCGCAGCTGCGCCATCGTCGCCGCGGCCTCGGTGTCGTGGCCCACCACGTCGCCGATGACCAGCACCGTGGAGCCGTCGGGCTGCTCGAAGACGTCGTACCAGTCGCCCCCGACCTGGGCTTCCCGCGCGGCCGGGACGTAGCGCACCGCCACCTCCAGGTGGTCGGGCTCGGGCGGGTCCGACAGCAGGCTGCGCTGCAGCGTCTCGGCGGCGCGCACGATGCTGCGGGACCGCGCGTACAGGGCCTCCAGCAGATGGGTGCGCAGCTCGGCGGCCTCGCTGGTCTCCTGCGCGGTCCACGGTTCGGACCGGCCGCGGACGGTCTCGCGCCAGCGGTCGAAGGACTTGCGCGGGCTGAGCCGGACGTCGTCGCCCTCCCGCTCGGCGATCGCCTTGTTGTGCGGGTCGCCGCCCCAGTCGATGTGGTGCACCGCCTCACCGCGGAACCACAGGACGTACTGGCCCTCCGGCAGCGGCAGCACCAGCACCCCGCACGCCGGGTCGACCGCGCCGACCTCCGGCGCGGCGGTGGCGAGCGCGTCGGTGGCCACGACGTCCTCGCCGCGGGCGGCGGCCCAGGCGGCGATGCCGTCGGCCAGCCCCGGCCGCAGCGCGGCACCGGCGCTGCCCCGGGTGCCCTGCAGGTTCAGCACGACCCCGTCGGCGTCCAGCAGGTCCAGCAGGCTGGGGGAGCCCAGCACGGTCTCGGCGAGCGGGCGCTCCTCGTCCATCGCCGCGGCGGTCAGCCAGGCCAGGGTGGAGCGCACCTGCAGGGCCCGCTCGAAGTCGTCCTCCTGCGCCCGGTCGACCAGCCGCACCGAGAGCGTGGAGCCGAGGAACTCCGCCGCGGCCCGGGTCGCGTACGGCGGGGCGTGCGGACCGCTGTAGTGGTGGCAGGCGATGAGCCCCCACAGCCGTTCGCCGTTCAGCAGGGAGATCGACATCGAGGCGTGGACGCCCATGTTCTGCAGGTACTCGACGTGGATGGGGGAGACGCTGCGCAGGGTCGAGTAGGTGAGGTCCAGCGGGCGGCCGTTCACCGGGTGGTCGGCCGGCCGGAGGGGGACGGGCGTGTAGCCGACGTCGGAGATCAGCCGGATCCAGTTCTTCTCGTACAGGGCGCGCGCCTGCGCGGGGATGTCGCTGGCCGGGTAGTGCAGCCCCAGGAAGGAGTTGAGCCCCGGGGCCCTGGCCTCGGCCACCACCTCGCCGTTGTAGTCGGCGTCGTAGCGGTAGACCATCACCCGGTCGAAGCCGGTCAGCGCCCGCACGGCCCGGGCGGTGATGTCGTACAGCTCCTCCAGCGTGGAGGCCCGGTTGAGCTCGCCGACGGTGCCGCGCACGGCCTGGTAGGTGTTCGGGAAGGAGAACGGCCGCGGGCCGCGGGCCGGCTCCAGCTCGACGAGGAGGCTGGTGACCGGCGCCGGCTCCTCGGAGACGGCGACGGGCTCGCCGTCCGCCGCGCGGAGGGGCTCGGGGTCGATCACCGTCCGGTGCAGGAGGGCGTCCACGGGCACCGGCTCGCCGCCGACGTCGAGGACGACCTCGACCGGGTTCCGCTCGCGCAGGTCGCCGAAGGCGCTCGCCGAGCGGACCACCGCGGCGGCCGGCGCCGCGCCGATGACCTCGGCCAGCGGCCGGCCCAGCGCCTGCCGCCAGTCCACACCCGTGAGGTCGGCCAGGTTCTCCGACACCTGCTGCACGATCCAGTCGGGGTCCCGCACGGCGATCAGCACACCCCGCGGCTGGATGCTGCCCGGGACGTGGATGGGTTCGCGCTCGCAGTTGGTGAGGTCCACCGGGTCGCCCGGGCTCAGGAACCCGGCCCCGCGCTCGAGGTCGGTCACCCCTGGGTCGCCCGCTCCCGGGCAGCGGGCCGGCACCACTGGGCGAGCACGCGGAACGTCTCGCGCGCCGTGGCGACGACCCGGTCGGCGTCCCCGCCCGCGTCCACGTGCGCCCGTGTCACCCGGCGGTAGCCGGCCCACATCGCCCCCGTGTCCTGGCCGTAGGGCGAGAAGGCGCGGATGCGGACGCCGGCCAGGCGGGGCAGCGCCGCGAGGTGCCGGTCGATGAACGTGCCGCCGAGGGTCGAGCCCTCGAGCACGTAGAGCCGGCCCAGGGCCTCGTCGGTGCCGGTGACAGCCGGCAGCTCCGGCGCCCCGGCGGGCACCGGGGCGCCCAGCGCCGCGAGGTCCGCGGCGAACAGCGCCGCCCGGCGGCGGCGGACCCAGTCCACGGTCGCCGCGTCCGCGGGGTGGTGGGTGGCCCAGGTGTCGAGGCCCCGCTCGGCCGCCGTCCAGAAGCCGTGCATCAGGCCCAGGACGTGCGCCAGCCGCTCCCGGTCGAGCTCCGGGTCCAGCAGCTCCAGGGTGTCCTCGAGGAGTTGGTGCTCCTCGGCCGTGCCGGTGCGCAACGCGCGCAGCACGTCGTGCCCGCCGCGGGGATCCACCGGCGCAACCATCTCTCCCGCAGCCATCGCCTGCGAGCGTAGGTGACCGGCGGCGTTCACGGGCGGGCCGGCCGCGGACCGCCGGACAGCCGGGCCGCGCGCAGCCCGGCGTGCAGCAGCAGCCGGGCGTCGCCGTCGGCGAGGTCCAGACCGGTCAGCGCCGCGATCCGGCCCAGCCGGTAGTACAGCGTCTGCCGGTGGATGTGCAGCGACTCCGCCGTCCGGGAGGCGCTGCCGGCGCAGTCGAGGAAGGTCTCGGCCGTCGTGGTGAGCACCCGGTCGGCGAGCAGCGGCGCCAGCAGCGGGTCGGGGCCCGGCAGCGCCGTGACCGCCCGCCACCCGCCGAGCTCGCCCCAGTGGGCGACCGGGAAGAACCGGTCGACGGCCGCGGCGACCCGCGCCGCGGCCCGGGCCTCGCCCCACTGACCGGGCAGGTCCTCGGCGCCGCGGCGGGCCGACGAGATGCCGGCTGTGCTGCCCGCCGGGAGGGTGGCCAGCGTCGCGGCGGCGAGCGCGCCGGCCGGGCGGAGGTCCGTCGGCGCGGGGAGGGGGACCAGGACGGCGATGCCGTCGTCGACGACCGCGGCCACCGCACCGGCCGCCGGCAACTGCCGCTGCGGCAGCGGGCTGCCGTCCGCGGAGGTGAGGGCGACCAGCACCTGGGCTCCCTCACCGGTCAACCGGTCGCCGAGCCGTCGGGCGGCCTGCGCCTTGGCCGCCGGGCGGCCGGTCAGCGCGTCGGCGAGCTCCGGCCCCAGGTCGTCGGCCGGCCGGCCCGCCAGCACGCGACCTGCCGCGGCGGCCAGGTCCAGGGCTCGGCGCAGCGCCGGATCGGCGACGTCCCCGGGGTCGGTCCGGCCGTCGTCCAGGAGCCAGAGGTACCCCCGGGTGCGACCTTCGTGGCGGACGGGGATCACCAGCCGGGTGAGAACGCCGGCGGCGGGATCGGCCGGCGTCCGCAGCGGGTGGGTGGCCGACGCGATGCCGAAGTCCTCGAACCAGCGCCGGGTCTCGGGGGCCGAGCCGCGGGTGAGGATCGACCGGGTGCGGACGGCGTCCATGGGCTCGGCGCCGCTGTCGTCGTGCGCGCAGAAGGCCAGCAGCGTGAACGCGGCGTCCTCCAGGGTGGCGGGGGCACCGAGCACCCGCGACACCTCGTCGACCAGCTCCTGCAGCTCGTCCCGCACCGCCGTCCCTCCTCTCGTACAGCTGTATGAGAGCAGACCGGGAAATCCGGACATCTGTCCCCTGGTCGGGAGGGGGCTGCGTGCCTAGCGTTCGGGGTGCTGGCGTCGTCCGCTCCCGGGGAGGTCCCGTGCTGCTCTCCAAGGCCCTGCTGGCCGCCTCCCGACGGCCGGCCCTGCGCCGGGCGGTCACCGGAACGCCGGCCACCCGCCGGGTGGTCGACCGGTTCGTCGCCGGTGAATCGCTGGACGACGCGCTCGCCGCCGTCCGCGCCCTGTCGGCCGACGGGATCGCGGTCACCCTGGACCACCTGGGCGAGGACGTCACCTCCCGCGCCGAGGCCGAGCGCTCCCGCGACGCCTACCTGGCTGCCCTCGACGGGCTGGCCGGCCTCGGCCTGGGTGACCGCGCCGAGGTGACGGTGAAGCTGTCGGCGTTCGGCCGGGCGCTGAGCGGCGGCGACGAGATCGCCCTGGACCTGGTGCGCCCGGTGGTCGAGGCGGCCACCGTGATCGGCACGACGGTCACCCTCGACATGGAGGACTCCCGGACGGTCGACTCGACGCTCGCCGCCCTCGCCGAGCTGCGCAAGGAGCACCCCGCCACCGGTGTTGCCCTGCAGGCGATGCTGTTCCGCACCGAGGACGACGCCAAGGCCCTCGCCGTCACCGGCTCGCGCGTGCGCCTGGTGAAGGGGGCCTACGACGAGCCGCCCGCCGTCGCGCACCAGAGGAAGAAGGACGTCGACGCCGCCTACGCGCGCTGCCTGGAGATCCTCATGGCCGGCCCGGGGTACCCGATGGTCGGGTCGCACGACCCGGCGATGATCGCCCGCGCCCACGAGCTCGCGGCGCAGCACTCGCGGGCCGCGGACTCCTGGGAGGTGCAGATGCTCTACGGCATCCGCCCCGACGAGCAGCGCCGGTTGGCCGCCGCCGGCACCCGCGTCCGCGCCTACGTCCCCTACGGCGCCGACTGGTACGGCTACTTCATGCGCCGGCTGGCCGAGCGCCCCGCCAACGTCGCCTTCTTCCTCCGCTCCCTGGCCACCCGCTCCTGAACCCGAGAGGTCTCCTCATGGACGCCGTCACCCGAGTCCCGGCCCCGGCGAACGAGCCGGTGCTCACCTACGCCCCCGGCACGCCCGAGCGCGAGGAGCTGCAGCGGCGCCTCGCCGAGCTGGCCGCCGCGCCGGTGGAGCTGACCGGCACCATCGGCGGCCGGCAGCGCATGGCCGGCGGCAACCGGTTCGACGTCGTGCAGCCGCACCGGCACGCCGCCGTGCTGGGCACCTCCGCGCACAGCACGCACGGCGACGCGCAGGAGGCGATCCGCTGCGCCAAGGAGGCCGCGCCCGGGTGGCAGGACCTCTCCTTCGACGACCGCGCCGCGGTGTTCCTGAAGGCCGCCGACCTGCTGGCCGGGCCGTGGCGGCAGACGCTGAACGCCGCCACGATGCTGGGCCAGAGCAAGACCGCGCAGCAGGCCGAGATCGACAGCGCGTGCGAGCTCGTGGACTTCTGGCGCTTCAACGTGCACTTCGCCCGCGAGATCCTCGCCGAGCAGCCGCAGTCCTCGCCCGGCGTCTGGAACCGCACCGACCACCGCCCGCTCGAGGGCTTCGTCTACGCGGTCACGCCGTTCAACTTCACCGCGATCGCGGGCAACCTGCCGACGGCGCCGGCGCTCATGGGCAGCACCGTGGTGTGGAAGCCCGCGCCCACCCAGCAGTTCGCCGCGCATTTCCTCATGCGGCTGCTGGAGGAGGCGGGCCTGCCCCCGGGCGTGATCAACATGCTGCCGGGTGACGGGGTCGCCGTCTCCGAGGTGGCCCTGGTCGACCGCGACCTCGCCGGCATCCACTTCACCGGGTCCACGCCGGTGTTCCAGCACCTGTGGCGCACGGTCGGCGAGAACATCGCGGGCTACCGCGGTTACCCGCGGATCGTGGGGGAGACCGGCGGCAAGGACTTCGTCGTCGCCCACCCGTCGGCCGACGTCGACGTGCTGCGCACCGCGCTGGTCCGTGGTGCCTTCGAGTACCAGGGGCAGAAGTGCTCGGCGGCGTCCCGGGCCTACGTGCCCCGCTCGGTGTGGGCGCGGCTGAAGGACGACCTCGTGGCGACCACCGAGTCGCTGCCGATGGGCGACGTCACCGATTTCTCGAACTTCATGGGCGCGGTCATCGACCGGAGGTCCTTCTCGAAGCTCTCCGGGGTGCTGGACCGGGTGGACGACGACCCGGCGCTGTCGATCGTCGCCGGCGGCACCGCCGACGACTCCGAGGGCTTCTTCGTGCGGCCCACGATCATCGAGGGCACCGACCCGGGCCACGAGGTCTTCACCACCGAGTACTTCGGCCCGGTGCTGGCGGTCCACGTGTACGACGACGCCGACTACGACGCGGTGCTGACCCAGATGGAGTCGGCCGCGCCCTACGCGCTCACCGGTGCGGTCATCGCGCAGGACCGGGTGGCGATCGCCCATGCGCAGAAGTTCCTGCGGCACGCGGCGGGCAACTTCTACGTCAACGACAAGCCGACCGGCGCCGTCGTCGGGCAGCAGCCCTTCGGCGGGGGGCGGGCGTCGGGCACCAACGACAAGGCCGGGGCGAAGCAGAACCTGATGCGCTGGACGTCGAGCCGGTCGATCAAGGAGACGTTCGCGCCCCCGACCGACCACCGCTACCCGTACATGGGCTGAGGCCCGGCCGTGTTGATCAGGTGACCTGATCAACATCGCGAGCGGCGGGCCAGTGGACGCGGCCGTCGTCGCCCAGGAGCGCGCCGTCCGACGGGCGGTGGGGGCTCACCCTGCCGTCGGGCATGAGGTGCCCCACGGCCACACCCCGGCCCAGGACGGCGACGTCGGCGACCAGCCGCCGGTGGCAGCGCCACCACACGTACTCGCTGCACATCACCGCCACCGTGGCGTCCGCCGCCGCGGCGAGCACCTCGTCCAGCGCGGCAGCGAACTCCGGCGTCCGGGTGTACCCGGCGTAGGCGGCGAACTGCGCGACGGTCCACCACCCGTCGGCGACCGGCTCGCCGCGCGGCAACCGCCGGCGGCCGCCGAGGCGCTCCTCCCAGCGGTAGCCGATCCCCTCCTCGGGCAGCCACTGCGCGAGGGCCTCCCGCCGCACGTCGAGGTTGGTCCGGCTGCCGGGGAACCGGCGCACGTCGACGAGCAGCTCCACGCCCGCTCCGCCGAGGCGGGTGGCCAGCGCGGTGCGGTCGTCGGACCCGTGGCCCACGGTCAGCAGCGGCATGCCCTCCTCCCTACCCGGGCGCGGGGGGGGGGGGGGGGGGGGGGGGGGGGGGGGGGGGGGGGGGGGGGGGGGGGGGGGGGGGGGGGGGGGGCGGGGGGCCGGGGCCCGCGCCGGCGCCCCCCCCCGCCCCCCCCCCCCCCCCCCCCCCCCCCCCCCCCCCCCCCCCCCCCCCCCCCCCCCCCCCCCCCCCCGGCCCGGCATGCTCGTCGCGCACGGGAACGGTGGACGGAGCGGTGTGAGCGGGGAAGCAGTGGAGGTGCCGACCGCCTTGTGGCGGTCGCGCGGGGTCCGGTCGCTGGTCGGGGTCACGGCGCTGGGGTTCGTGAGCTACTTCCTCACGCTGGCCTCGCTGCCCGCGTACGCCGTGGCCGGCGGCGCCCCGGAGAGCACGGCCGGGGTGGTGACCGCGGTCTTCCTCGTCGTCACCATCGCGGTGCAGTCGGTCGTCCCCGCGTTCGTGAACCGCTTCGGCACCGGCCCGGTGTTCGTGGCGGGGCTGCTCGCGCTCGGGGTGCCGGCGCCCTTCTACGTCCTCGACGACGGCGTCGCCTGGATCTCGGCCCTGTCCGCCGTGCGCGGAGCCGGGTTCGCGGTCATCACCGTGCTCGGCGCCACCCTGTCGGCCCGGGTCGCCCCGCCGGAGCGGCGCGGGGAGTCCATCGGCCTGTACGGGCTGGCCATCGCGCTGCCCAACATGGCCGCGGTCCCCGCCGGGGTCGCCCTGGTGCTCGGCGGGCACGTCGGCGTGCTCTCCTGGCTGGCGGCGTCGCCGGTGCTCGGCCTGTTCTTCCTCCCCGCGCTGCTGCGGTCGGTGGTCAGCCGCGAGGAGCCCGCCTCCGCCGGCAACGCCCGTGCCGCCGTGCGCGCCGCGCTGGCCCCGTCGGTGGTGCTGCTCGTGGTGACGACGGCCGGCGGTGGGTTCGTGACGTTCCTGCCGATCGACCGCCCCGACGGGCTGGTGGCCACCGCCGCACTGCTGCTGTGGGGGCTGGCCGGTGCGGTGACGCGCTGGCGGGCCGGCGTGCTCGCCGACCGCCTGGGCACCGCGTTGCTGCTCCCGCTGTCGGTGCTGGTCGCCGGGGTGGGTCTCGCGGTGGCGGGTGCGGGGCTGTGGTGGGGCACGGCGTGGGTGCTGCTGGGCGCGGCGCTGTTCGGCGCCGGCTTCGGCGGGGTGCAGAACCTCACCCTGCTGCGGGCCTTCGCGCGCGCCGGGGAACGCGGGA
The DNA here is from genome assembly GCF_054050795.1 of Blastococcus sp. SYSU DS1024. Taxonomy (NCBI): domain Bacteria; kingdom Bacillati; phylum Actinomycetota; class Actinomycetes; order Geodermatophilales; family Geodermatophilaceae; genus Blastococcus; species Blastococcus sp. SYSU DS1024. The sequence continues at coordinate 28,192 of NZ_JBJHAA010000020.1, forward strand.
CGACGGCGGCGAGCGCGCTGTGGAACGCCTCCTTCGACGCGGGGACGGCGGCCGGGGCGCTGCTGCTCGGCTTCGCGTACGGCGCCGCCGGCCTGCCCTGGACCTTCGTGCTGTCGGCGGTCGCCCTGGCCGCGGTGCTCCCGCTGGCGCGGCTGGCCGCCCGCCCGGTGCCGGCCCGCGCCTGACGTCAGCGCTGCCGGGCGGCGGCGTGCAGCGAGCGGATGAAGAGGATCTCCTCCGCAGAGCGCCGCAGCCAGGTGCGCAGACCGTCGGGGTCGTCGCGGTTCGCGTCGCGGATCTGGCCGAGCCGCAGCTGACGGGTGCTGGCCTGCGCGCGTTGCGCCGTGGGCAGCGCCCGGCCCTCGGCGCGGGCGATCGCGGTGAGCCCGGCGCCCACGAACACCAGGTCGCGGATCTGGTCCAGGCCGGCGAGCAGCCGCTCGGCGGCGGCGTCGTCGCCCGCGGTCAGGGCGGTCAGGAGTTCGTCGGCGCGGCGGCGGCCCTCGGCGGCCGGGTCGGGCGTGGTCACCGCACCACTGTGCCCCGGCCGGGCGGGCCGGGGCACAGCGGGTGTGGACGACTGCACCGGTTCCGCATGCTTGACGGCCCCCTTCCGGGTACCGCCCCGAGCCTGCGAGGGGTGGGGGGAAGGGGATCCTCTCTCAGGCGTCGCGGCGGCGCAGCACCAGGTAGCCGGCCAGGAGCACGGCGGCCACCTCGGCGCAGAACACGGCGAAACCGGTCCAGGGCTCGAGCAGGTTCGGGTTGAACGACACCGGCGTGGCGACGACGGAGCCGGCGTTGCCCGGCATCAGCTTGGTCGCCCACTCGCCCCAGGCGCCCGGCAGGAGCACGACCATGTTGCCGACGACCAGCAGCAGGGCCAGCACGATCGACAGCGCCGCGGCGGTGTGCCGGACGAGCAGCCCGACGGCGGCGGCGAAGAGACCGATGCCGGCCATGTAGAGACCGCTGCCGAACAGGGAGCGGAGCACGCCGTCGTCGCTGAGGGCCAGGCCGATGCCCTCCTGCTCCAGGAACCAGTTGCCGCCCAGGTAGCCGAGCACGGCGGTGACCGTGCCGACGACGAACAGCGTGGCGGTGAGGACCAGCGCCTTCGCCGCGAGCACCCGCCCGCGGCGCGGCGTCGCGGTCAGCGTCGCGCGGATCATCCCGGTGCCGTACTCGCTGGTGACCACGAGCGCGCCGAGCACGATGGCGGTGATCTGCGCGACCGTCATGCCCCAGGTGATGAACGAGCCGGCGGCCTCGCCCGCTGTGCCGTCCGCGAGCTCCTCGGCGCTGACGGCGGAGACCAGCACGGTCAGCCCGGCCCCGAGCACCACCAGGGCGACGATCGACCAGGCGGTGGAGCGCACCGACCAGAACTTGATCCACTCCGCCTGCAGGGTGTGCGCGAAGCCGGGACGCCGGACGCCGGGCACGTGCCGGTTCGGGTCGAGGGCGACGGTGTCGGTCATGGGGGCGCTCGCGGTGCGGGTCATCGGGGGGCTCCGGCCGGGGTCTGCTCGCGCGCGGCGTACTCGACGCTCGCGGCGGTGAGGGTCATGAAGGCGTCCTCGAGGGAGGAGCTGACGAGGGTGAGCTCGTGCAGGAGGTGCCCCCGCCGGCCGACCAGCTCGCCGATGGCGGCGGCGTCGCGGCCCTGCACCCGCAGCTCGTCGTCGACGGCGGTGACGTCCAGGCCGTCGCGGCGCAGCAGCTCGGCCACCTCGGCCCGCTGGGGGCTGCGCACCCGCACGTAGGAGGCCGCGTGCTCGGCGATGAAGTCGGGCATCGAGCAGTCGGCCAGCACCCGGCCCCGCCCGATGACCACGAGGTGGTCGGCGGTGAGCGCCATCTCGCTCATCAGGTGGCTGGACAGGAAGACGGTGCGGCCCTCGGCGGCCAGCTGACGGGTCAGCGTGCGCACCCAGCGGATGCCCTCGGGGTCCAGGCCGTTGACCGGCTCGTCGAGCACGACGACGGGCGGGTCGCCCAGCAGGGCGACGGCGATGCCGAGGCGCTGGCCCATGCCGAGGGAGAAGCGGCCCACCCGCTGCCCGGCGACGTCGGTGAGGCCGACGAGGTCGAGCACCTCGTCGACGCGCCGGACCGGCAGCCCGTTGCTCGCCGCCATCCAGCGCAGGTGGTCGCGGGCGGAGCGCCCGGGGTGCAGGGCGCGGGCCTCCAGCAGCGCGCCGACCTGCCGCAGCGGCGCGGGGAAGTCGACGTAGCTGCGGCCGTGCACGGTGATGCTGCCGGCGGTGGGCCGGTCCAGACCGAGCAGCATGCGCATGGTCGTGGACTTGCCGGCGCCGTTGGGGCCGAGGAAGCCGGTGACCCGGCCCGGCTGCACGGTGAAGGAGATGCCGTCGACGGCGGTGCGGTCGCCGTACTTCTTGGTCAGACCCCGCGCCTCGATCATCGCGGGCCTCCGGGGAGCGATCGGGAAGTCATGCCCTGGAGCCTGGCGGCGGGACGGGCCCGGGAACATCGGGGAGCGCCCTGATCCGACCCCGAACCGTCCCCCAGGGGATCAGGCGGTGCGGGGGAGGGGGTCCCGGGGCGCAGCTCGCGGCGCAGGGCCCGGGCAGCGGCCTGGCCCGCGCGGTTCGCGCCGATCGTGCTCGCCGAGGGGCCGTAGCCGACCAGGTGCACCCGCGGCTCGCCGACGACCTGGGTGCCGTGCAGCCGGAAGCCCTCTCCGGGGCCGCGGAGCTGCAGGGGCGCGAGGTGCCCGACGGCCGCGCGGAAGCCGGTGGCCCACAGGATGACGTCGGCGCGGACGACGCGGCCCGGCTGCCCGTCGACGGGGTCCCAGGCCACGCCGTCGGCGGTGATCCGGTCGAACACCGGCAGCCGGTCGAGCACGCCCCGCTCGAGCCCGTCGCGGAGGTAGGGGGTGGAGGTCACCAGCCCGGTGAGCCCGACGACGCTGCCCGGGCGGCGGCCCTCCCGGACGGCCCGTTCGACCTCGGCGACGACGGCGCGGCCGGCGTCCTCGTCGAACGGACCCTCGCGCCAGACCGGTGGCCGGCGGGTGACCCAGGTCGTGGAGGTGACCCGGGAGATCTCGACCAGCAGCTGGGTGGCCGACGCGCCGCCGCCGACCACCACGACGTGCTGGCCGCGGAACTCCTCGGCGCTGCGGTAGTCGACGGTGTGCAGCTGGCGCCCGCGGAAGGTCTCCTGGCCGGGGTAGCGCGGGACGAACGGCCGGGTCCAGGTGCCGGTGGCGTTGACGACGGCGCGCGCGGTCCAGGTGCCCCGGTCGGTCTCCACGGCGAAGCGGCCGTCGTCGCCCCGGCGGACGGCGGTGACGCGCACCGGCCGCACCACGGGGAGGTCGAACCGGCGCTCGTACTCCGCGAAGTAGGTGGGCACCGACTCGACGGCGGGGGTGCGCTCGTCCGCCGGGCGGAACGGCAGGCCGGGCAGGTCGTGCACCCGGTGCGTCGTGCCGAGGGTGAGCGACGGCCAGCGGTGCCGCCAGGCGCCACCGGGGCCCGGCTCGCCGTCGAGCACCACGAACCCGGTGCCCCGCTCGAAGCCCTGGCGGGCCAGCGCCCAGGCGGTGGAGAGCCCGGCCTGCCCCGCGCCGATCACGACGACGTCGACGTCGTCCCGGTGGTGGGCGGTGGTCACGCCCACGACAACCGGCCGCCCTCGCTGCTGCTTCCCCCTCCGGCGCACCGGCGAACGACACCCGCCGGTATCCGTTCCACATAAACCGACCGGCCGGTATGGTGCGCCTGCTCACACCCACCGACGACGGGAGAGTGCACATGACCACGGCCGTGGCAGGCGACCGTTCCTCCGGTGCGCCGGCCGGCGATCCGGAGCCGTGGTTCGTCTCCGTCGAGATCCAGGTTCGGCCATCGGCCGCGCGGCCGGAGTTCGCGGCAGGCGAGCGGTTGGACGCGGCGGGCGTGGCCCTGCTCGAGCGGGCGCGGTTCCGGGGCCTGCGGACGGCGGTGCTGACGGCGGACCGGTGCTCCTACGGGGAGGAGCTCGACTGGCTGGTGGATCGCTGGGTCGACTGCGACACCGGTGACGCCCGGGCCGTCGCGGCCGCGGTGCGCTCGCTGCCCGGGGAGGTCGCCGTCCTCACCGGCTCGGCGCCCGGCGCCGTCCGGCCGGCGGCCGTCGCCGCCCGGGCGCTGGGGCTGCGGGGCCCGCACCCGAGGTCGCCCGTGGTGACCGGGGACGCGGTGGCCCTGCGCACGGCTCTCGCCGCGGCGGGCGTCGCCGACGGGCGGTGGGCGGAGGTGCGCGCCGGCGACCCGGAGCTCACGTCGCCGGTGGGGTACCCCTGCACCGTCGAGCCGGTGGACGGTGCCGGTGCGCGGCTCGGTCCGGTGCACGACGACGGCGAGCTGCGGGTCCTCGCCGCCCGGGCCTGCTGCCCGCGCGGTGGGCGGTCGGCGCCCCGGCTGGTGATCGGTGAGCACGTGGCGGGGGACCGGTACGCCGCCGACGGGCACGTGGACCGGGGCGTCCCGACCGTGCACGCGTGGAGCGAGGTGCTCACCACGCCGCCGCCGCACTCCGCCGGCCTGCTGCTCACCGCGACCGCGCGGCCGCCGTCGGCGGAGGCCGTCGCCTTCGTCGGCGCCGTGCTCGCCGCGGCCGGCTACGACCTGGGCCCCTTCCACCTGGAGTTCGTGCTCGGCCCGTCGGGACCGCGGCTGGCCGGGCTGGTCCCGCGGCTCGCCGACGCGGGGTCCCACGCCTGCGTGGACCAGGTGAGCGGGATCGACGGCGCGGACCTCGCGGTGGCCCGCCTTCTCGGCCGGCAGGGACCGGCGCGCCAGCGGGCGGCCGCGGCCAGCACGCAGCTCTTCCTCGGCTCGCACGCCGCCGGGCGGGTTCGCGCGGTCTCCGGTCTGCCGGACGTGGGCTGCATCCCGGGGCTCGTCGTCGCGGAGGTGTTCGCCGACGTGGGCGGCACCGCGGAGCCCGCGACCTGCGGCCGGGCGCACCTCGGCCACGTCGTGACCGTCGGGGACACGCCCGAGCAGTCGCGCCGCCGGGCGGCGGCCGCGCTCGACGCGATCCGCGTGGAGATCGAGGAGCTGCAGCCGGTCTAGCCGGTCTAGCCGGTCTAGCCGGTCGGTCCGCGTCCACCGCCCTCGCCCGGCCTGGACGGCGGGCCGGAACGGTGGCCCCGGCTTCCTGACCGGCCGTTGGCGCGGGCTGTCGGGCAGCGTCCGAGGATGCCTGGGCGGAGTCCGGGCAACCCGTGATCGATCCGTGATCTTTGTGGCACCCGTCACAGGGTGTTTCATGCCTAGAGTCCCGGCCTGTGTGCCAGATCACTTTCCCGCCGCCTCTCCTCCCGCGGTCGCGTTCCCGAGCGGGCGGCCCGGTGACGGACGCTCGCCCGCCGCTCGGCCGGCCCCGCCCGCTCCCGCACGGCCGGGCCGCGGCAGGGGGCCGCCCGTGCTGAGCATCGACGCCCTGCACGTCACCTACGGCGGGGCCGTCCAGGCCGTGCGCGGGGTGACCATGGAGGTGCCCGACGGCAGGGTGGTCGCCGTCCTGGGCAGCAACGGCGCCGGGAAGACGACGTTGCTGCGGACCATCTCGGGCACGCTGCGCCTGCACCGCGGCCGGGTGGAGTCGGGGAGCGTGCGGTTCGACGGGGCCGACCTCGTGTCCAAGGACCCGGCCCAGGCCGTCCGGCTCGGGCTGGTGCAGGTGCCCGAGGGGCGGCGCATCTTCGGCCGGCTGACGGTGGAGGAGAACCTGCGGGCCGGCGGCATGGGGAACAGGGACAAGGCGGCCAAGGCCAAGGCGCAGGACCGCGTCTACGACCTGTTCCCGGTGCTCAAGGAGCGCAGCTCGCAGCGGGGCGCGCTGCTCTCCGGCGGCGAGCAGCAGATGCTCGCCATCGGGCGGGCGCTGATGGCCAGCCCGAAGCTGCTCCTGCTCGACGAGCCGTCGCTCGGGTTGGCGCCGCGCATCATCGGCCAGATCGGCGAGGTGATCGGCGAGATCAACCGCCAGGGGACCTCCGTGCTGCTGGTCGAGCAGAACGCGACGATGGCGCTCGGGGTCGCCGATCTCGCCTACGTGCTCGACGTCGGGGAGGTCTCCCTCTCCGGTGACGCGCGGCAGCTGGCCCAGACCGACGAGGTGCAGCGGCTGTACCTGGGCCACGACGGGGGTGGCGACGACGCGGCCCCGGCCCGGCGCGTGAGCTCCGGCAAGAAGCTCTCCCGGTGGACGGCATGACCGCGGCACCCGACGTCGGGTCGGGGACCCGGTCGGACATCCCGCCGGTCGAGGTCGACGGCGTCAGCGTCCGCTTCGGGGCGATCAACGCCCTGTCGGACGTCTCGTTCACCGTCGCCCCCGGCACGATCCACGCGATCATCGGGCCCAACGGCGCGGGCAAGTCGACGATGTTCAACGTCCTGTCCGGGGTCTACCGGGCCAACGAGGGCCAGGTGCGCTTCGGCGAGCACCGGCTGGACCAGATGCGGCCGTACAAGATCGCCGGCATCGGTGTGGCCCGCGCGTTCCAGAACATCGCGCTGTCGGGCACCCAGTCGGTGGCGGAGAACCTGATGCTCGGCCGCCACCACCTGACCAAGGCCGGCTTCCTGGCGGCCGGCCTGCGGCTCCCGCGGGCCACCCGCGAGGGCAAGGTGCACGGCGCGCGCGTCGCCGAGATCGCCGAGTTCATGGACCTCGGCGAGAAGCTGCACACGCCCGTCGGGGTGCTCTCCTACGGCGACCAGAAGCGGGTGGAGGTGGCCCGGGCCCTGTGCACCGAGCCGCGGCTGCTGCTCCTGGACGAGCCGGTCGCCGGCATGAACGCCGAGGAGACCGATCGCATGGCCGAGGCGATCCTCGAGATCCGTGCGGCGCTGGGCATCTCCGTCGTCCTGGTCGAGCACGACATGGGGATGGTCATGTCCCTGGCCGATTGCGTCACCGTGCTCGACTTCGGCCGGCGCATCGCCGACGGCACGCCGGCGCAGGTGCAGTCCGACCCCGAGGTCATCCGTGCCTACCTCGGCTCCGGTGACGAGGAGAGCCCCTCGGAAGCCGCCGCCCACCACCACTCCTCCGACGACCCTGGGGCGACCTCGTGACCCAGTTCCTCTCCCTGCTCCTCAACGGGATCTCCCTCGGCGCCCTGTACGCCCTGATCGCCCTCGGCTTCGTGATCATCTTCAAGGCCAGCGAGGTGGTCAGCTTCACCCACGGGTCCCTGCTGCTGCTGGGCGCCTACTCCATCGCGCGGCTGTCCGACACGATCGGCTTCCTGCCGGCCGTGCTCGTGGGGATCCTGATCACGGCCGTGGCGGCGATCGTCATCGAGCGCCTGATCATCAACCGGTTGCGCGGGGCCGCGGTGATCAGCCTGGCCATCGTGACCATCGGCGTCGACATCATCCTGCTCACCGAGCTCATCCGCCGGCTCGGCTCCGACATCCTCAACGTGCCGCACCCGTGGGGCGGGGAGTCGTTCCGGATCGGTGACGTCGGGCTCGCGCAGAACCGGCTGATCGCGTTCGTCGTGGCCGCCGTCCTCATCGCGCTCTTCTTCGTGGCGTTCAAGTACTCGAACTGGGGCATCGCGATGCGGGCCTCGGCGGAGGACGGCGAGACGGCGGCCCTGATGGGCATCCGGCAGGGGCGGGTCTCCGCGCTGGCCTGGGTGGTCGCCGGTGTGCTCGCCGCGGTCGCGGCGCTGTTCCTGGTCGGTTCACCGACCCCGGGCGTCACCCCGACCGCCTACGCCGTCGCGCTGCGGGCGTTCCCGGCGGCGATCCTCGGGGGCCTGGACTCCACCGGCGGCGCTCTCGTGGGCGGCCTGCTGATCGGCATCGCCGAGGCCATGGCCGCCGGCTACCAGGACCAGCTGCTCTTCCTCGGCCGCGGGTTCAGCGCCGTCGTCCCCTTCATCGTGATGATCGCGGTCCTCATGTTCCGTCCGTCCGGCCTGTTCGGGACGAAGGAGCTGACCCGTGTCTGAGTCGACGATGACGGCGGCGACCGGGGCGCACCCCTCGGGGGTCGGCCCGACGGCGTCGGCCGGCTCCGGCCGGTCCGGGGCGCGGTCCTGGCTGCGCCCCCTGCTGCTGGTCGCGTTCCTCCTGGTGATGCTGGCGCTGCCGCTGTACGTGGAGGAGTTCTGGCTGCGCACCGGGTTCGCCGCCTTCGGCGCGATCGTGGGCGCGATCGGCCTGAACCTGCTGGTGGGCAACAGCGGCCAGCTCTCCCTCGCCCACGCCTTCTTCCTCGCGGTCGGGGCGGTCAGCTACGTCTACGTCTCGGGTGAGCCGGGCGGACTCGGTGTGGCCGAGCTCGGCGGGCTGGGCCTCCCCCCGGTCGTCGGGATGATCGTGGGCGTCCTCCTCGCGGGGCTCGCCGGGCTGCTCTTCAGCCCGCTCGCCGCCCGGCTGCGCGGCATCTACCTCGGCGTCGCGTCGCTGGCGCTGGTGTTCATCGGCATCCACGTGCTCAACAGCTGGACCGAGGTCACCGGTGGCTTCAACGGGCGGGCGGCACCGGACTTCTCGCTGTTCGGCTTCACCTTCGCCAACCGGGATCCCGAGCTCTACGTGCTCGGCGTGCCGTTCCGGGAGGCCGAGCGGTTGTGGTACCTCGGGCTCGCCCTGGCCCTGGGGGCCTACCTGTTCGCCCGCAACCTGCTGCGCAGCCGGCCGGGCCGGGCCCTGCAGACGCTGCGGGACAGCGAGGTCGCGGCGTCGGTGATGGGCGTCAACGTCCAGGGCTACAAGGCGCGGATCTTCCTCGCCAGCTCGATGTACGCCGGGCTGGCCGGGGTGATGTACGCGCTCTCCATCGGCAGCATCGCGCCGGAGTCCTTCGGCCTGGAGCTGTCCATCCTCTACCTCGCCATGATCGTCCTGGGCGGGCTCGGCTCGGTGAACGGAGCCGTGCTCGGGGCGATCTTCGTGAGCGCGTTGCCGCTGGTCTTCCAGCGGTACGCCGACCTGATCCCCTTCGTGGGCCGGGACGAGGGGCTGGCTGCCGGTGAGGCGGCCCGGTTCCTGTTCGGCGCGGCCATCGTGCTGGTGATCCTCTTCGAGCCCGCCGGCCTCGCCGGTATCGCCCGCCGCATCTCCGGCCGGGTCCGCCGCCGACCGGGCGGACGGATCACCCAGCACCCACCCGACACGCCCAGCCGTTCCAGCGAGCCCACCCCCTCCGACCCACCAGCCCAAGGGAGCACCACGTGAGACTCAGCAAGCGTTCGACCGGCGCCACGATGCTGGCCGCCACCTTCGTCCTGGCCGCCACCGGCTGCAGCACCAAGGCGCCGGAGAGCTCCGGGGGCGGTGGCGGGGCCGCTGCCGGCGACGTCGCCACCGACGTCGGGGTCGAGGGGGAGACGATCAACCTCGGTGTGCTCACCGACCTGACCGGTGTCTTCGCCGCGCTGGGCAACGACATCACCAACGCCAACAGCCTGTTCTGGGAGAACAACCAGGTCTGCGACACCTACGACGTCCAGCTCGAGATCCAGGACACCGGGTACGTCCCGCAGCAGGGCGTCGCGCTCTACAGCGGGATGCAGGACAACATCCTGGCGATGCAGCAGACGATCGGGTCGCCGATCAACACCGCGCTGGCACCGGAGTACGAGTCCGACCAGATCGTGAACTTCCCCTCCGCCTGGTCGAAGACGCTGACCGAGATCCCGGGGACGGGGGTGGTGGGCGCCACCTACGACGTCGAGATCGCCAACGGCTACGACTACCTGTTCCGCGAGGGCCTGCTGAACGAGGGGGACACGGTCGGCCACATCTACTTCGAGGGCGAGTACGGCGCCAACGGGCTGGAGGGCACCCGGGCCGTCGCCGAGGAGACGGGCCTGGAGGTGATCGAGGCGCAGATCAAGGCGACCGACCAGGACATGAGCGCGCAGATCACCCAGTTCCGGTCGGCCGGGGTCGACCTGATCGCGCTCACCGTGGCCCCGGGGCAGACGGCCTCGGTCGCGACGGTCGCCGCGGCGCAGGGGCTGGACGTCCCCATCCTGGGCAGCAACCCGGTCTTCGCGCCGGGGCTGCTCCAGGGTCCGGCCGCCGAGTGGCTGAAGACCCACCTCTACGTGGCCTCGCCGGTGTCCTCCTTCGACGCCCACCCGGAGCTGCTCCAGCAGTACCAGGAGGCCTACCCCGACGCCGTTCCGAGCCTCGGTGTCGTCGTCGGCTTCGGCATGAGCGAGATCATGAAGCAGGTGCTCGACCAGGCGTGCGAGGACGGCGACCTCACCCGTGAGGGCGTCCTCAACGCGTTCAACGAGCTCGAGGAGGTCGACACCGGCGGCCTCGTCGTCCCGATCCGCGGCTTCGAGGTCGGTCAGTCCCCGAGCCTGGAGAGCTTCATCCTCCAGCCGGCCGACGTGCCCGGGGGCGCCTCCGTCCTGGAGGAGGCCTTCGAGGGCGAGTTCGCGGCGGGGATCGCCGGCTGACCCTCGGCGCCACCGACGGCGCCCCCTTCCTCGCGGAGGGGGCGCCGTCGCGCGCTCACAGCCGTCGCGCTCGGGCGACCGGGAGGAGGCGGAGGGCGAGCAGCGCGGTGACCGCGGCCGCCACGGTCAGCGGCAGGGCCGCCGACGTCGCCCGCGCGGCCACAGCCATGACGAACGGCGCGGCGAAGCCGACGTAGGCGCAGGCCAGGAACAGCGAGGTCAGGGCGCCCAGCCGGGCCGGTGGGGCCAGTCGCGCGGTCAGCGTCAGCCCGGCGGCCAGGCACAGCCCGCCGCCGGCACCCAGCAGCGGGGCGGCGGCGACCAACCAGGGCAGCGCGCCCGTCTCGGCGAACGACGCGGCGCAGCCGAACCCGAGCGTGCCGAGCACGGTGCCGGCGACGGCCGTCCACCGCCCCAGCCGGCGCTGCAGCCCGGCGACGACCGTGCCGGCGCCCAGTGTCACGCCGGCCAGCACGCCGGTGACCGCGACGCCGCCGTAGGGCAGCTCCACCAGCAGCGGGACGGCGTTGATGACCGTGGACGGGAACGCGTAGACGCACACCGCGACCGGGGCCAGCACGGTCGCCACCAGGGCGCCGTCCCCCGGCCGGATCAGCGGCGCGGCCGGTGCCCTCTCGGTCCCGGTGGGGCGAGCGTCGAGCAGCTCGACCGTCTCCGGCAGCCGGAGGGCGAAGGCCAGACCCACCGCGACGAGCACGGTGTGCAGGAGGTACGGAAGCACGGTCGGCGCCGGGGCGTACTGGCCGAGCAGCCCGCTGGTCAGCGGACCCAGCGAGAACCCGGCGGTCATGGCGAAGGCGGCCCGCCGTCCACCCGCCCCTTCCCCGGAGGCCACCGACAGCTCGCCCACCCACGCGCTGCCGACGCTGAAGACGATGCCGCTGACGACGCCCTGCAGGAACCGGGCGCCGAACAGCAGCGCCAGCGAGTCGCCCGCCGCCGCGAAGGCGAGCGACGCCAGTGCGGAGAGGACGATGCCGGGGATCGCGACCCGGCGGCGGCCCAGCCGGTCGGACAGCGGACCGGCCAGCAGGAGGGCGGGGACGAGCCCGGCGGCGTAGCAGCCGAAGAGCGCGGTGAGCACCTCGGCCGAGAGGCCCAGCCGCTCCTGGTAGACCAGCAGCAGCGGGGTGGGGACGTTGGTGCCCGCTGCCACCGCGAAGAGCGCGAACACGGCGCGCTTCCAGATCACCGGCGAACCCTACGGCTCACCGCCGTCCGACCCGCATCCGGCGCGAGCGGAGGAACTCGGCTGCCGACGACCGGCGCTGCGCGGATCGCGCTTCAGGCGGGGAGCCGCCGGTCGAGTTCCCGCACGAGCTCGACGAACCGGTCGGGGTCCTCGAAGTGGAATCCGTGGCCGGTGTCCACCCGCTCGATGGTGCACTGCGCGATCGGCTCGCCGGCCCGGGCGGCGTCGTCGTCGGTCATGGCGCCCTCGAGGATGCCGTCGTCGGTGATCCGCCAGTTCGCGTGCACGAGGATCGCCGGTTGCCCGATCGCGGCCAGGGTCGCGGCCTGGTCGAAGCCGGCCTGCCAGTGGCAGGTGTAGAAGGCGTCGGCGAACGCGGGGTCGAACCGGTGCAGGTGCGCGAATCCCTCGTTGATGACGGGTGGCAGGAACGGGATCCTCAGTCGTTCGCCGGGGTGCCGCCGGCGGTATCTCTGCGCGTACCCGACGAGGCGGTCGCGGCCCCTGCCGAAGTAGCCGGTCCAGGTGTTGTGGGCCATGTAGTAGCTCACGAAGTCGTCCTCGTCGTCCTGGTGGAGGAAGTCGTGCGCAGGGCGGAAGAGGTCGACGAAGGCGAAGTGCTGCGCCATCCGGTCGGGGTCGGAGGAGAAGAACGGCGGGTCCTCGAAGAGGATCCCGCGCACGAGGTCGGGACGGTTCGCCGCCAGCCACGCCGCGAGCAGCCCGCCGGAGGAGTGGCCGCTGAGCAGGACCGGCCCCCCGATGACCCGGTCGACGAAGCGGGCGAGGTCGCGGCCGATGGTGTGCACGTCGTACCCGCCGGGGGTGCGGTCGGACCCGCCGTGGCCCACGACGTCGACCGCGTGGACGTGGAACTGCTCCGCGAGGGCGGGCAGGACCCGTGCGTAGCTCTCCCAGGCCGAGCCCTGGCCGTGCAGCAGGAGCAGCGGCGGGCCGGCGTCCGGCCCCTCGGCGACGTTGAGCCCCGGACCGTCGGGCAGGTCGTGCCGGGTCACCCGGATGCCGGACCGCAGGGCCCACCTGCGATCCCGGGCGTCGTACGTCACGTTGTTCCACCGGTAGACGCCGTAGACCGTCGCGAGCGCCGCGGCGAGTCCGGGGGCGACCGCCCGGGCCACGTGGCCGGCTCGTCGCGCGCGCGGTCCTGCCCGGCGCCGGCCGGCCGGAACTCCTCGATTGACCTGGTCACCGGGCATGTCGGCCACGCTAGCCCGCGCCGGAGGGGCGGCGAAGGGGCCGGCGCGGCTCCTCCCAGGCTCTGGCGGGAGAGCGAGTGCGCCACCGGGTACCGCGTCGCTCCCGGGCGCGAGGCGAACCGCTCGCGACCTGCGCAGACCCTCGGCGGGCGGAGGGCGGGAAGGCCTCGGGAACGACGAAGCGGCGATACCCGGAGGCATCGCCGCTGGTCAGTGCTGGTCGTGGTGCGCCATCAGGGACTCGAACCCCGAACCCGCTGATTAAGAGTCAGCTGCTCTGCCAATTGAGCTAATGGCGCGGTGTGCCCGGCTGCCGGGCACGAGAGAGAACGATACCAGCGCCGGGCGGCTGCCCGGTGGCGGGGGCAGGTGCTCTTCGCCACGCCGGTGTCCAACACCACGCTCCGCTGTCGTCCCCGCGTGGACACTGGAGGGGAGTGCTCCTGTCCGGACCCGGGTGGGACAGAAGGGGGTCGGACGAGGTGCGACGGACAGCCACGATGATCGCGACCGGGGCGCTGGTCGCCCTGGCCGGCTGCGGCGGCCCGGGCGTCGGTGAGAACGGCGGGGCCGGTGCGCCGACCGCCGCGCCCGAGCCGGCGACGGTCGAGCTCGCGGTCGCCGACGGGGCGGTGGACGTCTCGCCCGTGGTCCCGCTCGAGGTCTCCGTGAGCGGTGGCGAGCTCGTCGAGGTCGCCGTCACCGACGCGGCCGGCACCTCCGTGCCGGGCTCCGTCGTCGAGGAGGAGCCGGACGACGGCACCGTCGTCTGGGAGCCGGCGACGCCGCTGGCCTACGGCACCGGCTACACGCTGACCGCGACGGCCACCAACGCGGACGAGGAGCCGACGCGGGCCACCTCCGGGTTCACCACCGTGGACCCGGAGACGGTCGTGACGCCCGGGGTCGGCCCCCTGGACGGCCAGACCGTCGGCGTCGGCATGCCGATCCGCGTCTACTTCGCCGAGCCGGTGACCGACAAGGCCGCCGTCGAGCGCAACCTCGTGGTCACGAGCACGGCGCCCACCGACGGTGTCTGGAGCTGGTTCGGCGACAGCGAGGTGCACTTCCGCCCGTCGGCGTACTGGCCCGAGAACATCGACGTCACCCTCGACGCGAACCTGTACGGCGTCGACTTCGGCGACGGCGTCTGGGGGGAGAAGGACCGCAGCGTCAGCTTCTCCATCGGCGAGCGGCACGTCTCGGTCGCCGACGCCGCGACGCACACGATGGAGGTCTACGACGGCGACGAACTGGTGCAGACCTTCCCGATGAGCGCCGGCGGCCCCGAGTTCCCCAGCCGGAACGGCCCGCACGTGGTCACCGAGCTCAACCGCAACCGGGTCATGGACTCCAGCACCTACGGCACACCGGTCGACAGCCCGAACGGCTACCGCACGCCGGTCGAGTACGCGGTCCGGCTCAACGACAACGGGGAGTTCGTGCACGCCGCACCGTGGTCGATCGCCCAGCAGGGCAACGAGAACGTCTCCCACGGCTGCATCAACCTCTCCACCGAACGGGCCGCGTGGTTCTTCCACTTCTCCCAGCCCGGCGACGTCGTCGAGATCCAGAACTCGATCGGCCCGACGCTCTCGGCCGCAGACGGCGCCATCTACGACTGGGCGATCCCGTGGGAGGAGTGGCGGGCCGGTAGCGCGCTGACGTAGCGCCCCGCGTTTCCCCGAAACCCCCCGGGGGCACCACGACGACGCGTCCGAGGAGGGGGTCGTCGTGGAGCCGTGGCAGATCGTGGTGCTGGTCGTCGTCGTGCTGCTCGTGCTGGCGGGAGTGGCGTTCGCGCTCACCCGGCGGTCGCGGACGACCGGGGCGCGCAAGCGGGCGGAGCAGCGCGAGGAGGCCCGCGACCACCTGCGGGAGGCCGAGATCCGCAGCGCCCGCGCCGAGAAGGAGCAGGCCCTCGCCGAGGAGCAGGCGGCCCGCGCCCGCCGGGAGTTCGCCGAGGTGCAGGAGCGGGCCGCGCTCGCCGAGCAGGAGGCCCGGCAGCGGGCGGCCCGCGCCGACGAGGACCGCGCCGCCGCCGAGCAGCTGCGCGCGCAGGCGCAGCGCCTCGCGCCCGACGTCGTCTCGGACGGGCAGCAGCCGCACCCGGAGGGTGGCGCCACGCGCCGCTGAGCACCGACCGCTCAGTTCCCGCCCCTTCGACGGTCCTATCCCCGAGGACCGTCGAACCGGAGGGATGCCATGACCGACCTGCTGGCCATCGGGACACGCAAGGGGCTGTGGCTGGCCCGCAGTGACGACGACCGGCGGACGTGGAACCTGGACGGCCCGCACCTGCTGGCCCAGGAGGTGGCGGCGGTGTCGGTGGACACCCGCCGCCCCGCGCCGCGGCTGCTGGCAGGGGTCCAGTACGGCCACTGGGGGCCCACCGTCACCTGGTCGGACGACCTGGGGGGCAGCTGGCAGGAGACCGACCACGGGGCCATCCGCTTCCCCGAGGACACCGGCGCTGCGCTCGGCCGGGTGTGGCAGCTGCGGCCGGACTCCGGCGACCGCCCCGACCTGGTCTGGGCCGGCTGCGAGCCGCAGTCGCTGTGGCGCAGCACCGACGGCGGCTGCAGCTTCTCGCTGGTGCGCGGGCTGTGGGACCACCCCCACCGGCCCACCTGGGAGCCCGGGGCGGGCGGCGGCGCGGTGCACACCGTGCTGCCCGACCCCGGCACCGACCGGGTGACCGTCGCGATGAGCACCGGCGGCGTCTACGTCAGCGACGACGGCGCGACCGGGTGGACGCCGCACAACCGGGGGATCAGCGCGGTCTTCCTGCCCGAGCCGCCGGAGTACGGGCAGTGCGTGCACAAGGTCGCCGTCGATGCGGGGAACCCCGCGCGCATGTACGCGCAGAACCACTTCGGGGTCTTCCGCACCGACGACGGCGGCGGGTCGTGGACCTCCATCGCCGACGGGCTGCCGGCCGACTTCGGCTTCCCGATCGCCGCCTCGCCCACCGTGCCCGGCACCGCCTGGGTCGTCCCGCTGGTCGCCGACGTGCAGCGCGTGCCACCGGACGGCCGGCTCCGCGTGCACCGCACCCGCGACGCCGGCGCCAGCTGGACCGAGGTCGGCGCCGGGCTGCCCGACGGCTCCTGGACCGCGGTGCTGCGCGACGCGTTCTGCACCGACGACCACGAGACCACCGGCCTCTACGTCGGCACCCGCGACGGCTGCGTCTACGCCAGCGCCGACGAAGGGGAGTCGTTCACCCTGGTGGCCGAGCACCTGCCCGACGTGCTCGTCGTGCGGGTGGCCCGGCTGCCGTGACGGGGGGCGGCGTGCACGTGGAGGTGGTGCTGCCCGGCTCGCTGGCCGACCTCGCCGGGGGCAGCCGGCACCTGCAGGTCGACCCGGCAGGCGCCACGCTCGCCGCGGTGCTGGACGCCGTGGCCGCCCGGCACCCGGTGCTCGGCCGGCGGATCCGGGACGAGGCCGGCGCGGTGCGGCGGTTCGTCAACGTCTACGTCGACGGTGAGGACGTGCGCTGGCAGGGCGGCCTGGCGACGGCGGTCCGCGACGGCGCGGTCGTGCAGGTGCTGCCCTCGGTCGCGGGCGGCTGTTGAAGGACCCCTGCCCCCCACCCCCGCAAGCTCGTGGCGGGACCCTGCAGGGGGCCTCAGAGGGCGGCGAGGGCGGCGCAGTTCGGGCAGAGCTGCGCCTCGTCGTAGCCCTCCGGCGGCCAGGGCAGCTGCTCGTCGATGGAGACGTAGGCGCCGCACAGCGCCTTGCGGCTCTGCCCGTTCACCCGGCCGATCGTCGCGTGCGCCGGACCGATCTGCCGGGGGGTGAGCCCCTCGGCGCCGAAGGAGCCGACCATGACGACCGCGTGTGCCGTGCCGTACGCGTAGACGCTCGTCATGCGCCCAGAGTCCGAGCCCGCCGCCGGTTGCGCCACCACCTCCGGGCACGTGTCGGCCGCACCCGTCACACCGGTCCCACCCGTTCCGAATCGGCCGGGCGGGCGGCCTTGGCGGGCCTCCGGACGCCCGCGTGCCCCCGGTCCGCGGGGACCGGGGGCACGTGGGCAGGCCGGCTCAGGAGGCGTAGATCTTCTCCACCTCCGCGGCGAACTCCTTCATGACCACCGAGCGCTTGAGCTTCAGCGAGGGCGTCAACTGACCGCCCTCCACGGTCCACTCGACCGGCAGGACCGCGAAGGACCTGATCGACTCGGCCCTCGACACCTGCTTGTTCGCCGCGTCCACGGCCGCCTGGATCTCGGCCATGACCTCCGGGTCGTCGACCAGCTCGGCCAGCGGCGTGCCGGTGGGGCGTCCCTTCGACTCCAGCCACCCGGGCAGCGCCTCGGCGTCCAGGGTGATCAGGCAGCCGATGAACGGCCGGTTGTCGCCGACCACGATGCACTGGCTGACCAGCGGGTGGGCGCGGATCTTGTCCTCGAGCACGGCGGGCGAGACGTTCTTCCCTCCGGAGGTCACGATCAGCTCCTTGATCCGGCCGGTGATCGTCACGTAGCCCTCGTCGTCGATCACGCCGACGTCGCCGGTGGCGAACCAGCCGTCGCGCATCGACTCGGCGGTGGCCTCCGGGTTGTGCCAGTAGCCGCGGAACACCTGCGGTCCGCGGACGAGGATCTCGCCGAGGTCGTCGATGCGCACCGCCGAACCCGGGGCGGGCCGGCCGACGGTGCCGACCTTGAGGGCATCGGGTCCGCTGACCGTGGCCGGCCCGGTGGTCTCGGTGAGCCCGTACCCCTCGAGGATGGTGACGCCGATGCCGCGGAAGAAGTGGCCGAGGCGCTCGCCCAGCGGCGCGCCGCCGGAGAGGGCGTACTCCACCTGGCCGCCCATCGCCGCCCGCAGCTTGCCGTAGACGAGCCGGTCGAACAGCGCGTGCTGCAGCTTCACCCCGAGCGCGGGACCGCCGGCGTCCTGCCCCTTCGACCAGGCGACGGCGACCCGCTCGGCCCGGTCGAAGATCGCGCCCTTGCCGCCGGCGTGCGCCTTCTGCCGGGCGCCGTTGTAGACCTTCTCGAAGACGCGGGGGACGGCGACGAGGAAGGTCGGCCGGAAGCTGCCCAGGTCGGCCAGCAGCGAGGCGAGGTCGGGGGTGTGCCCGAGGCGCGCGCCGTTCTGGATGCAGCTGACCTCGATGATCCGCGCGAAGACGTGCGCCAGCGGCAGGAAGAGCAGCGAGCTCGCGTCCTCGGCGCGCATCGCCGGGATCACCGCGGGGGCGAGCTCCGCGACGTAGAGCAGGTTGCCGTGGGTGAGCTCGCAGCCCTTGGGCCGCCCGGTGGTCCCCGACGTGTAGATGATCGTGGCGAGCGTGTCGGTGGTGAGCGTGGCGCGGCGCGCGGCCAGTTCCTCCTCCGGCACCTCACCGGCGCGGGCGGCGACGGCGGCCAGGTCGCCGGCGTCGACGGTCCACACCTCACGCAGGTCGGGCAGGTCGGCCCGCACCGACTCCACCAGGGCCCGGTGCGCGACGGTCTCGACGACGACGGCGACCGCCCCGGAGTCCGACAGGATCCACTGGGCCTGCTCGGCCGAGGAGGTCTCGTAGATCGGGACGCCGACCCCGCCGGCGGTCCAGACGGCGTAGTCGGCCAGCGTCCACTCGTAGCTGGTCCGGCCGAGGATGCCGACCCGGTCGCCCGGTCCGACGCCGGCCGCGATCATCCCGCGGGCCAGCGCTGCGACCTGCTCGGCGAACTCGCGGCTGGTGACCGGCACCCAGGTGCCGCCGACGTTGCGGCTGAGGGCGACGCGGTCGGGGTTCTCGCGGGCGTGGGTGGTCACCGCGTCGGGCAGTGCGGCGGTGGCCGGGATGTCGAAGGTGGTGGGGCTGGAGTACTCCTGCACGGGTGGGCTCCTCGGGATGACGACACGACACTGTGACGTGGCTCGCGAACATACAGAACGAGTGGTCTGTATGTTCAGGTTTCCGGCGCGGTGACCGCCGGAGATCGGCGAACTTCCCGGAGGTCGGTGTGCAGTCAGCGCTCTACGAGGCCGAGCACGAGTCGTTCCGCGCGATGCTGCGCGACTTCCTCGCCAAGGAGGTCACCCCGCACCACGACGAGTGGGAGGAGGCCGGCGTCGTCGACCGCTCGGTCTGGCTGCGGGCCGGCGAGCAGGGCCTGCTGGGCATGGACGTGCCCGAGGAGTTCGGCGGAGGCGGGGTCAAGGACTTCCGCTACAACGCGATCCTCTCCGCCGAGGTCAGCCGGGCCGGGGCCAGCGGCCTCGGCTTCACGCTGCAGAACGACGTCGTCGCGCCGTACCTGATCGGGCTCACCACCGACGAGCAGAAGCGGCGCTGGCTGCCCGGGCTCGTCAGCGGCGAGATCATCACCGCGATCGCCATGACCGAGCCGGGCGCGGGGTCGGACCTGCAGGGCCTGCGCACCACGGCCCGCCGGGACGGCGAGGAGTGGGTGCTCAACGGGTCGAAGACCTTCATCACCAACGGCATCAACGCCGACCTGGTCATCGTCGTCGCCCGCACCGATCCCGACGCCGGCGCCCGTGGCTTCTCGCTGCTCGTGGTCGAGCGGGGCATGCCGGGCTTCGAGCGCGGCCGGAACCTGGACAAGATCGGGCTCAAGGCGCAGGACACCGCCGAACTGTTCTTCGAGGACGTGCGCGTGCCGGCGGCCAACCTGCTCGGCACCGAGGGGCACGGCTTCTTCCACCTCATGGAGAACCTGCCGCAGGAGCGCCTCTCCATCGCCGCGGGCGCCGTCGCCTCGGCCCGCATCGTGCTCGACCTGACGGTCCAGTACTGCAAGGACCGGACGGCGTTCGGCAAGCCGATCGGTTCCTTCCAGAACACCCGCTTCGAGCTCGCCGAGATGCACACCGAGGTGTCGATCGCCGAGACCTACCTCGAGAAGGCGATCCTCGAGCACAACGCCGGTCGGTTCACCGTCGAGGACGCGGCGATGGCCAAGTGGTGGACGACGGAGCTGCAGAAGCGCGTCGTCGACCGCTGCCTGCAGCTGCACGGCGGCTACGGCTACATGCTCGAGTACCCGGTGGCCAAGGCCTTCCTCGACTCGCGCATCCAGACGATCTACGGCGGGACGACCGAGATCATGAAGGAGATCGTCGGCCGCTCCCTCGGCGTCTGAACCACATCCCCGCACGCACCCGAGAGGACGAGCATGAGCACCGAGGCGTTCATCTACGACGCCGTGCGCACCCCGCGCGGCAAGGGCAAGAAGACCGGTGGGCTGCACTCGGTCAAGCCGATCAGCCTGACCACCGGCCTGGTCGACGCCGTCCGCGAGCGCAACCCGCAGCTGGACCCGGCGCTGGTGGACGACATCGTGCTGGGGGTCGTCTCGCCGGTGGGGGAGCAGGGGGCGGTGATCGCCCGCACCGCCGCGCTGGCGGCGGGCCTGCCGGACACGGTGGCCGGCGTGCAGATCAACCGGTTCTGCGCCAGCGGCCTGGAGGCGGTCAACCTGGCCGCCCAGAAGGTCCGGTCCGGCTTCGAGGACCTGGTGTTCGCCGGCGGCGTCGAGTCGATGTCCCGGGTGCCGATGGGTTCCGACGGCGGCGCCTGGCCGATGGACCCCGAGACCGCGGCGCGCACCGGCTTCGTGCCGCAGGGCATCGGCGCGGACCTGATCGCCACCCTGGCCGGCTGGAGTCGGGAGGACGTCGACGCCTACGCCGCCGAGTCCCACGCCCGCGCGGCCAAGGCGTGGTCCAACGGGTACTTCGACCGCTCGGTGGTCCCGGTGACGGACCGGAACGGCACCGTCGTCCTCGACGCCGACGAGCTCGTCCGCCCCGGGACGACGGTGGAGTCGCTGGCCTCGCTGCCCTCGGCGTTCGCCGGCATCGGCGACATGGGCGGGTTCGACGCGGTGGCGGTGCAGAAGTACCACTGGGTCGAGCGGATCGACCACGTGCACACCGCCGGCAACTCCAGCGGCATCGTCGACGGCGCCGCGCTGGTCGTCGTCGGCACGGAGGAGGCCGGCAGCCGCCACGGGCTGACCCCGCGGGCGCGCATCGTGAGCACCGCCGTCTCCGGGGCCGACCCGGTGATCATGCTGACCGGCCCGGCGCCGGCCACGCACAAGGCGCTGGCGAAGGCCGGCCTGACCGTCGACGACATCGACCTGGTGGAGATGAACGAGGCGTTCGCCGCCGTCGTGCTGCGGTTCATGGCCGACACCGGCTTCGCCCACGAGCAGGTCAACGTCAACGGCGGCGCCATCTCGATGGGGCACCCGCTGGGCGCCACCGGCGCGATGATCCTGGGCTCGCTCGTCGACGAGCTCGAGCGGCGCGACCTGCGCTACGGCCTGGCCACCCTGTGCGTCGGCGGCGGGATGGGCATCGCCACCGTCGTCGAGCGAGTCTGAGGAGATCTTCCGTGAGTGACAGCACCATCCGCTGGGAGGCCGACGCCGACGGCGTCGTCGTCCTCACCCTCGACGACCCCGCGTCGTCGGCGAACACCATGAACGACGCGTACGTGCGGTCGATGGGCGAGACGATCGACCGGCTCGAGCGCGAGAAGAGCTCGATCCGCGGGGTCGTCCTGACCAGCGCGAAGAAGACCTTCTTCGCCGGCGGAAACCTCGGCAGCCTGATCCAGGCGACGCCGGAGACCCGCGATCAGGTCCTCGCGCAGGTGACGCTGGTCAAGAGCCAGCTGCGCCGGCTGGAGACCCTGGGCATCCCGGTCGCCGCCGCGATCAACGGGGCTGCGCTCGGCGGCGGCCTGGAGATCGCGCTGGCCTGCCACCACCGCGTCGTCCTCGACGACCCGCGGGTCAAGCTGGGCTTCCCGGAGGTGACCCTCGGCCTGCTCCCCGGTGGGGGCGGGATCGTCCGCTCGGTCCGCCTCCTCGGCCTGACGACGGCGCTGCTCGAACTGCTGCTGCAGGGCCAGCAGGTGCGGCCGGACAAGGCCGTGAAGCTGGGGCTGGTGCACGAGCTGGCGGGCCCCGACGAGCTCCTGGCCAAGGCCCGCGCCTGGGTGCTCGCGAACGAGGGCGCCGCGCAGCCGTGGGACACGAAGGGCTACAAGGTCCCGGGCGGCACCCCGTCGTCGCCGTCGCTGGCCAGCACGCTGCCCGCGTTCCCGGCGAACCTGACCAAGCAGCTCAAGGGCGCGCCGTACCCGGCTCCCTACGCGATCCTCTCGGCCGCGGTGGAGAGCCTGCAGGTCGACGTCGACACCGCGTTCACCGTCGAGGGGCGCTACTTCGTCGACCTCGTCGTCGGGCAGGTCTCGACCAACATGATCCAGGCGCTGTGGTTCGACCTGAACCGGATCAACGGCGGCGGGTCGCGGCCGGCGGTCGAGGAACGGTTCACCGCCGCCAAGGTCGGCGTGCTGGGTGCCGGGATGATGGGCGCCGGCATCGCGCACGCGTTCGCCAAGGCCGGCGTCGACGTCGTCCTCAAGGACGTGAGCACCGAGGCTGCCGAGAAGGGCAAGGGGCACGTCGCCGGGCTGGTCGCCAAGCAGGTGTCGCGCGGGCGCATGAGCCAGGAGCAGGCCGACGCCTTCCTCGCCCGCATCACCGCCACCGGCGAGGCCGCGGACCTCGCCGGCTGCGACGTGGTCGTCGAGGCGGTCTTCGAGGACACCGCGCTCAAGCACCGGGTGCTGAGCGAGGCGGAGGCGAACGCCGCGCCGGGTGCGCTGCTGGCCTCCAACACCTCGACCCTGCCGATCACCAGCCTGGCCGAGGGCGTGCAGCGGCAGGCCGACGTCGTGGGCATGCACTTCTTCTCGCCGGTGGACAAGATGCCGCTGGTCGAGCTGATCGTGGGGGAGAAGACGTCCGACGTCGCGCTCGCCCGCGCCTACGACGCCGTGCGGCAGATCGGCAAGACGCCGATCGTCGTCTCCGACAGCCGGGGCTTCTTCACCAGCCGGGTCTTCGGCACGCTGGTCATGGAGGGCGCCGCCCTGCTGGCCGAGGGGCTGGCGCCGATGAGCGTGGAGCGTGCCGCGCTGCAGGCCGGCTTCCCGGCCGGACCGCTGACCCTGCTCGACGAGGTCACCCTCACGCTGCCGCTGAAGATCCGCGACGAGGCGGCGAAGGCGGGGGCGTCCGACGACCACCCGGGGGTGGCGGTGCTGCGCACGATGGTCGAGCACGGCCGGACCGGGAAGTCCTCGGGGCAGGGCTTCTTCGACTGGCAGCCCGAGAAGCGGGTGTGGCCGGGGCTGGCCGAGCTGTTCCCGGCCCGCGACCCGCAGGACCCGGCCGCGGTGCCCTTCGCCGACGCCCAGGAGCGGCTGCTGTTCGCCATGGCGGTGGAGACGGCGCGCTGCCTCGAGGAGCAGGTGCTGCGCACCGTCGAGGACGCCAACATCGGCTCGATCATGGGCATCGGTTTCCCCCCGCTGTACGGCGGCGTGCTGCAGTACGTCGACCAGTACGCGGGCGGGGTGGCCGGCTTCGTGGCCCGCGCCGACGAGCTGGCCGACGCCTACGGCGAGCGGTTCCGGCCGCCGGCGATCCTGCTGGAGCGGGCGGTGCCGGCCGGCAGCCTGCGGGCCGCCGCGGCGGTCTGAGCACGACGACGGGGGAGCGGGGCGCCGCCGGTGCGCGGCGCCCCGCTCCCGCCGTCCTTCCGACGAGGCAGCGCATGGCGCAGGGGAGCGAGGAGCCGAGGTGACCGCAGCCCCGACGGTGCGCCGCACGCAGGCCGAACGGCGGGCCAGCACCCGCGAGGCGCTGGTGCGCGCCACGGTGGGGGCGCTGGTCGAGCTCGGCTACGCGCGCACCACGACCCAGGAGGTGCAGCGCCGGGCCGGCGTCTCCCGCGGCGCGCTGACCCACCAGTTCACGACCAAGGCCGAGCTCGTGCTGGCCGCCGTCGACCACCTCTACGAGGAGTTCAGCGCCAGCGTCCGCCGGGCCGCGGCCGACCTGCCGGCGGACTCGGCAGCGCGCGTCCGGCGCGGCGTCGAGCTGATCTGGGAACGGTTCCACGGGGAGCTGTTCGTCGCGGCGATGGAGCTGTGGGGCGCGGCCCGGACCGATCCGGAGCTGCGCGCCGCGCTGCTCCCGCACGAGCGCCGGCTCGGGGCGCAGCTGCGGATGCTGGCGATGGAGGTGTTCGGGGAGCAGGTGGCGCGGCACCCTCAGGCCGAGGCGGTCTACCAGGTGCTGCTCACCTCGATGCGGGGCCAGGCGCTCACCTACGCCCTGCAACCCGACGCCCCACGCACCGGCCCGCACGTCGAGCACTGGCAGTCGATCGTGGAGGCCTTCACGTCCCAGGGGGACCGCCTGAGAAGCTGACGCCCTCGACGGGAGCTGCAGCGAGGGGCGGGGATCCATGGCCACGACGGCCCTGCTGGTGCTCGACCTGGTCGGCACCTTCGCCTTCGCCCTCAACGGCGCCCTCACCGCGCTGCGCACCACCCGGCTCGACATCGTCGGCGTGGTCACCCTCGGCATGATCACCGCGCTCGGGGGCGGCACCATCCGCGACGTCTTCCTCGACAGCCTGCCGCCGGCCACCTTCCTCGACTGGCGCTACCTCGCGGTGGCCGCCGGCGGGGGTCTGATCGCCTTCGTCGCGGGGCCCTACCTGGAGCGGCTCAACGGGGCGATCAACGTGCTCGACGCCGCCGGCCTCAGCCTCTTCGCGGTCACCGGCGCGCTGAAGGCGCTCGACCTCGGCTTCGGCCCCGCGCAGGCGGTGATCGTCGGCACGATCACCGGCGTCGGCGGCGGCACCCTCCGGGACGTGCTGATCCGGCAGGTCCCCTCGGTGCTCACCAGCGGGCTCTACGCCGTCCCCGCGCTGGTCGGGGCGACGGCCGTGGTGGTGGCGGAGCTGCTCGGCACCCGCGGCCCGGTCGCCTCGATCAGCGCCGCCGCGCTGTGCTTCACCATCCGGATGGTCGGGGTGCACTTCGACGTGCACGCACCGTTCCCCCCGGTGCGCGCACGTCGAAAGCACGAGTGACCTGCGCTCGCCTCAGGCGAGCAGCAGCTTGGCGACGATCTCGGTCATGATCTCGTTGGTCCCGCCGCCGATGCCCAGGATGCGGCTGTCCCGGTAGTGCCGCTCGACCTCCGACTCCCGCATGTACCCCAGCCCGCCGAACAGCTGGACGGCGTTGTCGACGACGAAGTCGCAGGCCTCCACCGCGGTGTTCTTCGCCATCGCCACCCGGGCGAAGACGTCCCTCCCCGCCTGCCAGTCGTCGATCACCGCGCGGGTGTAGCTGCGGGCCACGTCGGTGCGGCGGGCCATCTCGGCCACCCGGTGCTGCACCACCTGGCGGCGGGCCAGCGGCCGGCCGAAGGTCTCCCGCTGCCGCACCCAGTCGACGGTGAGGTCCAGGCAGCGCTGCGCGGTGGCGTAGGCCTGGACGGCGAGGCTCAGCCGCTCGGCGGCGAACTGGCCCATGATGGCGTAGAAGCCCTGGTTCTCCTCGCCGATCAGATTGGCCACCGGCACCCGCACGTCGGCGAACGACACCTCGGCGGTGTCGGAGCACAGCCAGCCCATCTTCTCCAGCGGGGCGCCGACGGTGAGGCCGGGCATCCCGCGCTCCAGCAGGAGCAGCGAGACGCCGCCGGCGCCGGCACCGCCGGTGCGCACCGCGACGGTGAAGAAGTCGGCGCGGGTGGCCGAGGTGATGTAGAGCTTCGCGCCGCTGACGACGTAGTCGTCGCCGTCGCGCACGGCCCGGGTGGTCAGCCCCGCGACGTCGGAGCCGCCCCCGGGCTCGGTGACCGCCAGCGAGACGATCTTCTCGCCGGCCAGCACGGGCCGGGCGACCCGGTCGACGAGCGCGGGGTTCCCCGCCTCGATCAGGTGCGGCAGCCCGATGCCATGGGTGAACAGCGCGGCGACGAGCCCGCTGGAGCCGCCGGCCTGGATGAGCTCCTCGGCGATCACCCACGTGTCGATCGGCGTCCCACCCTGGCCGCCGGCCGCCTCGGGGAAGCCGACCCCGAGCAGTCCCGCCCGCGCCGCCTTCCGGTGCAGCTCGCGGGGGAGCGCGCCGGCCCTCTCCCAGTCCGCGATGTGGGGGACCACCTCGGCCTCGGCGAACCTGCGGGCCGAGGCTCGCAGGGCCTGGCGTTCGTCGGTGTCCCAGCTGCTCACGGTGCTCCTCGGGTGGAAGAAGTGATCGCGACGACATCTTGATCTGCACCGTTCATCTTGTAAAGTGCCGTTCCAGATCAGGTCGGCTACCGGTGGAGGCGTCGTGGTGGAGCGGCTGTACGCCGGGATGAGCGCCGATCAGCGCTCCAGCCGGCGGTCCGAGCAGTTCCTCGCGGCCGGGCTCGCGGTCTTCGCCGAGCGCGGCTGGGCGGCGAGCACGGTGCAGGACGTCTGCCGCACCGCGGGGCTGAGCCCGCGCTACTTCTACGAGCTCTTCGGGAGCCGGGAGGACCTCTTCCGCGCCGTCACCGACCGCATCGACGAGGAGGTGCGGCGCACGGTGCGCGACGCCCTCGACAGGGAGGCGGGGAGCGCCCGCGCCCGGGCGCGGGCGGTGCTGCGCGCGCTCGCCGACTACTTCACCGCCGATCCGCGCGCCGTCCGCGTCGCCCTCATGGAGTCCCTGGCCACCGAGGAGTTCCGGGTCCGGCGCGGGGAGCTGCTCGGGTCCATGAGCGCGCTGGCCGCTCGGCTGATGCGCGCGCTGACCCCGACCGAGCCCGACGAGCGGCGGCTGGAGCTCAGCGCCGTCGCCCTCACCGGCGCGCTGGTGGAGCTGCTGATCGCCGGAGTCGGCGGGACGGTGCCCAGCCGCGACGTCGACGAGCTCATCGACCACCTCACCGACCTCTACACCGCCGCCGCGCGGCTGTGACCACGCCAGGAGTGCCCGTGCCCGACCCGTCCCGGATCCCCGTGCTCGCCGGCGTCGGCCAGCTGCGGGCCAATCGCGAGCGGACGCCCCACGGCGCCCGCGAGCCGCTCGCGCTGATGGTCGAGGCGCTGGAGCTGGCCGCTGCCGACGCCGGCGCACCCGGGTTGCTGGAGCGGGCCGACGCCGTGCACGCCATCCGTACCGCCAGCTGGGCCTACGCCGACCTCGCGGCCGCGGTCGCCGCGCGCATCGGGGCCACCCCGCGCACCGCGGCGGGCACGGCGCTGGGCGGGCACCTACCGGCCCGGCTGCTCGACTCCGCCGCGGCGGCGATCGCGGCCGGGGAGAGCGAGGTGGCGCTGATCGTCGGTGGCGAGGCGCAGGCGTCGGTCGGCGCGCTGGCCAAGGCCGGCGTCGACCCGGTCGCGGAGCTGGGGTGGAGCGCCGAGCCGGGCGGCCCGCCGCCGCTGGAGCTGGACGAGCTCGGCACGCCCGCGCAGCTGGCGGCGGGCCTCTTCCTGCCGGCGCGGGTCTACCCGCTGTACGAGAACCGGCTGCAGCCCGACCTGGGGCTCACCCCCCGGGAAGGCGCCGACTGGTCGGCCCGCCTGTACGCCGACTACACCGCCGTCGCCGCCGCGCACCCGGCCGCCTGGAACACCGATGTGCGCACGCCGGAGGAGATCGCCACCGTGGGCCCGGGCAACCGGATGGTCTGCGAGCCCTATCCGCTGTCGGTGAACGCGATGCCGCACGTCGACCAGGCGGCGGCCGTCGTCGTCACCTCCCTCGCGGCGGCGCGGGAGCACGGCGTGCCCGAGGAGGGGCTGGTGCACGTCTGGGGCGGCGCCGGGGCCGACGACCTGCCCGACCCCCTGGAGCGCACCGGCTTCGGCGGCTCCGCTGCGCTGGGCCGGGCGCTGGACACCTGCCTGCAGCGGGCCGGGCTCGGGATCGCGGAGGTCGACCTGCTCGACGTCTACAGCTGCTTCCCCGTGGTGCCCAAGCTCGCCGCCCTGCACCTGGGGCTCCCGCGCGACGCCGTCCTCAGCGTGGCCGGCGGGCACTCCGCCTTCGGCGGGCCGCTCAACACCTACTCGCTGCACGGGCTGGCCACCATGGCGCACCGGGTGCGCGGTACCGCCGATGCCGGCCTGGTGCACGCCAACGGCGGCTACCTCAGCTACCAGCACGCGATCGTGCTGGCCGGCCGCCCGCACCCCGGGGGATACGTCGGCGATCCCGACCCCGAGCGCGTCGAGCACCCCGGCGCGCCGCCCCTCGCCGACCCGACGCCGCTCGCCGCCGACGGCGCCGACGTCGTCATCGAGACCCTCACCGTCGAGCACGGCCGGTCCGGCGGACCGCAGCAGGCGTTCGTCGTCGGCCGGACGGCATCCGGCGCGCGGGTCGCCGTGCCCACCGCACCCGGCGACACGGGATCCGCCGAAGCGCTCTCCCTCGCCGCGCTCCCCGAGGGCGCGACCACCCACGTGGGCCGCACCGTGCGGCTCACCCTCGCCGACGGCCGGCCCGCCGTCACTGCCCGCACCGGAGCCGCCGCATGACCGACGACCAGCCCAGCGTCCTCACCGAGCGGCTCGGCCACGTGCTGGTCGTGACGCTCAACCGTCCGCACGCCCGCAACGCCGTCGACGCCGACCTCGCCGGCCGCGTCGCCGACGCCCTCGAGCAGGCCGACGCCGACCCGGGGGTGCGCTGCATCGTGCTGACCGGGGCGGGGGAGAAGGCGTTCTGCGCCGGCGCCGACCTCAAGGCCCTGGGCCGGGGCGAGATGCCGCTGGCCGCCGGGCGCGAGCACTACGGCTTCGCCGGCTTCGTGCGCCACCCGGTGAGCACCCCCGTCGTGGCGGCCGTCAACGGTGCGGCGCAGGGCGGCGGCACCGAGCTCGTGCTGGGCAGCGACGTGGCGGTCGCCGCCGACACGGCCACCTTCGGCCTCCCGGAGATCGCCCGCGGCATCTTCGCCGCCGCCGGAGGAGTCCTCCGCCTCCCCGAGCAGCTGCCGCGCAAGGTCGCGATGAAGCTGATCCTCACCGGTGAGGCGATGTCCGCCGAGGACGCGCTGCGCTGGGGCCTGGTGAACGACGTCGTCCCCGCGGCCGAGGTGCTGCCGGCCGCGCTGGCCCTGGCGGAGCGGATCGCGGCCAACGCGCCGCTGGCGGTGCAGGCCAGCAAGCGGCTGGCGCTCGGCATGGTCGACGGCGGCCTGCCGCACGAGGCCGCCGCCTGGGCGCGCAACGATGCCGAGATCGCCGCGATCGGGAGGAGCGCCGACGCGATGGAGGGCATCGTGGCGTTCCTCGAACGCCGCGAGCCGAACTGGACGGCGAGCTGATGCCCGGAACGTGCGCGCGGTGACCGGCGTCGCGATCATCGGGACCGGCTTCGGCGGGATCGCCGCGGCGGTGCGGCTGATGCAGGCCGGCGTCACCGACCTGGTGCTGTTCGAGAAGAGCACCGACGTCGGCGGGGTGTGGCGGGAGAACACCTACCCCGGGGCCGCCTGCGACGTCCCCTCCCACCTGTACTCCTTGTCCTTCGCGCCGAAGCCCGACTGGACGCGCCGGTTCGCCCCGCAGGCCGAGATCCACCAGTACCTGCGCGACGTCGCCCGCGACTGCGGGGTGCTGCCGCACATCCGCTTCGGCACCGAGGTGGTCGCCGCGGCCTTCGACGAGGGGAGCGCCCGGTGGCGGCTCACCCTGGCCGGGGGCGGGGCGCACGAGGCCGACGTGCTGATCACCGCGACCGGCCAGCTGAGCCGGCCCAGCCGCCCGGACGTGCCGGGTCTGGACCGGTTCGAGGGCACGGTCTTCCACTCCGCGCAGTGGGACCACGACCACGACCTCACCGGGGAGCGGGTCGCGGTGCTGGGCACCGGCGCGAGCGCCGTCCAGTTCGTGCCGGCGATCGCCCGGCGCACCGCCCACCTGGCGGTCTTCCAGCGCTCGGCGCCCTACGTGCTGCCCAAGCCCGACCGCGCCTACCGTGATCGGGCCAAGCGCGCGTTCGCCCGCGTGCCCGGGCTGCTCCGGCTCTCGCGCGAGGCCAACTACCTGGCCAACGAGCTGCGCTCGCTGGGCTTCAACACCGAGCCGCGGCTGCTGTTCGCGCACCGGGCGGCCTACCGGCGGCACCTGGCCCGCTCGGTCGCCGACCCGGAGCTGCGGCGGAAGCTGACGCCCACCGATCCCATGGGCTGCAAGCGCATCCTCATGTCCAACGACTGGTACGAGGCGCTGCAGCTGCCGCACGTCGAGGTGGTCACCGACCGGATCACCGAGGTCCGGCCGCACTCCGTCCGCACCGCCGATGGCGCCGAGCGCGAGGTGGACACGATCGTCCTGGGCACCGGCTTCGCGGCCACCGAGTTCCTGGCGCCGCTGCGCATCACCGGGCGGGGCGGTCGCGACCTGCACGAGCAGTGGGCCGACGGCGCGAGCGCCTACCTGGGCACCGTCGTCCCCGGCTTCCCGAACATGTTCGTGCTCTACGGCCCGAACACCAACCTGGGCCACAACTCGATCATCTTCATGCTCGAGGCGCAGGTGCGGTGGGTGGTCCAGGCCGTGCGGCACCTCCGGGAGGGGCGCGCCCGGTGGCTGGAGGTGCGTCAGGACGTCGCCGAGGCCTTCGACGCCTGGGTGCAGCGACGGGTGCGCGGCACCGTCTTCGCCGGCGGCTGCCGGAGCTGGTACCTGACCGAGAGCGGCCGGAACACCCAGAACTGGCCGGCCTCCACGCTCACCTTCCGGCGCCGGCTGCACCGGCTGCGACCGGAGGACTTCGAGCCCGCGCCGGTCGCCGTCCCCGTGGGAGGTGCCGGTGCGGAGCGAGGCTGAGCACGTCGACGTCGTCGTCGTCGGCAGCGGGTTCGGCGGCAGCACCGCGGCGCTGCGGCTGTCGGAGAAGGGGTACCGGGTCGCCGTCCTGGAGGCCGGGCGCCGGTTCGCCGACGACGAGCTGCCCCGCACCTCCTGGGACCTCCGCCGCTACCTGTGGGCGCCGCAGCTGGGGTGCTACGGCGTGCAGCGCATCCACCTGCTGCCCGACGTGCTGGTGATGGCCGCCGCCGGGGTCGGGGGCGGCTCGCTCAACTACGCGAACACCCTCTACCGGCCACCGGCTGCCTTCTTCCGCGACCCGCAGTGGGCGGGGATCACCGACTGGGAAGCCGAGCTCGACCCCTACTACGACCAGGCGAGCCGGATGCTCGGCGTCACCACCAACCCGACGACGACCCCGGCCGACGAGGTGTTCCGCGCGGTCGCCGAGGAGATGGGGGTGGGGGACACCGTCGTGCCCACCCCGGTCGGCGTCTTCTACGGCGAGCCCGGCGTCACCGTCGCCGACCCCTACTTCGGCGGGGTCGGTCCCGACCGCACCGGTTGCACCGAGTGCGGCTCGTGCATGACCGGCTGCCGGGTGGGCGGCAAGAACACGCTGGTGAAGAACTACCTGCACCTGGCCGAGCGGGCCGGTGCGGTGGTGCACCCGCTGACGACGGTGACCGCGGTGCGCCCGCGACCCGGGGGCGGCTGGGAGGTCGAGACGGTGCGCAGCGGCGCCTGGCGGGCGAGGCGGACGGTGCGCCGCTGGACCTGCGACCAGGTCGTGCTGGCTGCCGGCACCTACGGCACCCAGCGGCTGCTGCACGCCATGCGCGACCGCGGCGTGCTGCCGGGCCTCTCGCCGCGCCTGGGCCACCAGACGCGCACCAACTCCGAGGCGGTGCTCGCCGCGACGGGGCGCCGCGGCGGCCCGGTGGACTACAGCCGTGGGGTGGCGATCACCTCGTCGTTCCACCTCGACGAGCACACCCATCTGGAGCCGGTGCGCTACGGCCGGGGCAGCAACGCCATCGGCCTGCTGCAGACCGTGCTGGTCGACGGCGGCGGCAGGCTGCCGCGCTGGCTGAAGGCGCTCGGGGTGATCGCGCGGGACCCGGCGGCGTTCGTGCGGCTGCTGTCGGTCCGCGGCTGGTCGGAGCGGACCGTGATCGCGCTGGTGATGCAGAGCCGCGACAACAGCATCGTGGTCTCCGGGCGGCGGGCGCGGTGGGGCCGCCGGCTGACCAGCCGGCCGGGGCCGGGGGAGCCCAACCCGACGTGGATCCCCGGCGCGCACGAGGCGGTCCGGCGGATGGCGGCGCGGATCGGCGGCGACGCCGGCGGCGCGATGACCGAGCTCGTGAACATCCCCATGACGGCCCACTTCCTCGGCGGCTGCGCGATCGGCGCGACTGCGGACACCGGGGTGATCGACCCCTACCACCGGGTGCACGGCCACCCGGGGCTGTCGGTGGTGGACGGTGCCGCGGTGTCGGCCAACCTCGGCGTGAACCCTTCGCTGACGATCACCGCGCAGGCCGAGCGGGCCATGGCGCTGTGGCCGAACAAGGGCGGGCACGATCCGCGCCCCGCGGCGGGTGAGCCCTACCGCCCGGTGGCGCCGGTCGCGCCACGGTCGCCGCTCGTCCCGTCGGCGGCGCCGGGCGCGCTGCGGCTACCGCTCACCGTGGTGCGCCGCGGGCCGGGCGCCCCGGCGGGCGAGGAGCAGGTGTAGCAGCTACAAGTTGTGCTCCAATATTCTTGGGCAATCGCCGATGAGGACAGCGTGACGGCAATCGCCGATGAGGACAGCGTGACCTCCACCCTCCGCGGTGTCGACGACGCCACAGCGCACCGGCTTCTGGGCCTCCGTCCCGCAGGGCGCCCGCCTGGACGAGGAGGGCTTCCGCCGGCGGCACCGGATCGTCTCGGTCGTCCTCGCCCTGCACCCACCCGTGCTGGCCGGCATCGGCCTCGCCCGCGGCGTCGGCGGCTGGATGCTCTGGGGTCAGCTGGCCGTGCTCGTCGCCCTGCTGGTGGCCGCGCAGGTCCTGCGGGGCCGCGTCGCGCGGGCCAGCGCCGCGAGCCTGGGCCTGATGATCGGTGCCGACGTGCTGGTGCACGTCGGCGGTGGGCTCACCGACCTGCACATCTGGTTCTACGCGGTCCTGGCGCTCGTCGCCGTCTACCAGCTGTGGACGCCGTTCCTGCTGGCGGTGGCGTTCGTCGCCGTGCACCACGCCGTCATGAGCCTCGTCATGCCCGAGTCGGTGTTCTCCACCCACGAGGCGCAGCAGAACCCGATCGCGTTCGCCCTGCTGCACGCCGTCTTCCTGCTCGCCGAGGCGTACTTCCTGGCCTACAGCTGGAAGTTCTCCGAGGAGGCCGATCGCGCCCGCCGGGCGGAGGCGCGCCGGGCCGAGGCGCAGGCCGAGGCGCAGGCGCGGGCGCAGACCGAGCTCGCCACGGAGCGGGCGCGCGCTGCCGAGGAGGCCGCCACGGCGCTGGCCGACAGGGAGCGGCGCGCGGCAGCGCTGGAGCAGCAGCTCGCCGACCTGGTGAGCGCCGGGCAGCGGCTCGACGAGAACGTGGGCACCGCGACCGACGTCATGACGGCGCTGCGCTCGGCCATCGCCGAGATCGCGGCGGCGGCGAGCCACGCCACCACGACGGCCGCCCAGGCCAGCGACGGGTCGCGGGAGAGCGCCGAGACCGTCGAGCGGCTCGCCGGCACCATGGCCGAGATCGACCAGATCGCGGGCAGCATCTCGGCCATCGCCGACCAGACGAACCTGCTGGCCCTCAACGCGACCATCGAGTCGGCCCGCGCCGGGGAGGCGGGCAAGGGGTTCGCCGTCGTCGCGGGCGAGGTCAAGGACCTGGCCTCGGAGACGGCGAAGGCCACCGAGCGGATCCGGGGCGTCGTCGAGTCCGTCCGCGGTGACGTGGAGGCGGCCGGCGCCGCGCTCGGTCACGTGCAGCAGGTCATCCAGGGGGTCGTGGAGGCGCAGACCACGATCGCCGCGGCGGTCGAGGAGCAGAACGCCTCCACCGCCCAGGCGCAGGACGCCATCGCGGGGGCCTCCCGGGAGGCGACGAGGGTGGCCCAGGACCTGCGGCGCATCGTCAGCGGCATGTAGCCACCCGGCCGTCAGAGGGTGCGCCGCTGCTCCCCGGCGACGCGATCGTGCTGGACGTCGCGCAGCGGCTCGGCGATGCCCGGCGTGCTGTCCTCGCGGGCCTGCTCCGCCGCCCGGGCCGGATCACGCCCGGGTCCGGGCTCCAGCCGGAGCGATCGGACGACCTCGTCGCGGTTGCGGTACTCGACCGGCGGGACGGCACGCAAGGCGCGGAGCACCTCCGGCGGTGCGCCGGCTCGGTCCGCGGCGGTCACCAGCGTGTCCTTGTCCGCGGGGTAGTCGACGTCGGTCAGATGATCCAGCACCTGGTCGGCGGTGACGGCATCAGCCACGGTGGCCCCTTCCCTCGCGCTGCTCGACGGATCCCGGCGGCATCGTGCGGGCGGTTCCCGGATGGCCTCCGGTTCGCCGCCCTGCGTACCCCGTGGCTGCACTGGTACGCATGCCCGGCGCTCGCGTGGACGGCGCGCCGACGGGTAGGGGGACGCCGTGGCCGGCGGGCGACCTGTGCCGGCGGGTCACGTCCGACGATGTCCGTGCCGACCTCGAGGAGGAGCACATGCGCGTGGAGGACCTGTCCGGGGACGACGCAGCGGTGTACCGGGCCGTGGCCGAGCGGGAGGGGGCGGACGGCGCACCGCACCTGCAGGACCTGGCCCGGGAAACCGGGCTGGACCTCGAGCGGACCCGGGCCGCCGTCCAGCGGCTGCAGCAGGCAGACCCGAAGCTCGTGCACGAGGTGCCCGACACCAGCACCACCGATCTCGGCCCCACCTACGAGCTGGCTCCCCGGGCCTGACCGCCGGCGGCGCCGCAGCCGGCCCGTCGTCCCACGGGCCGGCTCAGCCGCGGTCGGCGACGGGCACGATCTCGCCGCTCGCCAGGCGGGCGCGGTAGCCGTGGAGCTCCCGTTTCACGACGCGGGCCATGATGTAGAGGCCGATGACGTTCGGCAGCGACATCAGGAAGATCATGCTGTCGGAGAAGCCGATCACGTTCTCGACGGCCGCGGACGCGCCCAGGACGACGAACAGGCAGAAGACGAGCTTCCAGACCCGGTCGACGACCATCGACTCACCGAACAGGTAGGTCGCGGCCTTCAGCCCGTAGTAGCTCCAGGCCAGCATGGTCGAGTAGGCGAAGAGGATCACCGCGACCGCGAGCACGATCGGGAACCAGCCGACCACCGACCCGAAGGCGGCCGACGTGGTCTGCACGCCGGCCGCGCTGGTCTCGTCGGCGTAGGTGCCGGTGATGACGATGGCGAGCGCGGTCATCGTGCAGATGACGACGGTGTCGATGAAGGGCTCGAGGACGGCGACGTGCCCCTCCGTCGCCGGCTCGTTCGTCTTGACCGCGGAGTGCGCGATGGCGGCCGAGCCGAGCCCCGCCTCGTTGCTGAAGGCCGCCCGCCGGAAGCCCTGGATGAGGACGCCGACGATGCCACCGAACCCGGCCTCGGGGCTGAACGCCTGCGACACGATCGCCCATATCGCCTCGGGGACCTCCGAGAGGTTGGCGAACAGCACGGTGAGGCAGGCGATGACGTAGAAGACGGCCATGAACGGCACGAGCTTGTCGGTGACCCGCGCGATGCTGCGGATGCCGCCGATGATGACCGCACCGACGAACAGGGCGAGCACCAGGCCGAAGAGCGCGCCCGCGGCGCCGCCGCCGAGCGGCCCGTCCGCCCCGCCGGTGACCGACTGCGCCTGGCTGAACGCCTGGTTCGCCTGGAACATGTTGCCGCCACCCACGGCGCCACCGAGCGTGAAGATGCAGAACAGGACGGCGAGCACCTTGCCGAACCGCCCCATGTTCCGGCCGCGTTCGGCCAGGCCCTTCGTCAGGTACCACATCGGGCCGCCCGAGACCCGGCCGTCGGCGTAGACGTTGCGGTACTTCACGCCGAGCGTGCATTCCACGCCCTTGGTGCACATGCCCACCAGCCCGGCGACGATCATCCACAGCGTGGCGCCCGGCCCGCCCAGCGAGATCGCCACCGCGACCCCGGCGATGTTGCCGAGGCCGACGGTGCCCGACACCGCCGTCGCCAGCGCCTGGAAGTGGGTGACCTCGCCGGCGTCCCGCGGGTCGTTGTAGTCGCCCCGTGCCAGCTGGATCGCGTGCTTGAAGGCCCGGAACTGGAAGCCGCGCAGGTAGATGGTGAAGAAGAAGCCGGCGATGACCAGCCACACGACGATCAGCGGCAGCTCCACGCCCTCGCCGAGGAAGTTCAGCGGGACGGCGTAGAAGACGACGGAGGCGATCGCGGTCGAGATCGGCTCGAAGAAGCCGTCGACCTGCTCGTCGAACGTGGCGGCCAGCAGGGAGTCGGACGACGAGGGCATCACGGGACCACCAGGACGGGGACGGGGGAGAGCTGGATCAGGCTGCTCGGCGTCGAGCCGAAGAGCAGGGTGCGCACCCGGCTCTGCCCGATGCGGCCGACGGTGACCCAGGCGGCGTCGTGCTCGAGCGCCAGGCGCACCAGCGTCTCGGCGGGGTGCCCGTGCCGGACGACCCCCTCGACCACGAGGTCCCCGGGGTCGGCGAGCCGCGCGACGACCGGGTCCAGCACGCGTTCGCGGGCGGCGGTGGCCTCCCGCTCCTTCTCCACGGAGCGGCGTTCGTTCTCCTCCGCGGTGGTGAAGGAGTAGGGCGACCAGGGGACGACGCAGGCGAGGACCAGGCGAAGCCCGTGGTGGCGGGCGGCGTCGGCGGCGGCGTCCGCGGCGCGGTCGCTCGACTCGCTCCCGTCGAGACCCACGACGATGGAATCGGGCACGGGCCCACCTCCGGCGGAGACGACGTGGGCCGAACCGTAACCGGGATCACGCCGCTCGTCAGATCGAGCGGGTACCGGCCCGAGGGCGCGCTGGTCAGGCGGGGGAGGTGCCGGCCTGCACGCGGTCGTCCTCCCCGTCGTCCTCCGCGCCTTCCGCGGGGCTCGCCGGCTGCCCCTGCGCGGAGCGGCGCACCGCCCGCCGCCAGCCCTGCACCGCGGCGGCGAGCACCCCGGCGACCGGCACCGCCACGAACAACCCAAGCAGGCCGAAGGCGGAGGCGGCCCCGGTGGTCAGCAGCAGGACGACCAGGGGGTGGAAGCTGATCGCGCGGGAGAGCAGCAGGGGGGCCAGGACGTTGCCCTCGATCTGCTGCACCACGATGACGACGAGGAGGGCCCACAGCGCGGTGGCCCAGCCGTTGGTGACGCCGGCGACCGCGACCGCGACCGCGCCCGCGATCGTCGCGCCCACCAAGGGCACGTAGCCGAGCAGGAAGGTCAGCGCGCCGATGGGCAGGGCCAGCGGGACGTCGAGCAGCCACAGCCCGAGACCGATGAGGATCCCGTCGATCAGCCCGGTCGCGGTGGCCGCGTAGAACCACGCGCCGGCGGTGCGCATGCCGGCGCGGAAGGCGGCGTCGGTCGGGGCCCGGTCCGCCACGGGCAGCACCCCGAGGAACTGGCGCCACAGCCGGTCGCCGCTGGTCAGGGCGAAGAGGGTGAAGAACAGGGCGATGATCAGGACGGTGGCCACGTTGCCCGCCGCGTTCAGCCCCTGCGCCGCCGCGCTGCCGAGCCCGCTCATCGCGGAACCGACCGAGGTCTCCAGCTGGTCGATGACCTGGTCCAGCCCGGCGTTGTTCAGGTCGTCGGTCCGGGCCTGGACCCAGGCGCTGGTCGCCTCCACCGCATCGGTCCCCGCGGCGATCAGGCCGGGCCACGCGCCGATGATCTGGAGCACGAGGAAGGTCAGGACGCTCACGAAGAAGGCCAGGTAGGCCACGACGCAGAGGATCGCGGCCAGCACGGCCGGGACACCGCGTTCCCGCAGCCACCGGGCGATGGGCCAGAGCATCGCGACCTGCGCCAGCCCGAGCATCGCCGCGGCCGCGACGAACTGGACCTGCAGCACCAGCCAGACGGCGCCCAGCACGGCCAGCCCGATGACGAGGAACCGCCCGGCGATCACCGCCTCGCGCTGCAGCAGCGACGCCCGGCCGGTCGTCGGGGGCGGGGCGGCGGTGTGCGCACCGGACGCGGTCGCCGGCGCGGAGCCGGGTGCGGCCGCGGCCCGGTCACGGGGAAGGGGCGACGTCGGCTCGGCCATGCCCCACCTCCCCCCACTGAGCTCACCGGTGGCCGCTGCCGCCCCGGTCCGGAAATCCTCGTCGGGCGCTCATCCTGGCGTGTCCGCCGCCCGTGTGCGTGGAACGGTCGCACGACCGTGCCGTCGACGCGTGACCGCCCCGGTGATCGGGTAGCGATCTCGATCAGAGGCACGTCGACGTGCGCATGGGCGCGGAGCGCCCGTGCGCCAAGCGAAGGAGGATCCCGTGCTCGGACTGATCGGACTGCTGCTGGTCGTCTGGCTGGTGCTCGCCGTCATCGGCGCGGTGGTCGAGGGGCTGTTCTGGCTCCTGATCATCGGCGTGGTGCTGTTCCTCGCCACCGCGGCCTGGGGCTGGACGAAGCGCAACACCAGGGTCTGACAGTCCCTGCAGCCCGGCCCGCCAGGGCCAGGAGCGGCCGGAGCGCGACGACAGGACGCCGGAGCCCGCGCCGTGGGCGCCCCGGCTGCGGTGGACGGTGCGGCGGCGGATGGTGACGTCGTCACCGCCCCGCGGTGCTTCGAGGCCCGGCCGGACGGCGTGGGCGCCCTTCTGCGGGCAGTGGGGTCCGAGCGCCGGGTCGAGCGGGCGCTCGACCCTCATCCTCCCGATGCGTTCGGCGCGTCCGCGAGTGCGGCGAGGGTGGCCCGGGCGCCGCGCTCGCGGAGGAGCGAGAAGGACCGGCGGTAGGCCGCCACGAAGCGCTCGTCGTCCACCAGGTCCCCGAAGATGCTCCGGTCGGCGATGAAGGCGACCGGGTCCTCGTCGAGCCGGCTCGCGTTCGCGCGGACCCGGTCGGCCTGCCGGTCGACGAGCGGCAGAGATCGCCCGTGGTCGTCCCGTCCCTCGGCGCACCGGGCCCAGCTGGCGACGACAGCGGCTGCGCGGTGCACGTCTCCGCCCCTGGCCAGGCCGTCGCGCACGACGGGCAGCACGTACTTGGGGATCAGTGCCGAGGTCTGGGCGCAGAGCCGGGTCACGGTGTCGCCGACCGAGGCGCTCGCGAACCGGGCGAGGAGCGTCCGCTTGTAGTCGTCCAGGTCGATCCCGGGCACGTCCCCGAGCGTGGGGGACACCTCGTGATCCATGTAGTCACGCAGGAACGCGGCCCACAGGGGGTCCCGGCAGGCGTCGTGGACGTGCTCGTAGCCCGCCAACTGCGCGAAGTGGGCCAGCGCCTGGTGGCTGCCGTTGAGCAACCGCAGCTTCATCGCCTCGTAGGGGGTGACGTCCTGCACGAACTGCACGCCGGCTTCCTCCCACGGGGGGCGGCCGGCGGGGAAGTGGTCCTCGACCACCCACTGGGCGAACGGTTCGCACACGACCGGCCACGCGTCCTCCACGCCGAAGCGCTCGCGGAGACCGACGATGTCCGCAGGGGTGGTCAGCGGGGTGATCCGGTCGACCATGCTGTTCGGGAACGACACCTCGGCTGCGACCCAGTCCCCGAGATCGGCGTCCCGCATGGTCGCGAACGCGCCGAACGCACGCCTCGCGACGTCGCCGTTGTTCTGCAGGTTGTCGCAGGAGAGCACGGTGAACGGCGCCAGCCCCCGGTCGCGACGGCGGGCCAGCGCCTCGGTCACGAGCCCGAAGGTGGTGCGCAGGGCGGCGTCGGGCCGGAGGTCGTCCCGGATGCTCGGGGCGTCGACGTCGAAGGCTCCGGTGACGGGGTCGGTGTTGTACCCGCGCTCGGTGATGGTCAGCGACACGATCCGCGTGTCGGGGTGCGCCATTCGCTCGACCACGATCTCGGGGTCGTCGGGCGCGAGGAGGTAGTCGACGATCGATCCGACGATCCGGGGCTCGACGGTGCCGTCGGGGTGCTTGACGACGAGCGTGTACAGGCCGTCCTGAACGGCCATGACCTCCTGCATGCGGCGGTCGGACGGGAGGACGCCGACTCCGCAGATCCCCCACTCCGAGGCCAGGCCGGCCTGCATGAGCCGGTCGACGTACATGGCCTCGTGTGCACGGTGGAAGCCACCCACCCCGATGTGCACGATGCCGGTGCGGACCCGGCGGCGGTCGTAGCCCGGGACCCCTACCCGCTCGGCGAGAGAGGTCAGGGAGCCGGCGTGGACGCGCACGACCTGTTCGGTGGGGGGCGGGTCAGGTCGGGTGAGCACTCCCTACCTTAACGTAACAGTAGGGCCGCCCGTCGTGCCGGCGCGGCGCGCGCGGGGGACCGACGGGCCGCCGGAGCCGGTCCGCTAGGCGGCGGTGCCCCTCGCCGCCTTGTCCGCGGGCAGGAAGACCTTCGCGGGGTCACGCTCGACCACACCGTCGAGCACCTCGTCGACACGGGCCATGACGTCGGCGTCGAGCCGCACGCCGACCGCCTCGACGTTGTCGCGGACCTGCTCCGGTCGGCTGGCACCAATGATCGCGGCGGCCACGTTCGGATTCTGCAGCACCCAGGCCAGCGCGAGCTGGGCCATCGTGAGCCCGAGGTCGTCCGCGACCGGGCGCAGGTTCTGCACCTTGGCCAGCACCTCGTCGGCGAGGAACCCCTCGATCTGGAAACCGACGGCCGAGTGGCCCGCGCGACTACCGGTCGGCGGCTGCTCGCCGGGTCGGTACTTGCCGGTGAGGACGCCCTGGGCCAGTGGCGACCAGACGATCTGCGACAGACCCTCCCGCTCGCACGTCGGCACGACCTCGCCCTCTATGACCCGCCAGAGCATCGAGTACTGGGGCTGGTTGCTGACCAGCTGGACGTTCAGCTCGCGGGCGAGCGCCGCCGCCGAGGCGATCTGGTCGGGCTGCCACTCGGAGACGCCCAGGTAGAGCACCTTGCCGGCCCGCACCAGGTCGGCGAAGGCGGTCATGGTCTCCTCCAGCGGCACCGTCGGGTCGTAGCGGTGCGCCTGGTACAGGTCGATGTAGTCGGTGCCGAGCCGACGGAGGGAGGCGTGGCAGCTCTCGACGACGTGCTTGCGGGAGAGCCCGCGGTCGTTCGGCCCAGGGCCCGTCGGCCAGTACACCTTCGTCGCGATCTCCAAGCCCTCGCGGCGCTGACCGGCCAGGGCGCGGCCCAGCACCGACTCGGCGGCGGTGCCGGCGTAGACGTCCGCGGTGTCGAACGTGGTGATGCCGACGTCGAGCGCGGCGTGCACGCAGGACACGGCGGCGTCCTCCTCGACCTGGCTGCCGTGCGTCAGCCAGTTGCCGAACGCGATCTGCGAGACGTTGAGGCCGGACCGGCCCAGTCGACGGAATTCCACCTCGACGACCGTAGTGCCGGGAGGACGCCGTGGCCCGTCGGGGGTGCGGAGCGGTGCGGCGCGCGGCAACCCGCCGGGGCGGGTCGGGGCGGGCGACAACGGCACGGTGGTGGCGCGGTACCTAGCGCCACGACCGCCCGCACCGAGTCGGTCAGGATCGCCGCCGGGCTCGCCGGCCGGGGCACGACCGAGTTCGTCGACAGCCGATCAACCGCGGGCGTCCAGCCGTCCCGCGAGCGCGTCCGCGAAGCCCTCGGCGACGGCGAGCTGCTCCTTCAACGCGGTGACGCGAGCCGTGGCCGCTTCGTGGAACATCCGCAGCCGATCCACCAGCTGCGCCCGGTCGCCGCTGCCGGAGTCCAGATCGGCCAGGAGGGTGAGCAGCTCCTGCATCTCCTCGAGGGTGAAGCCCAGGGGCTTCATCCGCTTCACGACCTCGAGGCGGGCGACGTCGTCGGCGCTGTACAACCGGAACCCGCCCTCGGAGCGGGCGGTGGGGATCACCAGCCCGTTCTCCTCGTAGAAGCGGATCGTGCGCAGGCTCAGGCCGGTGCGCTCGGCGACCTGGCCGATCTGCATGAGCTGCTCGCGAGGCGTTCCGGTCACGCCCCCTTCATAGGCCACCCGCCCGGCGGGCGCTGCCGCAGCGGGCATCAGTGGGCCCCGGCGAGCTGGCCGGTGTGCCGGTCGAAGCGGTCGGCGGAGTGCCCGGTGAGCCCGACGATCTCGACGTTCTTGCCGCGGGTCTCGTACTTGTGGGTGATCGCGTCCAGCGCGGCCACGGTGGAGGCGTCCCAGATGTGGGCGTCGGACAGGTCGATCACCACGTTCTCGGGGTCACCGGCGTAGTCGAACTGGGTGTAGAGGTCGTTGCTGGAGGCGAAGAACAGCGCCCCCGTCACCGAGTACACCCGGGTGCTGCCGTCGGGGTCGGTGACGCTGGTGACCTCGGCGAGGTGGGCGACCCGGCGGGCGAAGAGGACGCAGGCCGCGAGGACGCCGGCGCCGACACCGATGGCCAGGTTGTGGGTGAACAGCGTGCCGGCGACGGTCGTGAGCATCACGGCGGTCTCGCTCTTCGGCATCCGGTGGATGGTGCGCAGGCTGTGCCAGTCGAAGGTGGCGATCGACACGAAGATCATCACCGCGACCAGGGCGGCCATCGGGATGGTGGCCACGACGTCGCCGAGGGCGACGACCAGGATCAGCAGGAAGACCCCAGACAGGAAGGTCGAGAGCCGGGTGCGGGCTCCCGACGCCTTCACGTTGATCATCGTCTGGCCGATCATCGCGCAGCCGCCCATGCCGCCGAAGAAGCCGGAGGCCATGTTCGCCACGCCCTGGCCCCAGGACTCGCGCGTCTTGTCGGAGTGGGTGTCGGTGATGTCGTCGACCAGCTTCGCGGTCATCAGCGACTCCATCAGCCCGACGAAGGCCACGCCCAGGGCGTAGGGGGCGATGACGGTCAGCGTCTCGAAGGTGAAGGGCACATCGGGCAGCAGGAAGAAGGGCAGGCTGTCGGGCAGCTCGCCCTCGCCACCGACGTCGGGGATCTCCCAGCCGGCGGTCACCGCCAGGGCCGTCAGCACGACGATCGCGACCAGGGGCGCCGGGATCGCCGTCGTCAGCCGGGGGAGCAGGAAGATGATCGCCAGCCCCGCGGCGACCATCGGGTAGACCAGCCAGGGGACGTCGACCAGCTGCGGCAGCTGCGCGGTGAAGATCAGGACCGCCAGCGCGTTGACGAAGCCCACCATGACGCTGCGCGGGATGAACCGCATGAGCCGGGCGAAGCCCGTGGCGGCCAGCGCGACCTGGAAGATGCCGCCGAGGACGACCGCGGCGAACAGGTACTGGACGCCGTACTCGAGGGCCAGCGGCGCGACGACCAGGGCGATGGCCCCGGTGGCGGCGGTGATCATCGCCGGCCGGCCGCCGGTGAAGGCGATGACCACGGCCATCACGAACGAGGAGAAGAGGCCGACGCGGGGGTCGACGCCGGCCAGGATGGAGAAGCTGATCGCCTCGGGGATCAGCGCCAGGGCGACGACGAGGCCGGCGAGCACCTCCGTGCGGGCGACCTTCGGCGAGAGCCAGGCGGGGCGCGACAGCCTGGGCTTGGGCAGGGTGAGCAGGGCTGAGGACATGGATCCGTCTCGTTCGGTGCGCAGGTGTCGGCGCGGGCGGCAGCACCGGAGGCGGTGCCAGGTCTCTGAGAGGGTGCGGCGGTGCACCCGGAGCGGCGGAACTCGTGTTCCGTGGCGACGATGTCGGTCGGGGTCACCGATCCGGGATCATCGGTGCGCCA
Source organism: Blastococcus sp. SYSU DS1024 (assembly GCF_054050795.1). NCBI lineage: Bacteria > Bacillati > Actinomycetota > Actinomycetes > Geodermatophilales > Geodermatophilaceae > Blastococcus > Blastococcus sp. SYSU DS1024. The sequence goes on from NZ_JBJHAA010000020.1 coordinate 71,538, forward strand.
CGGGCGGCGTCGCCGGTGTCGTCGACAGTCTGCCGGGAACTCGTCCTTCACGTCAGTGTTGGGTGGTGAGCCGTTCGTCACGTTCGGGCCCCGGCCGGCGGGGGAGGACGATCACCACGACAGCGACCCAGACATCGGACCCCACCTGGACGGAGCCAGCATGGACATCACGGACACCACGGAGTGGCGCGCGCTCGAGGAGCACCACCGTGCCCTCGGGAACACGCACCTGCGGGACCTGTTCGCGGCGGACACCGACCGCGCGGCGCGGCTGACCGGGCGGGTCGGTGAGCTGCACGTCGACTGGTCCCGGCACCGCGTGACCGACGAGACGCTGCGGCTGCTGGTCGCCCTCGCCGAGCGCGCCGGCCTGCCCGACCGCATCCGGGCGATGTTCCGCGGCGAGCGCATCAACACCACCGAGGACCGCGCCGTCCTGCACGTCGCGCTGCGCATGCCGCCGGGAGAGCAGCTCGTGGTGGACGGCCGGGACGTGGTCCGCGACGTGCACGAGGTGCTGGGGCGGATGCGCCGCTTCGCCGACCAGGTGCGCTCGGGGGAGTGGCGCGGGCACACGGGCCGGCCGATCCGGGCGGTGGTCAACATCGGCATCGGCGGCTCCGACCTGGGCCCCGCGATGGCGTACACCGCCCTGCGGCACCATGCCGACCGGAACCTCGCCCTGCGGTTCGTCTCCAACATCGACCCCACCGACTTCGCCGAGGCCACCCGCGACCTCGACCCCGCCGAGACGCTCTTCGTCGTCAGCTCCAAGACCTTCACCACGCTCGAGACGCTCACCAACGCCGGCGTCGCCCGGGACTGGCTGCTGCGGGGCCTGGGGGCCGACGAGTCGGCCGTGGCGAAGCACTTCGCCGCGGTGTCCACCAACACCGACGCCGTGCGCGCGTTCGGCATCGATCCGCAGAACATGTTCGAGTTCTGGGACTGGGTCGGTGGCCGGTACTCCTTCACCTCCGCCATCGGGCTCTCGCTGATGGTGGCGATCGGCCCGGACGCCTACGACGAGATGCTCGCCGGCTTCCACGCCGTCGACGAGCACCTCCGCACCACCCCGCTGGAGAGCAACGTCCCGGTGCTGCTGGGCCTGCTGGGTGTCTGGTACCGCAACTTCTTCGACGCGCAGACCCACGCCGTCCTGCCGTACAGCCAGTACCTCTCCCGGCTGCCGGCCTACCTGCAGCAGCTGACGATGGAGAGCAACGGCAAGTCCGTCCGCACGGACGGGCAGCCGGTCACCACGGCGACGGGCGAGGTGTTCTGGGGGGAGCCCGGCACGAACGGCCAGCACGCCTTCCACCAGCTGCTGCACCAGGGGACGTCGCTCGTCCCGGCCGACTTCATCGGCTTCGGGGAGCCGAGCCACGACATCGGTGAGATGCACGACCTGCTGATGGCCAACATGTTCGCCCAGGCGGCCGCCCTGGCCTTCGGCCGCACCGCCGAGGAGGTGGCGGCCGACGGCACGCCCCCGGCCCTGGTGCCGCACAAGGTCATGCCCGGGAACCGGCCGAGCACGGTGATCCTCGCGCCGCGGCTGACGCCGGCGACGCTGGGGCAGCTGGTGGCGCTCTACGAGCACGTGGTCTTCACCCAGGGGGTGATCTGGCAGATCGACTCGTTCGACCAGTGGGGCGTCGAGCTGGGCAAGGTGATGGCGCGCGAGCTGGCTCCGGCGCTCACCAGCCGGGAGCCCGTGCCGCTGGACCAGGATGCCGCCACGACGGCGCTGGTGGCCGAGTACCGGCGGATGCGGGGCCGGGCGACCTGACGCGCTCCGCGGGGTGACGCCCGCGGGAGGCGGGCCCCGGGGCGGCCGCGCGCCGTCGCAGCGACCGCCCCGGGAGTTCGGTCGTCGCGGCCGTCAGGGGGAGGTGCCGCTCCGGGCGCTCCCGGTCCCGACGGGCGGGAGGACGGGTGATCGCGAGTGCGGTGCGGTGGCGCGGCCGGAGTGGGCGCGCGGCCACCAGTGGTTCCAGCGTCGACTACGGCCGGTACTCCCGCAACACGCGCGGACTCGCCCCCCGCTCAGCCGACGTCCGGCAGAGCGCCTCCCGGACGTGTCCGCCGCGGGCGGGTCACCCGGGCCTGGACCGCCTCCTCGCTCAGCACTGCCTGGACCGTCGTCCCGCGGCCCAGCAGCCGCCCCTCGGCGTCGACGGCGCTGCAGTCGCTGGTCAGGCGGTTGCCGCGCACCTCGGCGCACCGGGCCGTCACCCGGATGGCATCGCCCACCCAGGCCGGAGCCAGGTGCTCCACCGACAGGGCGCTGCCGATCGCGGCCTCGCCCGGCTCGAGGTGGCGCAGCAGCAGCTTCCGGCCGGCCTCCTCGAAGTGCTTGGCCATCGAGTAGGTGGCGTACACCGGGTGGACCGGGCCGAGCTCGTCGAAGCGGACGGTCATCTCCCCGGTCACCACGACGTCGAGGACGGCGGACTCGCCGACGGGAACGGGCCTCATGCGCGCACCCGCACCGGGCACGAGGCGCCAGGCCGGTGCGCCACCCGCCGGACCCCGACGCCCACCGGGGTCAGGCGTCGTAGTCGACGGTGACGGCGTCGGAGACGGGCAGCGACTGGCAGGTGAGCACGTAGCCGGCCTCGACCTCCTCGGCCTCCAGCGCGTAGTTGCGCCGCATCGCCACCTCGCCGTCGGTCACCCGCGCCCGGCAGGTGCCGCACACCCCGCCCTTGCACGCGAAGGGCAGGTCCGAGCGGACGCGCTGCGCGGAGTCCAGGACGCTCTCGTCCTTCGGCAGCGCCAGCGTGGTCGCGCGGCCGTCGAGGACGACGGTCACCTGGCTGCTGGGCCCGGTGACGGTCTGCTCGTCGCCGCGCACCGGCTGGGGCGGGACGTCGTCGACGAAGAACAGCTCCTGGTGGACCTTCCCCGCCGGGACGCCGAGCTCGGCGAGCAGGCCGCGGGCGTCGGTCACCATCCCGTGCGGACCGCACAGCCACCAGTGGTCGACGCGCTCGACCTCGACGAGGTTCTGCACCAGGCTGCGCAGCCGCTCGCCGTCGAGGCGACCGCTGGTCAGCTCGGTGTCGCGGGGCTCGCGGGAGAGGACGTGCACGAGCTGCAGCCGGGTGCCGTAGGCGTCCTTCAGGTCGGCGAGCTCGTCGGCGAACATGACCGTGTTGGTACGGCGGTTGCCGTAGAAGACGGTGACCGTCGACTCGCCGTCGCGCAGCACCGTGGCCGCCAGGCTCAGCGCCGGGGTGATGCCCGAGCCGGCGACGACGAAGACGTGGTCGGCGGGCTGCGACAGGTCGGCGGTGAAGGTGCCCGAGGGCGGCAGCACCTCGATCTCGTCGCCCGGCCGCACCTCGTGCACCAGGTAGCTGGAGAAGAACCCGCCGGGGACCTCGCGGACGCCGACCCGCGGAGCGGCGCCCATCGGCGCGCAGATGGAGTAGGAGCGGCGCTCGTCCCGGTCGCCGTCGACCCGGCGGAGGGTGAGGGCCTGGCCCGGCCGGAAGCGGTACTCCTCGGCGAGCTCGGCGGGGACGTCGAAGGTGACCGCGACGGAGTCGTCGGTGAGCCGCTCGACCTCGGCCACCCGGAGCGGGTGGAACTGCGGTCGCCGCCGCGGACGGGCGGGGGCGGAACCGGCGGCGGGAACGGTCGCCGTCATCAGATCTCCTTGAAGTGCTCGAACGGCTCGCCGCAGCTGCGGCAGCGGCGCAGGGCCTTGCAGGCCGTGGCGCCGAACTCGCTCTGCTCGACGGTGTCGGCCGAGCCGCACTGCGGGCAGCCGGCCGTCCGCCGCGTCGGCCCCAGCTGGAGCGGGACGGGGCCGGGGGAGCGGACCGGTGCCCTCCCCGGCGGGGCGATGCCGGCCGCGGCGAGCTTGCGTCGGCCGGCCTCGCTGATCCAGTCGGAGGACCAGGCGGGCGAGAGCACGGTGCGGACGTCGACGTCGGCGAACCCCGCCCGGTGCAGGGCGTGCACGAGGTCCGCCCGCATGACACCCATCGCGGGGCAGCCGGAGTAGGTCGGCGTGATCTCGACGACGACCGTGCCCTGCTCGACGCGCACGTCGCGGAGCACGCCGAGATCCGCGAGGGTCAGCATCGGCAGCTCCGGGTCGGTGACGGTTCGCGCCACCGAGCGGGGATCGGTCAGCACGGCGCTCACCAGGTGGCCGCCGGGTGCCGGCGGGCCAGCCCCTGCAGGGTGGCCAGCAGCTCGGTCAGCTCCTCGCCGTGCGCCCCGGCCCGGCCGCGCGGGGCGGCGTCGGCCGGCCAGGCGGGCAGCGCCAGCGTGGCGCGCTCGAGCACGGTGGTGAGGACGTCGCGCACCTCGTCGCGGACGCCGGCCGGGTCGACGGCGACCCCGGCGGCGACCAGCCGGTCCTCGACCTCCGTGGCGGTGAACAGGTCGGCCAGCAGCGGCCACACCGCGGCGACGCCGTCCTGGGCCCGCCGGTGCGACTCCTCGGTGCCGTCGCCCAGGCGCAGCACCCAGCGGGCGGCGTGGTCGCGGTGGTAGGCGAGCTCGTGCACGCCCTTCGCGGCGATCGCGGCGAGCACCGGGTCGCGGGACTCCCGCAGCCGCGCGAAGATCGCCAGCCGCACCGCCGACGCGACGAGCAGCCGGACCATCGTCTGCGCGAAGTCGCCGTTCTCCGCCGCGACCAGGCCGGTGCAGCGGAACTCGTCGGCGTCGCGGAAGTAGGCCAGGGCGTCCTCGTCGGGGATGGTCTCCGTGGCGAGCTCCCGCGTGCGGCCCAGCGCACCGGCCGACCCGGCGCGGGCCAGCAGGAGCCGGGCCTGGCCGAGCAGGTCCAGGCCGATGTTGCCCAGCGCCACCTCCTCCTCGAGCTCCGGCGCGTTCGTCATCCACTGGGTCAGCCGCTGGGCGAGCACGAGGGCGTCGTCGCCGAGCATCAGGCAGTAGGTGCCGAGGTCAGCGGCGTCGACACCGTCGGGCACCGTGGTGTCGACGCCGGCCAGCGGGTCGTCGAAGCCGGTGCCGAACGCCCAGTGCCCGGCGTCGTCGTGCGCGTTGGTCAGCGCGTCGTACACCGTCTCCTCGTGCCCCATACCAGCGGAACCTTTCGACTGTGGTGGCTGGAACGGCCCCCTCCCCGGGGTCCCCGCGCCGAGGTACGAGGTGCGGGGGAGGGAGGGGGTCCTCTTACATGTGCGGGACGTTCTCGGGGATCTCGTAGAACGTCGGGTGGCGGTAGACCTTGTCGCCGCTGGGGGCGAACATCGGGTCCTTCTCGTCGGGGCTGGACGCGGTGATGTCGGCGGCCTTGACCACCCAGATGCTCACGCCCTCGTTGCGCCGGGTGTAGAGGTCGCGGGCGGCGTGCACGGCCATCTCGTCGTCGGGAGCGTGCAGCGAGCCGACGTGCACGTGGTTGAGCCCGCGCTTGCCGCGGACGAAGACCTCGTACAGCGGCCAGTCCCGGCGCACGGCCTGCCGCTGGGTCTGCACCGGCACCTCCGGCCCGGTCGGGATCGCGCCGTGCCCGCCCTCGGCGGTGACCTCGCCGCTCACGCGGTCGCTCCCTCGTGCTTGCGGGCGTAGGCCGTGGCCGCCTCGGTGACCCAGGCGTTGTCGTCCCGGGCCGCGCGGCGGCGGGCGATGCGGACGGCGTTCATCGGGCCCTCGCCGGAGATGACCCGCTTGAACTCGTCCCAGTCGATCCGGCCGAACCGGTAGTGGCCGGTCCCGGGGTCGTAGGAGAGCTCGGGGTCGGGGAGCGTGACACCGAGGACCTCGGCCTGCGGCACGGACATGTCGACGAAGCGCTGGCGCAGCTCGTCGTTGGTGTGCCGCTTGATGCCCCAGGCCATCGACTGCGCGGTGTTGGGGCTGTCGTCGTCGGGCGGGCCGAACATCATGAGCGAGGGCCACCACCACCGGTCGACGGCGTCCTGCACCATGGCCCGCTGCTCGTCGGTGCCGCGCATCATCGTCATCAGCAGCTCGTAGCCCTGCCGCTGGTGGAAGGACTCCTCCTTGCAGATGCGGATCATCGCCCGGGCGTAGGGCCCGTAGGAGGAGCGGCACAGCGGCACCTGGTTGCAGATGGCCGCGCCGTCGACCAGCCAGCCGATGACGCCGACGTCGGCGTAGGTGAGCGTCGGGTAGTTGAAGATCGAGCTGTACTTCTGCCGGCCCTCGATCAGCTTGTCGGTGAGGTCGGCGCGGTCGGCACCGAGCGTCTCGGCCGCGGAGTAGAGGTACAGGCCGTGACCGGCCTCGTCCTGCACCTTCGCCAGCAGGACGGCCTTGCGCCGCAGGCTGGGCGCGGCGAGCAGCCAGTCGCCCTCGGGCTGCATGCCGATGATCTCCGAGTGCGCGTGCTGCGCGACCTGGCGGATGAGCGTCTTCCGGTAGCCGTCGGGCATCCAGTCCCGCGGTTCGACGCGATGGCCGGCCGCGACGGTGGCGTCGAACTGGTCCTGCAGGGCGGTCTCGTCGGGCGCGGGCCGGTCCAGGGTGGGTGCGGACATCTCGTTCCCCTCGGGTGCGTCTCGGGTCATTTACTGACCGGACGGTCGGTAATCAGTGTGCACGAGTGCCGACCGCCGCACAACCCTGGCCGCGCGCTCGCCCCGTGCGGCTCTTGACACCCGGCGAGAGGGAGGGATGCTTACCTGACCATCTGGTCGGTAATTCGGGGCTCGTGCTCCCGCGCCGGCCGTCCGGCGACGACGCCCAGGACATCGGAGGCCACTGCCATGACGGTTGCGACCACGGAGACGAACCAGCGTCTGGGGGAGGCGCCCGACCCGGCGCTGCTGGACCCCGCCGAGCGCATGGGCGTCGACGAGCTGCGGGCGCAGCAGCTGGAGCGGTTGCGGTGGTCGCTGCGGCACGCCTACGACAACGTGCCGCACTACCGCCGGGCCTTCGACGCGGCCGGCGTGCACCCCGACGACTGCCGGGAGCTCGCCGACCTCGCGAAGTTCCCGACGACCAGCAAGGCCGACCTGCGCGAGAACTACCCCTTCGGGATGTTCGCCGTCCCGCGGGACCAGGTGCGCCGCGTGCACGCCTCGTCCGGCACCACCGGCAAGCCGACCGTCGTCGGCTACACCGAACGCGACCTCGACACCTGGGCGACGGTCATGGCCCGCTCCATCCGCGCCGCGGGGGGCCGACCGGGGGACGCGCTGCACAACGCCTACGGCTACGGCCTGTTCACCGGCGGTCTGGGCGCGCACTCCGGCGCCGAGAAGCTGGGCTGCACCGTCATCCCCGTGTCCGGTGGCATGACCCCCCGCCAGGTGCAGCTGATCCGCGACTTCGGGCCGCGGATCATCATGGTCACGCCCTCCTACATGCTCACCGTCATCGACGAGTTCGAGAAGCAGGGCGTGGACCCGCGGGAGAGCAGCCTGGAGATCGGCATCTTCGGCGCCGAGCCGTGGACCGAGCAGATGCGCCGCGAGATGGAGGTGCGGGCCGGCATCCACGCCGTCGACATCTACGGCCTGTCCGAGGTGATGGGTCCCGGTGTCGCCCAGGAGTGCGTGGAGACCAAGGACGGCCTGCACATCTGGGAGGACCACTTCTACCCGGAGGTCATCGACCCGCTCACCGGCGAGGTGCTGCCCGACGGCGAGGAGGGGGAGCTCGTCTTCACCTCGCTGACCAAGGAGGCCATGCCGGTCGTCCGCTACCGCACCCGCGACCTCACCCGGCTGCTGCCCGGCACCGCACGCCCGGCATTCCGCCGGATGCAGAAGATCACCGGTCGCACCGACGACATGATCATCCTGCGTGGGGTCAACCTGTTCCCCACCCAGATCGAGGAGATCGTGCTGCGGACGCCAGGGCTGTCCCCGCACTTCGCCCTCGAGCTCGTCACCCGGGAGCGGATGGACCACCTCATCTGCCGCATCGAGGCGCGACCGGACTGCCCCGCCGACGAGCGGGCGGCGGCGGCCGCCGCGGTGTGCCAGGGCGTCAAGGACGTCGTCGGGTCCAGCATCGAGGTGCTGGTGGTGGACCCGGAGACACTGCCCCGGTCGGTTGGCAAACTGCAGCGCATGACCGACAACCGGAACCGTGCATGACGTCGATCGCGGACGCCGTCCCGACGCGTCGCGGCCGCCCTGGGCACTCGCTCGACTCCCTGCTCGACGTCGCCGTCGAGGTCTTCAACGAGCGCGGCTACGACGCCACGAGCATGGAGGAGCTGGCGACCCGGCTCGGCGTCACCAAGTCGGCGATCTACCACCACGTGCCCAGCAAGGTGGAGCTGCTGCGGCTGGCGCTGGATCGTGCGCTGGACGCGTTGTTCGCGGTCACCGACGAGCCCGGCGCCACCACCGGCCCGGCGATCGACCGGTTGGAGCACGTCGTCCGCGGGTCCGTCCGCGTGCTCGTGGCCGAACTGCCCTTCGTCACGCTCCTGCTCCGGGTCCGGGGAAACTCGCCGGTCGAGCAGGCGGCGCTGCAACGGCGACGGGAGTTCGACGGCGTCGTCACCGACCTGGTGCGTGCGGCCGAGGAGGAGGGTGACGTGCGCCCCGACGTCGACCCGGCCGTCACCAGCCGCCTGCTCTTCGGCACCGTGAACTCGCTGACCGAGTGGTACCGGCCCGGCGGCGGCCTGTCCGCCGACGACCTCGCCGACGCCCTCGTGACCACGACGTTCCGCGGCCTGCGGACCCGCCCGGCGGCGACGCCGGCTTCCTGACCCGGACCGCCCGGCCCCGGCCGGCGGGAGCGGCGGTCAGGCGCGCTCGGCCGGGGCCGGGGGTACCTGGCGGCTGTGGCCCCGCATCTCGGCGAGGAGCCGCCCGTCCGCGTCCCGGGTCACGGCGACGTCGTAGATCCCGCCCCGCCCGACGAGCGACCGCTCGACGGCGGTGGCCGTGACGGTGTCGCCGGCGCGGGCCGGCGCGAGGTACTCGATGCTGCAGGACCTCCCCACCGCCGGCTGCCCGTGCGAGTTGCAGGCCATCGCGAAGGCGATGTCGGCGATGGCGAACAGGGCGGCGCCGTGCGCGGTGCCGTGGCCGTTGAGCATCTGGGGCCGGATGGTCATGTGCGCGGTGACCGCACCCGGCGCCACGGAGCTGACGGTGACGCCGAGCGCCCGCGCCGCGGAGTCCTCCGCCAGGTAGCGGCGGACGGTCTCCTCGGCGAGGCGCTGTGCGGGAGGGCTGGGCATCGGAGCCGCCTCGGGTCAGTCGTAGGTGTGGAATCCGCGGCCGGTCGTGCGGCCCAGCTCGCCCGCCGCGACCTTGTCGCGGAGCAGCTGCGGCGGGGCGAACCGCTCACCGAGCGTCCGGTGGAGGTACTCGGCGATCGCCAGCCGCACGTCCAGGCCGACGAGGTCGGTGGAGCGCAGGGGGCCCATCGGGTGCCGGTAGCCCAGCTCCATGGCGGCGTCGATCGCCTCGGCGTCGGCGACGCCCTCCTCGAGCATCCGGATCGCCTCCAGCCCCAGCAGCACACCGAGGCGGGAGGAGGCGAAGCCGGGGGAGTCCTTCACCACGACGTCGGTCTTGCCGAGAGCGCGCACCCAGCCGGAGGCGATGCCGACGAGCTCGGTGGCCGTCTCGCGGGCGACCACCACCTCCACGAGCTTGGACGCCGGCACCGGGTTGAAGAAGTGCAGCCCGAGGAACCGGGCCGGGCGCTCCAGCGCCGCAGCGAGCTCGGTGACCGAGAGGGAGCTGGTGTTCGTGGCGAGCACGGCGTCCGGCCCGACGGCGGATTCCGCGGCGCGCAGCACCTCCGCCTTGAGGTCGGCCCGTTCGGGGACGGCCTCGACGACCAGCCCGCTCCCCGGGTCCAGCGCGGCGGGGGAGTCGACCAGGGACAGCCGGTCCAGGGCGGCGGCGACGTCGCCGTCCAGCTTCTCGCGGCGGGCGGCCTCCGCCAGGCCGTCGGCCACCCGCCGGCGGGCGGCGTCGGCGGCCTCCGCGCCGGCCTCGACGACCTCCACGCGGGCGCCGGCGGTCAGGAAGGCCTGGGCGATGCCGGCGCCCATGCGCCCGCCGCCGATGACGGCCACGCGGGCGGGGACGGCGGCGCTCACGCCGTCCCCACGGTCGACGCGGCGTCCCGGCCGACCGGCACGCGCGGAGCGGCCGCGTCGCGGTGACCGCCCGCGCGCTCGACCGGTCCGCCGACCGGGCGGATCCCGGGGGGCTCGTGGGACATCGTCGCTCCTCGGGCTCGCCGGACCCGGCGGTGTCCCCGTCGTGGTGGGACGACCGACCGTCCGGTCAGGAAGTGGTGGACCCACCCTGGCGGCCGCGCCGTCCGGAAGCAACCGCCGGCGAGCCTGCGGCCGCCGCGCGTGACCAGGGGCCGACGGCTGTGGCGAACGACCACGGCGCCGGGGAGTCCGGGTGATGCGGGACGCGGTGACGCCGGAGCGCCCGGGGGGGGGCCCGGGCCCCCACCCGGCCCCCCCGCGGCGTGGCGGGATTTGCCGCGGTGGCCCCCCCCGTCATGGGCGGCGGCC
>NZ_JBJHAA010000021.1:0-65948 GCF_054050795.1 Blastococcus sp. SYSU DS1024
CCCCCCCCCGCCAGTACGGCAACACGTGGGGGGAAATGTGGGACATTGTCGCCGTTGTGTGACATGATCTTGACGCTCAGTAGGGCCCGGTCGTGCCCTCGGCGTTGGAGGTGCACGCAGTGGCTCGCCGGTCGGTGCCCGCTCCCGCGTGCCCGGACGGGCACGCGGGAGCACAGGTCCATGCTCACGAGGCCAGGCAGTCCAGGCGCGGAGCGACGCGCGTGTTCCGCTGCCGGTTCGAGGAGGACGGCGAGGCCGGCGTCCACTACTTCACGGTGCTCACCCGGCCGAAGGCCGACGCGCGGCTGCTGATCGACCAGGTGGTGAGTGCGCCGGAGTGCCCCAGGCCGGAGCACGGCGGGCGCTACGTGTGGCCCCACGGCACCTACAAGACCGCCGCAGGCGAGCGGCAGCGATACCGCTGCGTGAGTCGGACCGACGACGGCGACGCCCACACCTTCTCCGCTCCGCTGCCGCGCGCGGCGGTGGAGGACGACACCTGCTGCCCGGACTGCGAGGTGCTCACCCCGAGGCACGCCGGCGAGGAGGCGGTCAGCCGGCGGCTGAACGTGCCGACGTCGGTGGTCGTGTCGGTGCTGCGCGATCTGGCCGACGGGCACGCCTACACGGCGGTGTCGAGGCGTGCGTTGGAGCAGATGAAGCGCCCGACCGGGCGGGTACGCACGGTCGGCGGCAAGACTCCCGATGAGCTGCACGAGGCCGGCCAGTTCGGTCCGCGCCGGGAGCTGAAGGCGCACTGGCACCTCTCGGCCGACGTCCTCGAGCGGTTCGCGCCGTTCATCACTGAGCCGGCGCTCGCGGCGATGCAGGTGGAGGAGACGGCCTACCGGGCCGAGGGCCTGCCGGTGGTGTACTTCGCCGACGAGGTGGCGGTGAAGCGGGACTACGCCCGGTCGGCCACGCTGACCAACGCCCCGGTCGTGTGGACCGCCCTGGTGGTCACCCGGACCAGCTGGGAGCGAGACGGGGACGGCAAGGTCACCGGCCGGTCGAGCCGGCTGGTGCGGGTCCGGGCGCTGCCCAACGCCTCAACCGAGGCATGGCGGCTGGTCCTGGCCGAGCTCGACGCGCCGGACTTCCTCGTCGCCGACGGCGCGGCGGCGATCGAGAAGGCCGCGACCGCCGTGTGGGGCAAGAAGACCACGTTCGTGCCGTGCATGTACCACGCGACCCGCAACATCGAGGCCAAGCTGACCCCGCCCCGCGGGCGGCTGGCCGACAAGGTGCGCGACCACATGTACCGGCTCAGCCGCGAGCTGATGCGCGACGGCGGCCCGAAGGCCGTCAGCGCCTGGTTCGACGACCTCGAAGACGCGGCGGCGGCCGCCGACCTGCCGGCGGACCTGGTGGCCGCCCAGCGCCGCCGCTACGAGCCGCTGCTGCGGCGCACCGCGCTGGTCGCGCAGCGGCACAACGACCCGGAGGTGCAGGTCAGCAACTCGGCGGTCGAGTCGCAGATCCGGTTGTGGGTCAAGCGGCTGACCACCCGCCGCGGGGCGATGTTCTCCAACCTGGCCCGGACCAACCTGCTCGGGGATCTCATCGTCGCCGCCGCCAACGGCGCACTGCTCGACCAGCACGAGGTCGCCCGCACCCTGCGCGAGGCGTCCAAGCGCACCCGGGGTTGGGCGCCGCCGCCACGCGCCCTGACCGAGCCCGCGGGCGTGCTCGGCCTGCGCGACGCGTTCTCCGTCACCGAGCTGCTCGAACGGCACTCCTCGTGAGCACCGCGCCGGAGAAGGGCGCGGCGTACCAGCAGCTGGTCGCCGGCCGCGAGTTCGTCGTGCTCGACATCGAGACCACGCACACGAAGGCGACCAGGACCGCCGAGGCCGCCTTCCACCCGATCTCGGTGGGGGCGGTCGTGCTGCTCAACGGCACCCGCCGGGAGACCTTCCACCGGCTGGCCAACCCCGGCGTGCCGGTGGACAAGGACAGCAGCGCCTACAACGGCATCCGCACCGCCGACCTCGCCGGCCAGCCCGATGTGGCCACCGTGCTCGCCGAGCTGGACGCGTTCCTCGCCCGCCACCCCGACGCTGCGCTGGTCTGCCACAACGCCCTGTTCGACGTCGGGCACCTGGCCGCCGCCTACGCCCGCGCCGGGATGACTCCTTTCGACCGGCTCGTGTTCGACACCGAGTTCCTCGGCGTCCGGCTCAAGCTGCCCGGCGTCGCCAACTTCGCCAAGCTCACCGACCTCGCCACCCGCTACGGCATCAACACCACCCTCGCCGTGCCGCGCGCCCAGGCCCGGCTGCACAAGGCGCTCAAGGACGCCCAGGACACCGCCGAGGTGCTCGACTGTCTGCTGGCCGAGGCCGCGCTGCTGGACATCGCCAGCTGGGACGAGTTCTGCCGCGTCGCCAAGCCCAAGCGCAGCGGGGACATCGCCGCCACCGTCCGCCGCCGACGGCGGATGCGGGCTCCGCAGATCCCGGCCGGCCACGTCCGGGCCTGCCACGGGCGCGGCCGGCTGCCGGCCCGTCCCGGCGAGGCCGCGCTCGACACCTGGACCGCGCAGGTCACCGCCTGCGTACGGCTGCACTGCCCGACGATCGCGGAGAAGGTGCTCTACGACGAGCGTCACGCGCCCCGCCTGCTCGACCGGCTCACCGCGCTGCTGGCCACCACGCGCGACCCCGGCGACGTGGGGACCCTGCTCGTGGGCTTGGAACCGCTGCTCGAACGCCTCGACCGGCCCACCGCGCGAGCCTGGTACAGGGCCAACCATCAGCACATCCGCGACGCCAAACCGTGCGAGCCGCACGCCGCCTGCCCGGCCTGCGTCGCCGGACGCCCCTGCCCGCGGGACGTCATCTACCAGATGCTCACCCGCCGCGCCCTCGACTACGGGGCCACCGCGGCCGGCGTCCCGGTCAGCCTGCTGTCCAAGCAGGTGAAGAAGGACCTGTACTACGGCAAGAGCGCCCGCAAGATCGACACCTGGCCGGCGCAGGGCCTGTCCGACATGGCCGCGCACATGCTGTGGGTCGTCGTGCAGGAGGCCCGCGCCAAGCACCAGCACACCACCGTCAGCAAGCTGCTCGCCTCGGCGGTCGAGCGCGGCCTGCACCTGGCCGACCCGCACCTCGCGCTCGAAGTCGCCCGGCACTGGGCCCGCAGCCCCGACCGCGACGGCGACGTGGAGCAGGTCGTCACCACCGTGCTGGCGAAGGCCACCAGCAACCCCGGCTACCTCGACCTCGAGGTGTGGTTCCACGGGTCGTTCCGCCGCGCCGCCGCAGCACGCCAGGCCGCCGCGGGCCGGATCACCCGGCAGCGGAAGGCCGCCCCGGTGCGCACACCGGCCGACATCGAACTTCGCCCGCCGCAGAGCACCCACACGTACCGCTACCAGCTGCATCGCTTACCGCCCGCCAGCTGACACAGCCGGTCCGCGACCGGACGCGGGCAAGCGAGTCGGTACGGCGGGACCGGGGTCAGCGACCCGTGGCCTCGATGGTCACCTCATGTTCCCCGAAGCGGGCCACCAGGGGCTTCGTGGGCGTGACCCCCGACGGCAGCTCCACCACCGTGACGTGCCCACTCATGTCCGCAGAGCAGACGTCCCGGTCGGGGAACAGCGGTCCCAGGCGGACCTCGATCTCCTGCTCGGCGACCACCTCGACGCCAATCGGTCCGCTGGGACAGCTGGAACTGCCGAAGGTGACCACCCCGAGGTACTGGCCGTCGTTGACCCACGCGATCGAGGGCTGGAAGGCCGACTCGAGGGGCGACTGGCCACCGGAGTCGGGCGCAGGCGCTGGCGAGGGCGTGTAGGTCCGCTCGTCGAACCCTTCACCGGGGTCGGGCAGCGTGATTCGCGGCGCAGGGGACGGCTCCGGGAGCACCTCAACACGGGGTCCAGGCATCGGCGTGAGCACGAACTCCCGCGCCTCGGGCGTATCGGCTCCGAGGCCGAACTCCGCGACGTAGGGCGAACGGCTCGGCCCGCTGGCGCCGCAGGAGGCCAGCGCAGGCGTGGCGGCCAGCAGCGCCGCCATCACCAGCAGGGGCCACACCGGCCGGGGTCCGTTCACAGCTCGCATCGTGCGGCCCTACGACCTCGGAGTCCAGCAGCTCCACCCGAAGCGTGACGCAAGGGAGACGGTGCTGCGCGCCAGCGGGCTGCTGATTGCCCCGCGCAGAACCGCGTGTCGCTGCCACAGCTGGCCGCCGCACACGGACAAGCTCAGAACCTCCTGGGTCGGCCGAGCGCAGCGGTCACCGAGGCCCGTCGAGGGACGCAGAGATGTCCCACATTTCCCCCCACGTGTTGCCGTACTGGCCCCCCCGGCCGGGCCGACGACCCGGGCACGCCGAACGGCCGGCCTCCGGAGAGACCGGCCGCCCGAGGTGCCGGGTGCTCAGCCGCGGTCGTCCCGCTGCTGCTGCCGCAACTGGCGCTCGACGACGAGAGCCTCCTGGTAGTTCTCCTTCGCGTCGGGCTTCTCGATGTAGCCGGCCCGCAGGTTGGCGTGGTCGACCGCCAGCACGCCGTTGATGTACTCGCCCTTGCGCGGGTACAGCGCCGACAGCTGCTCGAGCGTGAACGGCTGGTGGGTGCCGAACAGGCGGCAGAAGCTCGCGCCGCTGTTGTAGCCCGCGTTCAGCGCGGTGGGCACCGCCACCTGGGAGAGCTGGATGCCGCCCTGCGCCAGCCCCAGCTCGTTGCGCACCTTCTCGCCCTGGTCGTCGAACTCCAGGTAGGGCGCCGACGGAGGTGCGATCCCCTTCTCGGCCCAGCGCGCGAGGTGCGCGTAGGCCGCCGCCGTCACGTGGTGCATCGGCACCCGGCTGAACGGCGGGAGGTCGCAGGTGTACTGCGGTGCGCCGCCGAGGTCGCGCTCGGAGAGCGGAGCGCGGTACTCCTGCCCCTGCCAGCCCGAGTGGGCCGCTCCCGCGACCTCCCAGCGCCGGAAGACCTCGTCGTCGGGACGCCGGGCCGCCGCCGCGGCGGCCGTCACGTCGGTCTCGGACTGCACCTGGAACACCGGCTCGTCCCCGGCCCGGCTCGGCGCCGTCCCGACGATGATCGCGTAACCGTCGAACACCGGCTCGACCTTCGGCAGGACGTGGTCGTAGTAGGCGCTCTGGTACCGGGTCGACTGCGAGGCACCGATGGAGAGCAGCGTCTCGATGTCCAGGCCGCCCATCGGGTCGACGCCGGTCGGGGCGACGAGCGCCTTGGCGGCCTGGGCGTAGATGTCCATCGCCAGCTGGTCGAGCGCGTACTCACCCCCCGCCGTGACGTCCAGCGAGCCGTAGCGGGTGGGGCTCCACTCCCGCAACTGGTCGACGCCGACCTGCTGGGCGGACACCCCGATCCAGGCGTCACCGCCGCGGGTCACGTCCTCGAAGTTCCACAGCGCGTCGAGGTCGTAGCCCGCCGTGACGTTCTGCCACTCGACCAGGGCGGTGCCGCTGAAGTGCCGGGGGTTCGCGGGCCGGCGGACGACGATCCGCGTGGTGTAGGGGACGTCCTCCTCCAGCAGCGTGCCCGGCGCGATGTCGGGGGTGCGCGGGCTGGCGTACGCATCGGCGAGGCCGGAGACGAGGAACTCCTCCTCGACGTACCCGGCTCCGGCGAGGTCCTGGTACGTCGCGAAGAACGGATAGGTCTCCGCCAGGTCGTCGGAGAGCGGGCTGCCGCCGAGGTCGCTGGGCAGCGGCCCGGTGACCGTGGCATCGCGGAGCGGCACGCGGACGTCGTCCGCGGCTCCGGCCGGGAGGGCCGGGGCCAGCAGTGCCAAGGCCAGACCCAGGGCGACGGTGGTGCCGCCGGCCCGGGCGCTCATGGGCGTGGGAACGGGCAAGGGAAACTCCTTCTGCTGCCCACGGGCACCCCGACGGGCGCCCTCGAGGGACAGCGGTCAGATGGGGAGCGAACGAGTTCCAGGCCCAGAACCATGACGTCGATCACAGCGGCGTCCTCTGCAAGCTAGCCCGCCGGAAGACCGCCCGACAACGGTTGCTGCAACAAGTTCTCGGCTTGTTGCGGAGATCGCCGTACGGCCCGGTGCCCGCCGCTCGTCACCCGCCGCCCCCGGACTCCCGCCGGATGCGCGCCCGCCGCTTCCCCTCGTGCATCGCCTGCACGCGGGCGACCGGGATCGTGTGCCCCTCGGCGACCAGGTCGGCCGGCAGGCGCTGGGGGTCGGGCAGCAGGGCCGCCCAGTCGGGGAGCGTGGCCGCCACCCCGGAGGCGACGGTGGCCTCCCCGGGGCGGACGGACGCCAGGTGCTCCCAGTCGACCGGGGCGGACACCGGCAGGCCGGGCCGCACCCGGGGGCTGTAGGCGGCGACGACGGTGCCCGTGCCCGAGCGGGTGGCGTCCACGAACACCCGCCCCTGCCGCTCCTCCTTGAGGAACGCCGTCGTGGCGATCCCCGGGTCCAGCTGCGCCGTGCGCTGCGCGAGCGCCCGCGTCGCCGCCGCGACGTCCTCCACCAGCGCACCGCGGACCGGCACCACGACGTGCAGGCCCGTGGCGCCGCTGGTCTTCACCGCGCCCACCAGGCCGGCCTCCTCGAGCGCCCGCCGGGCCAGCCGGGCGACGGCGACGACGACGTCGAGGTCCGCCCCGTCGGGCGGGTCCAGGTCCAGCACGAGACCGGTGGGCTCGCGCGACCCCGCCCGCAGGAACGGCACGTGGAACTCGACCGCGCGCTGGTTCGCCAGCCACATCAGGGTGCGCCGGTCGTCGCAGAGCACCTGGTGCACCTCGCGGCGCGCCGACTCGGCCCACACGGGCACGGTGCGCACCCACGCGGGGGCGCCCTTGCTCACGTTGCGCTGCATGAACGGCGCCTGCCCCGGTCGCACCCGCATGACCGAGAGCGGCCGGCCGGCCAGCAGCGGGACCAGCCGGTCGGCGACGGCGTCGAGGTGGTCGACCAGCGCCCGCTTCGACACGCCCAGCCCGTCACCGAGCGGCGAGTCGAGGCTGCTCAGCGGCACGCCGTCCCGCTCGTCCATGGGGTCACCGTTGCGCGATCACAGCCATCCGGCAACCGGCCCTCCTGCAGGGGCCCGCCGCGAGCCTGCGAGCGGTGGGGGCAGGAGGGCCCTTCCTCAGATGTCGTACGTGGCGCCGGGGCTGACCAGCTCGGTCTCGGAGAACACCGAGCTGGCCGCGAACAGCTGGCCGATGTGGTCGACCCAGGCGGGCACGTGGGTGAGCAGCAGACGCCCCACCCCCGCGGCGGCCGCGTGCTGGGCGGCCTGCCGCCCGGTGAGGTGCAGGCCGGGGGGCTGCTCGGGGGCGTTGTCCGGGTGCGCCGCCTCGGCGAGCAGGACGTCGGCCCCGCGGGCGAGCTCCACCACCCGGTCGCTGGGGCCGGTGTCGCCGGTGTAGACCAGCGACCGGCCGCCCGCGGTCAACCGGATGGCGTAGGTCTCGACCGGGTGCGCCGTGCGCGCGAGCTCCACCTCGAAGGGGCCCATGCGGAAGGCGCCGGGGCCCACGGGGACGAAGTCGAAGACGTCGGTCAGCCCGTCGCCGTCGCAGTCGTAGGCCAGCGCCAGCCGGCGCGCGGCGCCGACCGGCGCGTACAGCGGCACCAGCGCTCCCCGGGACCGGCCGGAGTAGCGGTGCCAGACGACGAACGGGGCGACGTCCAGGCAGTGGTCGGCGTGCAGGTGCGACAGGAAGACCGCGTCCACCGCCCCCGGGTCCACGACCCGCTGCAGCGCACCGAAGGCGCCGTTGCCGAGATCGAGCACGAGCCGGAAGCCGTCGTGCTCCACGAGGTAGCAGGAGGCGGGCGAGTCGGGGCCCGGGCCGCTGCCGCAGCACCCCACGACGGTCAGCTTCACGCGACCCCCGCCCGTCCGGCGCCGAGCACTGCGCCGACCTCCGGCCCGAGGAAGCGGCGGCCGAGCCGGGCGAACGGCTCGGGGTCGCCGGTGGCCAGGAAGGCGTGTTCCGGCGCGGGCGCGTCGGGGTCGCGCAGCAGATCGGTGCGGGTGAGCACCCGGTAGACGTCCTTCGCGGTCTCCTCGGCGCTGGAGACCAGCGTGACGCCGTCCCCGAGCACGACCGACAGCACGCCGGTGAGCAGGGGGTAGTGGGTGCAGCCCAGGACGACGGTGTCCACGCCGGCCGCCATGAGCGGATCGAGGTAGGACTGGGCGAGACCCAGCAGCTGCCGGCCGCTGGTGATCCCGCGCTCCACGAAGTCGACGAAGCTGGGGCAGGCCGCGGAGGTGACCGACACGTGCGGGGCCGCGGCGAACGCGTCGTCGTAGGCACCGCTGGTCACGGTGGCCTGGGTGCCGATGACACCGATCCGGCCGTTGCGGGTCGCGGCGATCGCCCGGCGCACCGCGGGGAGGACCACCTCGACCACCGGGACGTCGTAGCGCTCCCGGGCGTCCCGCAGCGAGGCGGCGCTGGCGGAGTTGCAGGCGACGACGAGCATCTTGACGCCGCTGTCGACGAGTTCGTCCATGACCGCCAGGGAGTGCCGGCGCACCTCGGCGATCGGGAGCGGGCCGTAGGGCCCGTTCGCCGTGTCACCGATGTAGCGGACGGCCTCCCCGGGCAGCTGGTCGAGCACGGCCCGCGCGACGGTGAGCCCACCGACACCTGAGTCGAAGATGCCGATCGGCGCGTCGGCTGCTGGCTGCGTCCCCATGTCGCCGGACAGGCTAGCCCGCAGCTCCGACAGCCGCGCAGCGCCGTCCGCCCGGGGGCACCGACCTCCCGGCGTCAGACGCAGGGATCTCCCGGTGGCACCGCCGCCAGGTGCACGTCCCCGGTCGGTCGGCCGTCCCCGCGGGTCGTCGCCGTCTGGGTGCAGATGCGCCAGTCGGGCGCCACCGCGCGATCCCAGCGCGCGTCGAAGGTGACGGCCCGGGCACCCGCGGCCTCCAGGACCGGGACCGCCTCGCCCAGCGTCGCGCCCGGGAACTCCGGCAGCGCGGACCGGATGCCGTCCGGCTCGGGGGTGTTCTCGACCGGCGCCGGTGCCCTGACCACGGGAACGCCCGGTGCGCGCCGCGGCGCGGCCTCGCCCCACCCCGGCGACCACACCAGGGCGGCGAGCACGAGGCCGGCGAGGAGCGCGGCCCCCGAGGCGATGGTGAGCGCCCAGCGGGGACGGCGGGAAGGCTGCGGGATCGCCGGCTCGCCCTCCGGTTCCAGGATGTCGAGCCCCGTGGCTGCGCTCATGCGGGTCCTCTCGCTGCGGTGATACGCACCGTAGCGGTTCAGGAACCGCGGCGACGGGACCCGCGCAGCGCGTCACGCGCCCGAGGGACGCGCCCACCCGCTCAGGCCCAGAGCTGGCCCTCCAGCGCGGAGGTCGCCTCATCCAGGGTTCCGGCGTAGGCGCCGGTGGAGAGGTACTTCCAGCCGCCGTCGCAGACGATGAAGACGATGTCGGCCCGGCGGCCGGCCGCGACCTCCTTGTCCGCGATGCCCAGGGCCGCGTGCAGGATCGCGCCCGTGGAGATGCCGGCGAAGATCCCCTCGCGCTCCACCAGCTGGCGGGTGCGGTGGATGGCGTCCTCGGGGCCCACGGAGAACCGCGAGTCCAGCAGCGAGGCGTCGTACAGCTCGGGGATGAAGCCCTCGTCGATGTTGCGCAGGCCGTACACCAGCTCGCCGTAGCGCGGCTCGGCGGCGATCACCTGGACCCCCGGCTGGTGCTCCCGGAAGTACCGGGAGCAGCCCATGAGCGTGCCGGTCGTCCCGAGGCCGGCGACGAAGTGGGTGATCGACGGGAGGTCGGCCAGGATCTCCGGGGCGGTGCCCTCGTAGTGCGCCTGCGCGTTCGCCGGGTTGCCGTACTGGTAGAGCATGACCCAGTCGTCGTGCTGCGCGGCCAGCTCCTTGGCGACGGCGACGGCCTGGTTGGAGCCGCCCGCCGCCGGCGAGGAGATGATCTGCGCCCCGTACATCTCCAGCAGTTGCCGGCGCTCCACCGAGGTGTTCTCCGGCATGACGCAGATCAGCCGGTAGCCGCGCTGCCGGGCGACCATGGCCAGGGAGATGCCCGTGTTGCCGCTGGTGGGCTCGAGGATGGTCGACCCCGGCCGGAGCAGCCCCTCCTTCTCTGCCGCCTCGATCATCTTGATCGCCGCGCGGTCCTTGATGGAGCCGGTGGGGTTGTGGTCCTCGAGCTTGGCCCACAGCCGGACGTCGGGCGTCGGCGAGAGGTTCGGCAACCCCACCAGCGGGGTGCCGCCGAGGGAGTCGACGAGGGAGGCGAAGCGGGCCATCAGGATGCTCTTCCGGGGAGACGGGTCGGGGCGGAGCGGGGACCGCTCAGCAGCCGCCCGCGACCGCCGGGAGGATCGTCACCGAGTCGCCGTCCTTCACCTGGGTGTCCAGGGCGCCGGTGAAGCGCACGTCCTCGTCGTTGACGTAGACGTTGACGAAGCGGTGCAGCTTGCCCTCCTCGGTCACGAGGCGGTTCTTCAGCCCCGAGTGCTTGCTGTCGAGGTCGTCGATCAGCGCGGCCAGGGTGTCCCCGTTGCCCTCGACGGTCTTGTTGCCGCCGGTGTGGGTGCGCAGGATGGTCGGGATCCGGACCTCGATGGCCATGGCGTGCTTCTCCTCGGGACGTGGGTGTCTGGGCGCTGCAGAGCAGCAGCGGTGGTGCGTCTGGCCGGGCCAACGCCCGGTGGTCGCCGTCGATTCCGGACCGCGGCGGCCGTCACCCGTCAGTCGTAGACGACGGTCGTCGGCGAGTGCCCGAACAGGTAGGACTCGACGATCTCGACCTCCTCCTCCGACACCTCCCCGTCGACGATGCGGTAGCTGCGGAACTCGACCTCGTCGCCGACCAGACCGGTCTGCGGCCCGTGGTGGCGGGTGGACACCAGCACGTAGTGGGTGCGCGGATCGGCGGCGGGACCGGACGCGTACCCGATGTCGGTGCGCGAGGGGTAGGCCTCGGTGGCGGTGTGCGAGTGGTAGACGACGACCGGCCACTCGTCGCGATCGTCCAGGTCGCGGTACAGCGCGAGCAGGTCGGCGCTGTCGAACTCGTAGAACGTCGGCGACCGTGCGGCGTTGAGCATGGGCACGAAGCGCTCGGGACGCTCGCTCCCCTCGGGTCCGGCGACGACGCCGCACGCCTCGTCCGGATGGTCCTTCCGGGCGTGGGCCACGATGGCGTCGTAGGTCGCGCGGTCGATGCGCAGCACGGGGCCAGTCTAGGCGTGCCCGCCACACCGCTCCCCGGTCGCCCCCGGTCGCACGGACGGGCGGCCGTCGGGAGACGCCTCCGGACCGATACGGTCGGCGTCGTGTGGGTCCCGTCGCTCCTGACCGCCGGCGTCGTGCTGCTGGCCCTGCCGGCACTCCTCCTGGGTCTCCGGGGGCTGTTCCGGCATCGCGGCTACAACGCCCTCCATCCGGGCGACCGGGCTCCCGTGCTGGTCATCGTCGTCGTGCGCGCCGTGCTCCTGCTGCTGCTGCTCGCCGCCTCGGCCCTGGTCCTGGTGTCCACGATCGGCGCGATGCTCGCCGACGTCGAGCTGCACCGCATGGTCTACGTGCTCTTCGTGCTCGACCTGCTGCTCGCCGCCCTGGTGCTGCTCACCTTCGGCCGGCGCGATCGGCGACGAGCGCGTCCACGAGCGACCCCTGCAGCGCGGTGAGCCAGTAGTAGACGGCGAGCTGGTGGTCGGCCTCGTCCACGATCTGCTCCGGCGGCTCGGTGTCCTCACCGATGTCGATCCGGGTGCCGAGCGCCAGCCGGAGGTCGTTGCTCGTGCGCAGCCAGGCGCCGGCCTGGTCGGCGTCCAGGCGCACCTCTCCCCCGTCGGCCGGCAGGGTGGCGCGCACGGTGGCCAGGTCGTCGGCCTTGCCGCCGCGCAGCGCCTGCTCGGTGAGCCCCCGGTAGTCCTCGGCCAGCGCGGGGTCGGTGCGGTGCCCGGCGGGGAACAGCCGGGCCATCACCGGATCGCCGCTGCTGTCGGCGGGATCGGCGGCCAGGAGCTGCTCGAGCTGGTCGAGCAGCAGCCCGACGATGCCGGCCTCGGCCCGGTCCAGCCGGGCGACCAGCTGCCCACCCCGGGCGCGGAACGGCTTCACGAGTCCCTCTGGTAGCTCGCCCACAGCCCGTAGGCGTGCAGCCGGCTGGTGTCGTGCTCCATCCGCTCGCGCGGGCCGGAGCTGACGATCGCCTTCCCCTCGTGGTGCACCTGCAGCATCAGCGAGGTGGCCGTCGGCTCGTCGTAGCCGAACAGCTCCTGCAGCACGAAGGTCACGTAGGTCATCAGGTTGACCGGGTCGTTCCAGACGATGGTCACCCACGGCCGGTCGAGGTCGCCGTGCTCCTCGACGGTCGTCTCGGGGGCCCGGGTCGGGGCGAGCGGTCCGGCCACGATCCCCAGCTTAGGACGTCGTCCGGCCCCGTGATGGGGGTCGGCCTACGCTCCGGAGCCATGCCGACGGCTCCCGCGCTGCTCACCGACCGCTACGAGCTGACGATGCTCGCCGCCGCGCTCGCCGACGGCACGGCGGGCCGTGACTGCGTGTTCGAGGTGTTCGCCCGCCGGCTGCCCCACGGCCGCCGCTACGGGGTGCTGGCGGGCACCGGCCGGCTGCTCGAAGCGCTGCCGCACTTCCGGTTCGGCGACGAGGAGCTCGCGACCCTGCGGGCCCAGGGGCTGACCGACCAGCGGCTGCTGGACTGGCTGGCCGACTTCCGGTTCCGCGGGGACATCGACGGCTACGCCGAGGGCGAGCTGTTCTTCCCCGGCTCGCCGGTGCTCACCGTGCGTGCGCCGTTCGGCGAAGGCGTCCTCCTGGAGACCCTGGCCCTGTCCATCCTCAACCACGATTCGGCGATCGCCTCGGCGGCAGCCCGCATGGTGGCGGCGGCCTGTGAACGGCCCTGCATCGAGATGGGCTCGCGCCGCACCCACGAGCAGGCCGCGGTCGCCGCGGCCCGCGCGGCCCACCTGGTCGGCTTCGCGTCCAGCTCGAACCTGGAGGCCGGCCGGCGCTACGGCGTCCCGACCACCGGCACCAGCGCCCACGCGTTCACGCTGCTCCACGACGACGAGCGGGCGGCCTTCCGCGCCCAGGTGGAGACGCTCGGGGTCGGCACGACGCTGCTCGTCGACACCTACGACGTCGAGCAGGGCATCCGGACGGCGATCGAGGTGGCCGGCCCGGAGCTGGGCGCCATCCGGCTGGACTCCGGCGACCTGCCCACGCTCGCCACCCGTGCCCGCCAGCTGCTCGACGAGCTCGGCGCCACCCGCACCCGTGTGATCGTCACCAGCGATCTCGACGAGTACGCGATCGCGGGGCTGATGGCCGCACCCGTCGACGGCTACGGGGTGGGCACCTCGCTGGTCACCGGCTCGGGAGCGCCGACGGCCGGGATGGTCTACAAGCTGGTGGAGCGCGACGGCGTCCCGGTCGCGAAGCGCTCGGAGGGCAAGAACTCGGTCGGCGGGCGCAAGCACGCCGTCCGCCGGCACGGGGCCGACGGCACCGCGGTCGCCGAGGTGGTCAGCAGCGCACCGGTCGGGCCGCGCGACGGTGACCGCGACCTGGTGGTCCCGCTGGTGCGCGGCGGCGCGGTGTGCGCCGACGTCTCCCCGGTCGAGGCGCTGCGGCTCGCCCGCGAGCACCACGCGCGCGTGCGGGAGGCGCTACCCACCGAGGCATGGGCGCTGTCGCGCGGGGAACCGGTCCTGGAGACCGTCACCGCCTGACCCGGGAGGAGCAGCCCATGACCCGCGCGCTGATCGTGGTGGACGTGCAGAACGACTTCTGCGAGGGCGGCAGCCTCGCGGTCGCCGGTGGTGCCGCCGTGGCGGCCGGCATCACCGAGCACCTGCGGACGGCGAGCGCCGGGTACGCCCACGTCGTCGCGACCCGCGACCACCACATCGACCCCGGCGACCACTTCGCCGAGCACCCGGACTTCCTGGAGACCTGGCCGCCGCACTGCGTGGTCGGTACCGACGGCGTCGAGCTGCACCCGGCGCTGGACCGCGCACCGCTCGAGGCGGTCTTCGACAAGGGCGAGTACGCCGCCGCCTACTCCGGCTTCGAGGGCAGCGCCGACGGTGTGGGCCTGGCCGACTGGCTGCGCGAGCGCGGGGTCGACGCGGTCGACGTCGTCGGCATCGCCACCGACCACTGCGTGCGCGCCACCGCGCTCGACGCCGTGGCGGCCGGGTTCGGCACCCGCGTGCTCCTGCCGCTCACCGCGGGCGTCTCCGAAGCGACGACCGAGGCTGCGCTGGACCAGCTGCGCACCGCCGGCGTCGAGCTGGAAGGCTCCGTCCACCAGGGCTGAGCCGGTGGCGCCGCCGTCCTCCCTCAGCTCACGGCGTCCTCCCTCAGCGCAGACGGTGAGGGAGGAGGCGCGACGATCAGGTTCCCTGATCATCGCCGCGGAGGCGGGTGACCAGGCGGCGGGCGCTACACCGCGTCCGAGACCTCGTCGCGGGTGAAGCCGAGCACCTGCAGCACCGCGTCGAGGTACGGCTGGTTGAGCGCCGTGTGCGCCTGCTCGCGCACGAACGGTTTGGCGTTGAAGGCGATGCCCAGGCCGGCGGTGTTGAGCATGTCCAGGTCGTTGGCGCCGTCGCCGACCGCCACCGTCTGGTCCAGCGGGATGCCGTACTCCCCGGCGAAGCGGATCAGGGCCCGGGCCTTCCCCGGCCGGTCGACGATCTCCCCGACCAGCCCACCGGTGAGGCGGCCGTCGAGGACCTCCAGGGTGTTGGCGGCGGCGAAGTCCAGCCCGAGGCTCTCCGCCAGCGGGTCGGTGATCTGGGTGAACCCGCCGCTGACGATGCCGCAGCGGAAGCCGAGGCGCTGGAGCGTGCGGATGAGCGTGCGCGCCCCGGGTGTGAGCACCAGGTGCTCGCGCACCTCGTCGAGCACCTCTTCGGGCAGGCCGGCCAGCACGGCGACCCGTGCCCGCAGCGACTCGGCGAAGTCCAGCTCGCCGTTCATGGCCGCGGCGGTGATGCGGGCCACCTCCGCCGCCCGCCCGGCGCGCGCGGCCAGCTCGTCGATCACCTCGCCGCGCACCAGGGTGGAGTCGACGTCCAGCACGATCAGCCGCTTGCTGCGCCGGGCGATCCCGACCTGCTCGACCGCGATGTCGGCACCGGTGGACGCCGCGACCGAGGCGAGCGCGGTACGCAGCGCCGTGGCCTCCGCCCCGGAGACGGTCAGCTCGAAGCTGGTGACCGGGTGATCGGAGAGCCGGCGGATCGCGTCGATGTTGCCACCGATGCCCGCCACGGCCCGCGCGGCGCCGGCCACGGCCTCCGGCGGCACCGGCCGCCCGAGCACGATGACGTGGTGCGGACGCCCCTGCACGGGGGGCGCGTCGGGTCCGCTGGCCGACTCCACCGCCACCCGGACGCCCACGGCGGTCTCGACGTCGCCCGCCACCCGCCGGAGGTGGTCGAGCAGCTCCGCCTCGCCCGCCGCCGGTCGCTGGTCCTCGGCGAGGGCACCCACCACGACGCCGAGGACCAGGTGGCCGTGCACGACGACCTGCTCGACGTCGAGGACCTCCACCGCCGGGCGCCCGTCCGGGTCCGCGGCCAGCGCCGCGAAGAGGTGGGCGGTCACCCCCGGGCGGTCCGCCCCGGTGACGGTGAGCAGCGCCCGCGCCGCGGTGGGATCGGGCACGGGCAGCTGGCGGGGCGTCGGGTCGAGCGGCACGCGGTCATCGTGCCGCACGTCGACCTGGGCACCGTCCGGCCCCCTGACCGGCCGGTTGCCGCGATGCCGGTCGGTGCGGCCGCCGGCCGGATCGGGCACCCGTGGACGACGGACGCCCCGCCGGCCAGTGGCCGACGGGGCGTCCGTGAGGTCGTGCTCCTTGCTCAGGTCGGGTCGGGGTCCTTCGGGCCCTGCCGCGGACCGGTGCCCTCGAGCACCTCGCTGACGCCGCCGTACGGCTCGTGGCGCTTGCCGACGTGGGCCTCGGCCTGCAGCCGCTCGACGAGGTGCGGGTAGTGCGCCTCGAACGCGGGGCGCTCCGAGCGGATCCGGGGGATCTCCACAAAGTTGTGCCGCGGCGGCGGGGACGAGGTGGCCCACTCCAGGCTGTTCCCGTGGCCCCACGGGTCGTCCCGCAGCGCGAGCTCGCCGTACTTCCAGGACTTGACCACGTTGTAGATGAAGGGGATCACCGAGGCGCCGAGGATGAACGAACCGATCGTGGAGACGGTGTTCAGCGTGGTGAAGGCGTCGGTCTCCAGGTAGTCCACGTACCGGCGCGGCATGCCCTCGTTGCCCAGCCAGTGCTGCACCAGGAACGTGGCGTGGAAGCCGATGAAGGTCAGCCAGAACTGCAGCTTGCCCAGCCGCTCGTCCATCATCCGGCCGCACATCTTCGGGAACCAGAAGTAGATGCCGGCGTAGGCGGCGAACACCACGGTGCCGAAGACGACGTAGTGGAAGTGGGCGACGACGAAGTAGCTGTCGTTGACGTGCCAGTCCAACGGCGGGCTGGCCAGCAGCACGCCGGTCAGACCACCGAGGAGGAAGGTGATCATGAAGCCGATCGAGAACAGCATCGGCGTCTCGAAGGTCATCTGACCCCGCCACATGGTGCCGATCCAGTTGAAGAACTTGATGCCGGTCGGCACGGCGATGAGGTAGGTCAGGAACGCGAAGAACGGCAGGAGCACCGCACCGGTCGCGTACATGTGGTGCGCCCACACCGCCAGCGACAGCGCGCCGATCGCGACGGTGGCGAAGACCATGCCCTTGTAGCCGAACAATGGCTTGCGGGCGAACACCGGGATGACCTCGGTGACGATGCCGAAGAACGGCAGCGCGATGATGTAGACCTCGGGGTGGCCGAAGAACCAGAACAGGTGCTGCCACAGCATCGGGCCACCGTTCTCGTCCGAGTAGATGAGAGAGCCGAGGTTGCGGTCGGCCAGCATGCCCATGATCGCGGCGGTGAGGATCGGGAACGCCAGCAGGATCAGCATGCTGGTGACCAGCGTGTTCCAGGTGAAGATCGGCATCCGGAACAGCGTCATGCCCGGGGCCCGCAGGCAGACGATCGTGGCGATGAAGTTGACGCCACCGAGGATGGTGCCCAGGCCGCTGACCGCCAGGCCGGCGAACCACATGTTCGCGCCCGCGCCCGGGGAGTTCACCACGTTCGACAGCGGCGCGTAGGCGTACCAGCCGAAGTCCGCCGCCCCACCGGGGGTGAGGAAGCCCCCCACCACGATCAGGCTGCCGAACAGGAACAGCCAGTAGGAGAAGGCGTTCAGGCGGGGGAACGCGACGTCCGGCGCCCCGATCTGCAGCGGCATGATCAGGTTCGCGAACGCGAAGAACAGCGGCGTCGCGAACATCAGCAGCATGATCGTGCCGTGCATCGTGACCAGCTGGTTGTACTGCTCGGGGGACAGGAACTGCAGCCCCGGCCGCCCCAGCTCACCACGCATCAGCAGCGCCATGAGGCCACCCAGCACGAAGAACGTGAACGAGGTGGTCAGGTACATCAGGCCGATGGTCTTGTGGTCGGTGGTCCGCAGCAGGTTCGAGAGCCGCGAGCCCTTCTCGACCACGTGAGCCGGGCTGGGCCGGCTCACGATGGGCGCCGGTGCAATCGTCACGGCTGGCAGCTTAGACCGTGCGATACGGCGCCTCAGGTCGGGCGGGCAGGGCGCGCCGCGTGGATCATCCGGGCCGCCGGTAGGTGGCGACGTCGACCGAGATCGTGACCGGCACGGCGGCCGGCAACCGCGCCAGCGAGGCCGCGAGAGCGGCGGCCGTGAGGTGCCGGGCGTGCGGCCCCATGCCCACCAGCGTCGCCACCGCGGGATGGTCCAGCACCAGGGTCTGGCGGTGGCGGTGCGCGTCCTCGCGCGCCAGGTGCGGCTCCAGCGTCGCGCTGAGCCGCTCGGCCTTGCCGGGGTCGACCCGGAGCAGGCCCAGCGGCCCGACGAGCTCGGCGAGGTGGTCGCGGCCGGGCGTCACCACGACCAGCCGCCCCTCCGCGCGCAGCACCCGGGCGATCTCGGGCCCGTTGCGCGGGGCGAAGACGACCAGCACCCGGTCCACCGCCGCGTCGCGCACCGGCAGCCGGGCCCAGGTGTCCCCGACCACGGCGACCGCGCGCGGGTGGGCCTTCGCCGCCCGGCGGGCGGCGTAGCGCGAGGCGTCGAGCACCACGCCGGTGGCGTCCGGGAGGACGTCGAGCAGCCGGGCCAGGTGGTGGCCGGTGCCGCCACCCAGGTCGAGCAGGCTCGCGGGCTCCCCCGGCCGGCGGACGGCCGCGGCCAGGGCCGCGGTCACGCCGTCGTAGTGGCCCGCGGACAGGAAGGTCACCCGGTCGGCGACCATCTCGGCGGAGTCGCCGGTCGGCGGGCGGCGCCCCGGGGGCAGCAGCGTGAGGTGCCCCTGCCGCGCGCGGTCGACACGGTGCCCCTCGGCGCAGCGCAGCCCCGAGCCGTCCGGCTCCGCGGTGAACGGCGCGGCGCACACGGGGCAGGCGAGCAGGGCGACCGCGCGGGGGTCCAGCGGTCCGGCGCTCACCGCCGCGGGGGCACCGCGTGGAAGGTCACGTCCCGCAGCCGCCCGGCGTCGGCCAGCGCGGTGACGAACGTCCCGTGCGGCTGGCGGCGCCGGTCCGTGGGCGAGCCCGGGTTCACCAGCCGCAGCCCGGAGGCCGCCGTGGTGTCCCAGGGGATGTGGCTGTGCCCGAAGACCAGCACGTCGACGTCGGGGAACCGGGCCGCGCACCGCGCCTCGCGCCCCTTCGCGTCACCGGTCTCGTGGACGACGGCGAAGCGGACGCCCTCGATCTCCGCGCGGGCCACCTCCGGCAGCCGCTCGCGCAGCGCCCCGTGGTCGTTGTTGCCGTGCACCGCGACCAGGCGGCGCGCCCGCTGCTCGAGCGCGTCGAGCATGGCGACGTCGACCCAGTCACCGGCGTGCACCACCACGTCGGCGGCATCGATCGCCGACCACAGGTCGAGAGGTAGCTCACGCGCGCGCTTGGGGACGTGCGTATCTGCGGTGAACACCAGCGAAACAGGCACGACGACATCGTTGCAGGCCGCTACGGTCCCTCCCGGCCGGCGATCCGGCCCGTTCCGCACGACCCGAGGACTTCCCGTGACCGAACCCCTCCCCTCCCCTGCCGCGACCGGCGCGACGACCTCCGCCGACGAGCCCTACGAGAAGCGCTGGCTGGCCCTCGGCGTCATCGCCATGACCGTCCTGCTGGTCATCCTCGACGCCACCATCGTCAACATCGCCCTCCCGGCGGTCACCGCCGACCTCGGCATCAGCGCCGCCAGCCAGCAGTGGATCGTCACCGCCTACACCCTCACGTTCGGCGGCTTCCTGCTGCTCGGCGGCCGGATCGCCGACTTCTGGGGCCGCAAGCGCACCTACCTGGTCGGCGCCGCCGGTTTCGCCGTCGCCTCCGCGCTCGGTGGCATCGCCCAGAACGAGGCGATGCTCTTCGGCGCCCGCGCGCTCCAGGGCGTGTTCGGTGCGCTGCTGGCCCCGGCCTCGCTCGCGCTGCTGACCGTCCTGTTCACCGACCCCCGGGAGCGGGCCAAGGCCTTCGGCGTCTACGGCGCCATCGCCGGCGGCGGCTCCGCCGTCGGCCTCCTCCTCGGTGGGGTGCTCACCGAGTACGCCGACTGGCGCTGGTGCTTCTGGGTGAACCTGCCCGTCGCCCTGCTGGCCATCGTGCTGGCCATCCCGATCGTCCCGGAGAGCAAGGCCCCCGGCGACACCAGCTACGACATCCCCGGTGCCGTGCTGGTCACCCTCGGTCTCGGCTCGATCGTCTACGGCTTCACCCGGGTCGCCGAGGCCTCGCAGACCAACGCGGCCGAGGCGGCTGTGGCGAACGCCGCGGCCGCCGCGCAGGGCGGCCCCGTCGTGACGCCGGACAGCGGCTGGACCGACGGGCTCGCGTGGCTGTTCATCGTCGCCGGGCTCGTCCTGGTGGCGCTGTTCGTGCTGCTCGAGCTGCGCACCCGCAACCCGCTGCTGCCGATGCGGATCGTGCTGGACCGCAACCGCGGTGGGGCCTACCTGACCTCGACGCTGGTCGGCGCCGGTCTCATCGGGGCGTTCTTCTTCCTGAGCCTGTACTTCCAGCAGGTGCTCGGCTACGAGCCGGTGGTGGCGGGCCTCGCCTCGCTGCCCACCACCCTCGGCGTCTTCATCTCCGCGGGTGCGTCCAGCACGTTGCTGCCGCGCGTCGGCCCGAAGCCGCTCATGGTGCTCGGTGGCGTGCTGGCCGCCGCCGGTCTCTTCACCCTGTCGTTCGTCGGCCTGGACAGCGGGTTCTGGGCGTTGCCGTTCCCCGGCCAGCTGCTGCTGGGCCTCGGCCTCGGGTTCACCTTCGTGCCGCTGTCCAACCTGGCGCTCGTCGGCGCCGGTCAGCACGACGCCGGCGCGGCCAGCGCGATGCTGAACGCCACGCAGCAGGTGGGTGCCTCGATCGGCACCGCGGTGCTCGCCTCGCTCTCGGTGGCCGCGATCAGCGCCTACACCGCCGATGCGCTCGCCTCGGGCGGCGACCCGCAGAACCCGGTGCTCGGGCTGATGGCCCAGGTGGAGGGCTACACCACCGCCTTCCGGTGGGCGGCCGCGCTGCTGGTGCTCGGGGCGCTGGTGTCGGCCTTCGTGATCAAGGCGACCAAGGAGGACCTGCCGGCCGAGGGCGACGCCGTCGTCCACGTCGGCTGATCAGGACCCGCTGCCCCCGCGCCCGTGCGGCGCGGGGACAGCGGCTCCGTCAGCTCTGCTGGTCGGCGAGCGCCCGGAGCCGCGCGTTGTAGGCGGCCCGCTCGGCATCGCCGTCACGGTCGGCCGCGCGGTCGAGCGTGCGGGCCCGGCGGTCGTCCGAGCGGGACCAGGAGAAGAAGACGACGGCGAGCACCAGGACGGTGGGCAGCTCCCCGAAGGCCCAGACGATCCCGCCGGCCACCGCCTGGTCGGTGAGCGGGTCGACGCCCCACCCGGCCGGCGGGTCGGCGAAGGTGTCGACGACGAGCGAGCCGGCCATCATGATCGCCACGCCGAAGAAGGCGTGGAACGGCACGGGCAGGAACAGCTCGAGCATCCGCCCCGGGTGGCTGAGCGTCCGCGGCCACGGATCCTGGGCGACGATCGGACCGAAGAACAGCAGCCCGGTGACGACGAAGTGGGCGAGCATGAACTGGTGCCCCACGGGATTCGACATGAGCCAGTCGAACAGCGGGGTGAAGTAGACGCCGTAGAGGCTGGCGATGAACAGCGGCACGCTGAACAGCGGGTGGGCCACGACACGGGCGAACCGGCTGTGCAACGCCTCCAGGAGCAGTGCCCGCGGGGCGCCTGCCGGCCCGCGCCCGCGCGGGAGGGTGCGCAGCGCCAGCGTCACGGGGGCGGCGAGCAGCAGGAGCAGCGGCGTGATGAGCGACAGCACCATGTGCTGGGTCATGTGGACGCTGAAGATCACCATGCTGTAGCCGTTGAGCCAGGTGCCGGTCACGGCGAACAGCGACGCGGTGCCGGCGACCCAGGCGATCGTCCGCCACCACGGCCAGCTGACCCCGGACCGGCGCAGGCGGACCACCGCGGCCAGGTAGGCGACGAGCCCGACGATGCTGAGCACCGCGAGCACCGACCAGGCGTCCAGGTGCGGGAGGAACATCCGCCCCCAGGTCGGCGGGTCCTCCGGGACCCACATGCCCGAGTGGTGCCCGTGCTCCACCGCGATCTCCTCCTACCGGCCGGTCGTGCGACCCCCACTGTCCCACTGCGCGCCGCGCACTTCCCCGGAGGGACGGCGGAGCTCCCGCACGACGACGCCCCCGGCCGGGGAGCTCCGGCAGGGGGCGTCGTCGGTCGTGGCGCGGGTCAGATCTGGACGCCGCGCTCCCGGAGCCAGGGCAGCGGGTCGACCGGCTGGCCGCCGATGCCGCCGACGTGCACCTCGAAGTGCAGGTGCGGGCCGGTGGACTGACCGCGGTTGCCGAGCAGCGCGATGGTGTCGCCCGCGCGGACCACCTGGCCGGGCGTCACCAGGATCTCGTCCATGTGGCCGTAGACGGTGACGTCGCCGTTGCCGTGCTGGATGTACACCACCAGCCCGTAGCCGCTGGCCGGGCCGGCCTCGAGCACGACGCCGTCCATCACTGCGTACTCGGGCGTGCGCATGGGCGCGGCCAGGTCGATGCCCGCGTGCAGCGTGCCCCAGCGGGCCCCGAAGCCGCTGGTCAGCCGGCCGCCCTCGACCGGGAGCACCGCCGTGGGGCGGGCGGCCTCGGCAGCGGCGCGGTCGGCCTCCTCCTGGGCGATCCGGTCGGCCTCCGCCTGGGCGTTCGCGGCGGCGGTGCGCTCGGTGTCGCGGGCGCTGCGGCTGGCGACCACCTCGCGCAGCCGGGAGGTGTCGTCCTCGTCGACGCGTGGCGCCGCGGCGGAGCCGTCGATGCCGAGCTTCTCGGCCACGCTGACCGACTGGCTGACCGTCTCGGTCGCGACCTCCGTCGGGCCGACGACCGAGGCGCCGCTGAGGCTGAGCGCGCCGACGAGGGCCGCGGCGAGGTAGAGCGCGGGGCGGCGCCGCATCGCCGGCGGACGGCGGTCCAGCCAGCGGCGCCCGCCGGTGGCGACGGCCGCGACGATCTCGGCCGCATCGGCGTCCGGGGTGTCGACGACCCGGACGACCGGCTCGAGAACCGGCGCCAGGGCGGACCGTTCCGGCTGCGCCGGGGCGTCCTTCACGACGACGACGGCATCGGGGGCGACCACCGGCGCGTCGGCCAGGGCGGCGACGTCGGTGAGCGGCTCCAGGGCCGCGAGGTCGACGGCGGACCGCTTGTAGGGGGTGGGTCGGTGCCGCACCGGCGTCTGGGCGGCCGGCGTCGCGACCGGGTCGGCCGTCCCGTCCGGCAGCCCGGACGCGCACGGGGCCGGGGCCTCAGGGCGGCGCGGCTTCGCGGTCTTCCGGGCGGCGGCAGCGGCGCGCGCCGTGGCCGCCTTCCGGGTCGCCGCTGCGGCGGTGGCCGCCGTCGCGCCGGCGGCCTTGACCGTGGCGGCGCGGGCGCGCCCGCGGGTGGTCGGATCGATCGTCCGGCGGGCCCCCGCCCCGGGCGCCTTCCCCTGGCGCTGCGGCGGAACCGTGGACGCGGCCTTCTCCTCGATCGCCCCGCTGGTGGGGCGGGCCGGGGCGGGCGTGGCGTCGACCGTTCCGGCCGGCACCGCAGCCCCCTCGGGGAGGCGGTCGTGGTGGAGCGAACTCATGCACCTGACTTCCGTCGGCGGACATTGCACTGCGGCTCCCGGGGAGAGGAGCGGGGCCCATGTAAACACGGCGTGATGGATTCGTGATCTGACGACCGGGGTACTGACCTGCAGTTCTGTGAACCGGGTCACCGCAATGTGGGGCGCTCTCTCACCGCTGCGTGACGGTCTTCATACACATCGTAAGGAACACGCCGTAGATGGTTGAGAGTGGCGCGATCCGGCTCACGTACGGGCAGGAGCCCGTTTTCCGCAGCCCGATCGAGGGAGAAGTCGTATGCGCGCAGTGACCTGGCACGGCCGGGGAGACGTCCGGGTGGAGACCGTTCCCGACCCCACGATCCAGGAGCAGACCGACGTCATCGTCGAGATCACCTCCAGCGGCATCTGCGGGTCCGATCTGCACCTCATCGAGGTCATGGCACCGTTCATGTCGGTGGGTGACGTGATGGGCCACGAGCCCATGGGGATCGTCCGCGAGGTCGGACGCGACGTGACCGCGGTGAAGCCCGGCGACCGCGTCGTGGTCCCGTTCAACATCTCGTGCGGCACCTGCTGGATGTGCTCCGAGGGCCTCCACTCCCAGTGCGAGACCACGCAGAACCGCGAGCAGGGCATGGGCGCCTCGCTGTTCGGCTACACCAAGCTCTACGGGCAGGTGCCCGGCGGGCAGGCCGAGTACCTGCGGGTGCCCTTCGGCAACACGCTGCCGATCAAGGTGCCCGACGCCCCGCTGGACGACCGGTTCGTCTACCTCTCCGACGTGCTGCCCACGGCCTGGCAAGCCGTGCAGTACGCCGGCATCCCGCAGGGCGGCAGCGTGCTGGTGCTGGGCCTCGGCCCGATCGGCGACATGGCCACGCGCATCGCCAAGCACCTCGGCGCGGGGCAGGTCATCGCCTCCGACGTCGTGCCCGAGCGCCTGGCCCGGGCCCGGCGCAACGGCATCACCGTCATCGACTCCACCGAGCAGGCCGAGGTCGTCGCCCAGGTTCGCGACCTGACCGACGGTCGTGGTCCAGACTCGGTGATCGACGCCGTCGGCATGGAGGCGCACGGCTCGCCGCTGGCGACCATGGCGCAGAAGGCCAGCGCGCTCGTGCCCGACGCGATCATGGAGAAGGTCATGACCGTGGCCGGCATCGACCGGCTGGCCGCCCTGAACACCGCCATCGAGGCGGTCCGCCGCGGCGGCACCATCTCGCTGTCGGGGGTCTACGGCGGCGCCACCGACCCGTTGCCGCTCATGCGCATGTTCGACAAGCAGATCCAGCTGCGCATGGGTCAGGCCAACGTGTGGCGCTGGGTGCCCGACATCCTGCCGCTGCTGGTCGACGGGGACCCGCTGGGTGTCGACGAGTTCGCCACCCACCGGGTGCCGCTCGAGCAGGCGCCGGAGGCCTACGCGAACTTCCGGCAGAAGAAGGACGGCGCGGTCAAGGTGCTCCTGCAGCCCTGACCGACGTGCTCCAGCCCTGACCGACGACGAGGTCCCCGGCCACCGCCCCGCGGTGACCGGGGACCTCGTCGCGCGGGCGCGCCGTCGCGGTCGCGGTCGCTACCGATTGCTGGTCACGGCCGGCTCGCACCCGACCACCCCCGCACCACGCGCTGACCCTCGTGCAGCGCCGACCTGCGGAAATTGTCGTACCCCCTGCCTAGCCTGCGGGTATGTCGGTGGTCGGGTTCGCGGTCGGGGTGACCGTGGCGCCGGTGTCCGACGCGCCCTCGCCGTGGGAGCTGGAGGATCCCGATCCGCAGCGGTGGGACGAGCCGCTCAGTGCCTGGTTGCCCGCGCGGCGCAGTGCTGCGCAGGCCGCGGAGCTGCTGGGGCAGATCGTGGCCGCGGAGGCTCGGCTGGCCGCGCTGCGCGCGGAGCTGGTGATGGACCTGGCCGCGGCCCGCCCCGCGCCGGCCGACCTGCTGCCCGGCGGTGAGCGCGCCGGGCAGGTCGGCCCGCCGGAGGTGAGTGAGTTCGTGCCCGATGAGCTGGCCGCGGTGCAGAACTGCAGCCGCACGGCGGCGGTGACGCAGTTGGAGCACGCCCACGTGCTCACCACCGTGCTGCCGGCGACCTTCGCCGCGCTGCGGCTGGGGCGGCTGGACTGGCCGCGGGCCCGGGCGATCGCCGCGGAGGTCGCCGCGACCGGCGCCGACACCGACCCGGGCGTGATCGCCGCCGCCGAGGCGGCGGTGCTGCCGGGAGCGGTCGAGCTGGGGGTGGGGAAGCTGCGGGCGGCGGTGCGCACCGAGCTGCTGGCCCGGGATGCCGCCGCGGCCGATCGGCGGCGGGAGGCCCGCCGGCGCGCGGCGGATGTGACGGTGCGCCCGGTCGGGGACGGGATGAGCGAGCTGCGCGCCCTGCTGCCGCATCCCGAGGCCCGCGCCTGCCGCGACGCCCTGGATCGGCACGCCCGCGCGGCGAAGGACGCCGGGGATGCGCGCCCGATCGGGATGCTGCGCGCCGGAGCGCTGGCCGATCTGCTGCTGCGCCCCTGGCAGCAGCAGCCGGCGGTGACCGCGCAGCTGACCGTGGTCGCACCACTGTCCGCGCTCACCCCGGCCAAGTTCCTCGCGTCGGGCGCCCCGGCCCCGGCCGCCTTCACCCGCCCCGGCACCGCGACCCCGGTCGGGGAGGTCGACGGGGAGCCGATCACCGCCGCCCACCTGCGCGAACTGCTCACCCAACTCGACGGCCTGGGCGTGCACGCGCCGTCCGGCGGCAGCCTGCAGATCGCGCTCACCGACGCCACCGGCAAGCTGCGGGCCGTCACCGGCCGGGCGGAGCTGGCCCGGCTGGCCACCCGCGGCTGCCCCGACCACCCCGCCCGGTCCTGCGGCTGCCCGCTGCTGGACGTCCCCGGGCCGGTGGACCGCTACCGCCCCTCGGCCGCCCAGCACCGCTTCCTCGAGGCCCGCGACCGCACCTGCCGCCACCCCGGCTGCACCGCACCCGCCGCCTGGGCCGACCTGGACCACGTCCTGCCCCACGCCGACGGTGGCGCCACCGCCTGCGAGAACCTGTGCTGCCTGTGCCGCCACCACCACCGGCTCAAGACCTTCGCCCCCGGCTGGCAGCACACGATGAGCGACGACGGCGTGCTCACCGTCATCACCCCCACCGGCGTCACCCGCACCAGCCGACCACCCGGCTACCGCGTCCTCACCGCACCACCCGAGCCGCCACCACCAGCCGACCCGGACGACGACCCACCACCCTTCTGACCCGCCCGGTCAGCAGGTCATGGCCGCTCGGCGCATGCGCCGCCGGGCGGCCGGCGTGGTCCACGCCGCCTGGCCCTCCGGCTGCTCGCGGTGCCGGCAGCCAAGGGGGAGAAGGCTGCCGGGACGCGCATGAGCTGCCCCCGCCGGGTAGGGGTCGGGGCATGACGACCACGACCGCGGAGAAGTCCGGCAGCTACCGACTCGGCGACCGGGAGGTGCGCCGGCTCGGCTACGGCGCCATGCAGTTGGCCGGCCCCCACGTCATGGGCCCGCCGGCCGACCGGGACGCCGCGATCGCCGTCCTCCGGCGCGCCGTCGAGCTCGGCATCGACCACATCGACACCAGCGACTACTACGGCCCCACGGTCGTCAACGAGTTGATCCGCGAGGCGCTGCACCCCTACCCCGACGAGCTCGTCATCGTCACCAAGGTCGGCGCCCGCCGCGACGCCGACGGCGGCTGGCCGGAGGCCCTGGCGCCCGACGACCTGCGCCGGGCGGTGCAGGAGAACCTCGAACACCTCGGCGTCGAGGCCCTCGACGTGGTCAACCTCCGCATGCCCGGCTTCGCCGAGCCGGTGCAGCGCTCGCTCGCCGAACCCTTCGAGGCGCTGGCAGCGATGCAGCAGGAAGGCCTGATCCGACACCTCGGCGTCAGCAACGTGACGCCGCAGATGTTCGCCGAGGCCCGCGCCATCGCCCCCGTCGTGTGCGTGCAGAACCACTACAACCTGGTGCACCGCGCGGACGACCCCCTGATCGACGCCCTCGCCCGCGAGGGCGTCGCCTACACGCCGTTCTTCCCCCTGGGCGGGTTCACCCCGCTGCAGTCGGCGGCCCTCGAGACGGTCGCCCGCCGGCTGGAGACGACGCCCATGCAGGTGGCGCTCGCCTGGTTGCTCGCCCGCTCCCCCAACGTGCTGCTCATCCCCGGCACCTCGTCGGTGGCCCACCTCGAGGAGAACGTGCAGGCGGCCGCCCGGGTGCTCGGCCCGGAGGAGCTCGCCGAGCTCGACCGGATCGGCGGGACCGGCGAGCCCGACCCGGCCGACTGAACGGTGGCCGGTGGTGCGCCTCAGCCGCGCGCCACCGGCCCCAGCACCCGGTCCAGGTACCCGTTCGAGAGCACGCCCGCCGGGTCCAGCCGGTCGCGCAGCGCGACGAACTCCCCGAGACGCGGGTAGCGCCGGCCCAGCGTCGCGGTGTCCAGCCCGTGCAGCTTGCCCCAGTGCGGCCGGCCGCCCACCTCGCCGGCGATCCGCTCGAGCGCGGCGAACCAGCAACCCGGCTCGGTGCCCGCGGGGACGTGTGCGGCGATGTAGGCGGTGTCGCGCCCCGACGCCGTCGACAGCGGGACGTCGTCGGCCGCGGCCAGGCGCACCTCGACGGGGAAGGCGGCGCGCCAGTCGCCGGCCTCGTGCACCCGCCGGAGCTCGGCCAGCACCGCCGGTGCATCGGCCCGGGGGACGGCGTACTCCATCTCCAGGAAGCGCACCCGCCGCCGGCTGACGAAGACGCGGTGCGAGTGGTCGGTCCAGGCGCGAGGGCCCAGGGCCCGGGCCGACACCCGCGCCAGGGTGGGCACCAGCGCAGGCACGCGGCGCCCGGCGGCGACCACCCCGGCGAAGGCCGCGTTGGCGAGCACCTCGTCGTCCCACACCGCCCGCCAGCGCGGGAGCGGGTCGAGCCCCTCGGCGAGCGGGACGCGGGTGTTGCGCTTCAGCAACGTCGCGTCGGTGTGCGGGAACCAGTAGAACTCGACGTGGTCGGTGGAGGCCATCAACTCGTCGAAGCCCTCCAGCGCCGCGGTGAGGGTGCCCGGACCCTCCTCGGCGCGGAGCGCGAACGCGGGCTCGCTCTGCAGCGTCACCGCCGTCACCACCCCCAGCGCACCCAGGCCCACGCGGGCGGCGGAGAACACCTCCGGGTTCCGCTGCGCGTCGCAGGCGAGCACCTCGCCGGAGGGCAGCACCAGTTCCAGCCCGCGGACCTGCGTGGCGAGCCCGCCGAACCGCGCCCCGGTGCCGTGCGTCCCGGTGGCCAGGGCGCCCGCAACCGTCTGCCGGTCGATGTCGCCGAGGTTGGTCAGCGCCCACCCCCGGCGCAACAGCTCCACGCCCAGCCGGTGCAGCGTGGTGCCCGCGCCCACGGTGACCAGGCCGTCATCGGTGAGCTCCTTCACCCCGGACAGCCGGTCGCACACCAGCTGGACGTCGTCGGGCAGCCCGACGCCGGAGAAGGAGTGCCCGCTGCCGATCGGCCGCACCCGCCGCCCGCCGGCGGCCGCCGCGGTGAGCACCTCGGCGACCTCATCGGCCGACCCGGGGTGCACCGCGGTCACCTCGGCACGCTGGTTGCCCGCCCAGTTGCGCCAGCGCGTGCGCTCACCCGCCCGGTCCAGCGGCTCGGTCACAGGGTCTCCCTCCGTCGAGCGCGCACTCTGGTGGGTGCGCCCGCGGCCGGTCAACCGCCCGGGCGCCCTTGCCCGCCGTGCTCCGCACCCGGCACGCTGCGCGGTGATGACCGCGGACCAGCACCGGGCCCTCGAGCGCGCCACCTCGACCCTCGACGCCCCGTTCGCCGTCCTCGATCTCGCCGCGCTGGACGCCAACGCGGCCGACCTGGTTGCCCGCGCCGCCGGCCGGCCCGTCCGGGTGGCCAGCAAGTCCGTCCGGTGCCGCGGTGTGCTGCGCCGCGTGCTCGCACGACCCGGGTTCTCCGGAGTGCTGGCCTACACCCTGCGGGAGGCGCTCTGGCTGGCCGGCGGGGACGACCCCGTCAGCAGCGACGTCGTCGTCGGCTACCCCACGGCGGACGTCGGCGCGCTGCGGGAGCTCGCCCGGGACGAGCGGGCGGCGGGGCGGATCACCCTGATGGTCGACTCCGCCGGCCACCTGGACCTGCTCGACGCCCTGGTCCCGTCCGCGGGGCGCCCGGCGCTGCGGGTGTGCATCGACGTCGACGCCTCCCTGCGCGCCGCCGGCGGGCGCGTCCACGTCGGGGTCCGGCGGTCGCCGGTGCACGCCCCCGGGGAGGCCGCCGCGCTGGCCCGTGCCGTGGTCGCGCGCCCCGGCGTCGAGCTGGTGGGCCTGATGGCCTACGAGGCGCAGATCGCCGGGCTGCAGGACGCACCGGCGGGCCGCCCGCTCCGGGGGCTCGCGGTGCGGGGGCTGCAGGCGGTCTCTGCCCGCGAGCTCGCCGCCCGCCGCGCCGAGGTCGTGGCCGCGGTCTCCGCGGTGGCGCCCCTGCGGTTCGTCAACGGCGGCGGCACCGGCAGCCTGGAGCGGACCGCGGCCGAGGCCGCCGTCACCGAAGTGGCGGCGGGCTCCGGCCTCTACTCCCCCACCCTGTTCGACGGGT
Source organism: Blastococcus sp. SYSU DS1024 (assembly GCF_054050795.1). Lineage (NCBI taxonomy): Bacteria > Bacillati > Actinomycetota > Actinomycetes > Geodermatophilales > Geodermatophilaceae > Blastococcus > Blastococcus sp. SYSU DS1024. The sequence goes on from NZ_JBJHAA010000021.1 coordinate 29,837, forward strand.
ACCGGGCCTTCACCGGCCGCCCCGCCACCTTCTTCGCCGTCCCGGTGACCCGCGTCCCGGCGCCGGGCGTCGTCACCGTGGCCGGCGGGGGGTGGATCGCCTCGGGGCCGCCGGGGGCCGACCGGCTCCCGCTGCCGGTTTTCCCGGCGGGGCTCCACCGGCTGCCCGCAGAGGGCGTCGGGGAGGTGCAGACCCCGTTGCGCGGGCCGGGCACCGCGGGCCTGCGGATCGGTGACCGGGTGTGGTTCCGCCACGCCAAGGCCGGGGAGCTGTGCGAGCACGTCGACGTCCTGCACGCGGTCGACGGCGACACCGTCGTCGACGCGCTCCCCACCTACCGCGGCGAGGGCAAGGCCTTCGGCTGATCAGCGGGCGCGGGCGACCCGCGTCTCGTCGAAGACCGGCTCGGCGGACTCGTACACCCGGCCGTCGGCACCGAAGACCAGGAACCGGTCGAAGGAGCGGGCGAACCAGCGGTCGTGGGTGACCGCGAGCACAGTCCCGTCGAAGGCCGCGAGCGCCTCCTCCAGCGCCTCCGCGGAGAGCACGTCGAGGTTGTCCGTCGGCTCGTCGAGCAGCAGCAGCGTCGCGCCGGACAGCTCCAGCACCAGGATCTGGAACCGCGCCTGCTGGCCGCCCGACATGGTGCGGAAGGGCCGGTCGGCGGAGTCGGTGAGCCCGTAGCGGCGCAGCACGGCCATCGCCCGGCCGCGGTCGACGCCCGGCCGGCCAGGTTCCCCGTGCCAGAGCAGGTCCACCGGTGTCCGGTCCTGCCACTCCGGGTGCGCGTGGGTCTGGGCGAAGAAGCCGGGGACGACGCGGGCCCCGAGCCGCCAGTCCCCGGTGTGCGCGACCTCCTGGCCGGCGAGCAGCCGGAGGAAGTGCGACTTGCCCGCACCGTTGGCCCCGAGGACGCCGATCCGGTCGCCGTACCAGACCTCGAGGTCGAACGGCTGCATGAGGCCGGTCAGCTCCAGCTGCTCGGCCATCACGGCGCGCACCCCGGTGCGGCCGCCGCGCAGCCGCATGGCCACCTTCTGCGCCGGCGGCCGGTCCGGCGGCGGACCGGCCGCCTCGAACTTCGCCAGCCGCGTCTGCATCGCGTGGTACCGGTTGGCCATGTCCGGTGAGTTGGCGGCCTGCTGCTGGAGGGTGCGGACGAGGTCGACCAGCCGCTGGTGCTCCTCGTCCCAGCGTCGGCGCAGCTCGGCCAGCCGCTCGTGCCGCGCCGTCCGCGCCTCGTGGTAGCTGGCGAAGCCCCCGCCGTGCACCCACGCCGTCCCGCCCTCGACGGTGACCACCCGGTCGGCGACGCGGGCCAGCAGCTCCCGGTCGTGGCTGACGAACAGCACGGTCTTGCGGGTCTCGAGCAGCCGCTGCTCCAGCCAGCGCTTCCCGGGCACGTCGAGGTAGTTGTCCGGCTCGTCGAGCAGCAGCACCTGGTCCGGCCCGCGCAGCAGCGCCTCCAGCGCCAGCCGCTTCTGCTCCCCACCCGACAGCGTCGCCAGTTCGCGGTACTTGCAGCGCTCGTAGGGCACACCCAGGGCCGCGACGGTCACCGTGTCCCAGGTGACCTCGGCGTCGTACCCCCCGGCGTCCCCCCACTGCGCCAGCGCGTCGGCGTAGGACATCTGCGAGCGCTCGTCGTCGGTCTCCATCAGCGTCAGCTCGGCGGCCTCCACGGCGTCCCAGGCGTCCCGCACCGCAGGGGGAGACAGGTCCACGAGGAACCGCTGGACGGTCGTGCCGTCCCGCACCGCCCCGATGAACTGGCGCATCACCCCGAGGCCGCCGGTGCGGGCGACCGAGCCCGCCTCCGGCACCAGGTCGCCGGCGATGATCCGCAGCAGCGTCGTCTTCCCCGCGCCGTTCTCCCCCACCAGCGCCGCACGCGCACCCTCGCCGACGCGGAAGGAGACGTCGTCCAGCAGCACCCGCCCGTCGGAGAGGGTGTGCCGGACCCCGGTCACGTCGACGTAGCCCACGCCGTCATCCTGCCCCGCGGGGCAACCGGGTTCCGGGCGCGGTCAGCCGATGTGCCGGTCCAGGCGGTAGCGCGCCAGCCGCTCGACCAGCTCGGGCAGCGCGCCCACCGGTGATCCACCGAGCTCCCGCCGGCAGTCCCGGACGATCCGCACGACCACCCGTCGCCCGACCCGTCCGGAGAACTCGCCGCTGAGCCGGCCGACCGCAGCGGCGACGGCGTCGTCGCAGGGGACGACGGCGTTCCGGTGGAGCCGGTCACCGCGGGCGGACGGCCCTCCCGTTCCGGCGGGTTCGTCGGCGGCGGGGCCGGAGGAGCTCGGCGGGACGACCTGGGTCATCGGCGGTCCTTCGTTCCGGGGCGGTACCGGGCCGGCATGACCGCGGCGGTTCCATACGGTTCCGTTCCGCGGCGGTCGGCACCAGGGCCCAAGGACCCGGGGTCAGCGCGCCACGATCGAGAGCACCGTCGCACCGGCGGCGAGCAGCATCGCCAGGACCACCAGCGCGGCGACCAGTCGCCGGCGCCGCTCCGCGTCACGCCCGCCGGCGCCACCCATCCCCATCACACCGGGCGACGCTACCGCCGCGGTCGCGCTCGGGCCTGCGCGTACCCGCCCCGGTCACGGCCCGAAGGCTATGGGCGCGCCGCGCCGGGCCCACCGGTCAGCGCGCGCCGTCCCCACAGCAGGGTGTCGAGGGCGGTGCCGTGCGGGGTGTCCCGGCGGACCTGCTCCAGCCGGTCGACCTCGAGCAGGCGCGCGACCGGCGCCAGGCGGTCGACGCCGTGCAGGATCGCCGGCTCCTGCGGCCCGCCGACACCCGAGGTGAGGTTCTCCACGTCGTGCCCGAGCAGCAGCAGCCGGCCACCGGGCCGCAGCCAGCCGACGGCCCGGGTGAGCAGCGCGGTCATCTCCTCCTCGGGCAGGTGGAGGTAGGCGACGAGCACCAGGTCCAGCGATCCCGGCGGCGCCGACCAGGTCAGCACGTCGGCGGTGACCCAGCGGACCCGCTCCGCGCCGGGGCTGCCCCGGCCGCGGGCGAGGCCGACGGCGGAGAAGTCGACCGCGGTCACCGTCCACCCCCGGGCAGCCAGCCAGAGGGCGTGCCGCCCCTCCCCGGCGGCGAGGTCGACCGCGGCGCCCGGCGGGAGGCCCCCGAGCAGCTCCGCCACCAGCGCGTTGGGCTCGCCCGACCACTGGGCGTGCTCGGCGTAGCGCCGGTCCCAGTCCTCCGCCCGCACGCCGGCAGTCTCGCAGCCGGAGTCGCTGCCCGCGCCCGGGCGGGGTAGAGGTGGTGCGTGGCCGCCGTCGTCTCCCTGGTCGTCATCGTCACGCTGGGCCTGCTCGTCACCCGGGTGGCCACGGTGGCACTGACCATGACCGGCATGTCGTTGCAGCACGCCCGCTTCCAGGCCCGCTCGGCCTTCACCGGCACCGGTTTCACGACCTCGGAGGCCGAGGCCGTGGTCTCCCACCCGGTGCGCCGGCGGATCGTGATGGTGCTGATGCTGGTCAGCGGCGCCGGGGCCGTGTCGGTGCTGGGCACGCTGATCCTCACCTACGCGGGCGTGGACTCCACCGCGGGCGGGGTGCGCCGGACCCTGGTGATCGTCGGCTCGATGGCCGCGCTGCTCTGGCTCTCCCGCAACGACCGCGTCGACCGGGTGCTGCGGCGGGTGATCGAACGGGTGCTCAGCCGGGTCGCCGACCTCGACGTCCGCGACTACGCGGCGCTGCTGCACCTGCGCGGCCGGTGGCAGGTGGTCCAGCTGCCGGTCAAGGACGACGACTGGATCTCCTCGCGGCCGCTGGGCCGGCTCCGGCTGCCCGAGGAAGGGGTCGCCGTGCTGGGCGTCGAACGGGACGACGGCACGTGGATGGGTGCGCCCAGCGAGGACCTCCGGCTGCGCACCGGCGACGTCGTGGTGCTCTACGGGCGGCAGGCGATCCTCGACGACATCACCGACCGGCTGCACGGCGAGGAGGGTGAACGGGCCAGCGAGCGGTCCCGCGCCTGGCACGCCGCGACGCCTCCGGTCGAGGTCGTCGAGCGCCGGCGCTGACCTCGGGAACCGTCGTACCCCTCTGCGAGGGTGTGCCCGTGACGACACCGCACGACATCGGGCTGCTCCGGCTGGTCGCGCAGCGGCTCGCCGGGCCGCCGGCGGAGGACGCCGCCACGGCCGTCCGCCGGTTGGTGGCGGTGCAGGGCCAGGACTTCCCGGGCGCGGTGACGTCGGTGGCCCTGCGCACCCGCAGCCGCGACCGGGGCGACGTGCTGCAGGCGCTCGACAGCGGGGCCGTCGTCCGGTCCTGGCCGATGCGCGGCACGCTGCACCTGGTGCCCGCCGAGGACCTGCCGTGGCTGCTCGAGCTGCTCGGCCCCCGGGCGCTGGCCGGGCTGGCCGGTCGGCGGGCCGCCCTGGGCCTGACCGAGGCCGATGCCGAGCGCGCCCCGGAACTCGCGCGCGCAGCCCTGTCGGGGGGCCGGCGGCTCTCCCGCCGCGCGCTGCTGGGGGTGCTGGACGACGGTGGCGTGCACACCACCGGCCAGCGCGGCTACCACCTGCTGTGGTTCCTCTCCCAGACCGGAACCCTCTGCCTGGGGCCGACCGAGGACGGCGAGCAGCTGTTCGTGCTGCTCGACGAGTGGGTCACCGCCCCACGCCGGCTCCCCCGCGAGGAGGCGCTCGCCGAGCTGGTGCTGCGGTACTTCCTCGGCCACGGCCCGGCCACGGTGCACGACCTGGTCCGCTGGGCTGGGACGACGGTGCGCGACGTCCGCACCGGGCTCGACGCGGTCCGCGACCGGCTGGCGCGCATCGAGGTGGACGGGACCGAGCACTTCCTCGATCCGGAGACCCTGGACCGCTGCGCGGCGCACGGGGAGGCCGCCCGGGCACCGCTGCTGCTGCCCGGCTTCGACGAGTTCGTGCTCGGCTACGCCGATCGCGGCGCCGTCCTGGACCCGGCCGACGCCCAGCGCATCGTGCCCGGGCGCAACGGCGTCTTCCGCCCGACCGTGGTCGTCGACGGCCGGATCGCCGGCACGTGGCGGCTCACCGGCCGGGGCGCCGCACGGACCGTCGAGGCCGAGCCGTTCACCGCCTGGGACGCCGACGTGCAGGCAGCCATCACCCGGCTCGCGGACGCCTGGCCCTGACCGGCTCCGCCCCGGTGCTGCTCAGCGGCGCTCGACCAGGAAGACGGGGATCTGCCGGTCGGTCTTCTGCTGGTACTCGGCATAGGGCGGGTAGGCCGCCACGGCCCGCTCCCACCACTCGTCCCGCTCCGCACCGGAGATCTCCCGGGCGACGCCGTCCCACGGCTCGGGGCCGTCCTGCACGGTGACCTGGTCGGGGTGCGCCCGCAGGTTGGCGACCCACGCCGGATCGGTCGGCGCCCCGCCCTGCGAGCCCACCATCGCGTACACGCCGTCGTGCTCGACCCGCATGAGCGGCTGCTTGCGCACCTTGCCGCTCTTCGCCCCGCGGGTGCTGAAGATGACCACCGGCAGCCCCGTGTCCAGGAGCGTGTTCGCCTCCCGGCCCCCGGTCGCCTCGTAGCGCTCGACCTGCTCGCGCACCCACTGCTGCGGACTCGGTTCGTACTCACCTTCCAGCGGCATGCTCCCGAATCTAGGGGCGCCGCGGCGCGCCCGCCCGCCGACCCGGGTCGCGGGTGCCCGGGCCCCGATGGCACCGTGTCGTCGGCCAGCGGCAGCGCTGGTTCCGCACCGGGTACGAGACCGGTGACCCCAGCCGCTGCGACACCTTCGCCACCGACGACCTGGGCTGAGGAATGACCGACCACCTCCGCGTGACCCGGGACGGCTCCGTCGCCGTCCTCACCATCGACCGGCCGCAGAAGCGCAACGCCATGACCGTGGGGATGTGGGCGGCGCTGCCCGCCGTGCTGGCTCCGCTCGCCGACGACCCCGGGGTCCGGGTGCTGCTGGTCACCGGCGCCGGCCCCAGCTTCTGCGCGGGCGCCGACATCTCCGATCTGCTCGGCGGCGAGGACCCCGCGGATCCGATGGCCGACGTCCGGCGGCACAACCTCGCCGCGCAGGCCGCGCTGCGCACCTTCCCCAAGCCGACGGTGGCGGTGGTGCGCGGGCACTGCATCGGGGGCGGGGTGGAGCTCGCCACCTGCTGCGATCTCCGCTTCGCCGACCCGACGGCGGTCTTCGGGGTCACCCCCGCCAAGGTCGGCATCGTCTACACGCCCTCCTCCACCAAGGCCCTGGTGGACCTGGTGGGGCCGGCGACGACGAAGTACCTGCTGTACAGCGGCGAGCTGATCGACGCAGCCACCGCCCTGCGCACCGGGCTGGTCGACCGGCTCGTCGACGCCGAGGACCTGGCTGCCGAGGCGCACCGGTTCGCCGGGGTGCTGGCGTCCCGCTCCGCGCTCACCCAGCGCGCCACCAAGGAGACCGTGGCCGCGCTGGCCGAGGGCGGGGACGGCGAGGCGCTCGCCGCGGCGCGGTACCGGGAGACGATCGCCGCCGGGGAGCTGGCCGAGGGCGTACGGGCCTTCGCGGAGCGCCGCGCCCCGCGCTTCCCCTGGTCCGGCTGACGCCGGGGGCGTCCGGCGGTTTCACCCACCCCTCACCAGGGGTACCCCACCCGTTGCGCGGAACGGCGCTCTTCACGAGCGGCAGGCGGATGGCGCAGCGACGACGCTGGCCAGCCCCTGCCACCCCCGATCCCGCCCCGAGACGCACGGATGCGCCGGGTGGACTTCGGTCAGCTCTTCCCGCCCCACCAGGGCGCCGAGCCGACGTCGTCGCGGCACCCCGGGCCCCGTGCAGGGCCCGGATGTGTGCCGGAACGGCGTCGGGGTAGCGCTCCCACCGACCACGAAGCATGCCGAGGAGGACCGATGACTCACTCCATCGACGCCCCGTTCCCGCCACCGGTTCCGCCGACGACGGGCACCACGACGGGCACCACGAACGAGAGCTCGTCCACCAAGGACGCAGCCAAGCACGAGGCGAAGAACACCAAGGACGTCGCCAAGCACGAGGCCCAGCACACCAAGGACGTCGCCAAGGACGAGGCCCGCAACGTCGGGCAGACCGCTGCCCAGGCCGGCAGCCAGGTCGCCTCGACCGCCGCCGACCAGGCCATGAACGTGGCGAACGAGACCCAGCGCCAGGCCATGGACCTCATCGAGCAGGGGCGCACCCAGCTCAAGGAGCAGGCGGTCAGCCAGCAGCAGAAGGCCGCGACCGGCCTGTCGTCCCTCGCCCAGGAGCTGCGCGGCCTCGCCGACGGCACGAGCGACGGCGCCCCCGGCCCCGCGCGCGACCTGCTCCACCAGGCCTCCGGCGTCGTCGAGGGCTTCGCCGACAAGCTGCAGAACCGCGAGCCGGCGCAGCTCCTCGACGAGGTGCGCAGCTTCGCCCGCCGCAAGCCGGGCCTGTTCCTGCTCGGTGCCGCGGCCGCCGGCATCGTCGCCGGTCGGCTGACCAGCGGGGCCAAGGCCGCGCACAGCGACTCCGGCTCGGGCAACGGTGGTCAGCGCAGCACGCCGACGAACTACGTCGACCCCGCGCCGACGTACTCCGACTACTCCAGCGCCACCACCGGCGCGGGAACCGGCACCGGAGCCCCGCTCCCGCCGCCGCCGTACGGCACGGTGCCGCCCGCCGGCAGCATGGTGCCCCCGGCGACGCCCGCAGGCTGGGACGACCCGGCCCGCCGGCCCGGTGAGGTGCGCTGACATGAGCACCCCCTACTCCGGAGCCACCCCCGCCGGGTCGCAGGGCTACGCGGAGCCGACGCCGCAGAACTACGCGGCTGACTACTCCCAGGGCCAGCAGCACAGCGGCGACATGGGCACCCCCACCACCGACTCCGGTCACCCCGACGTCGAAGGCGTCTCGGTCGGCGCGCTCATCGGGGAGGTCACCAAGGACCTCTCCACCCTGATGCGCCAGGAGCTCGAGCTGGCCAAGGTCGAGCTCAAGAGCGAGGCCAAGAAGGCCGGGCAGGGCGCCGGCATGTTCGGCGCCGCCGGTTTCGCCGGCTACATGGTGCTGATGTTCCTGTCCTTCGCCCTCTGGTGGGCGTTGGAGAACGTGATGGACGCCGGGCTGGCCGCCCTCATCGTGGCCGTTCTCTGGGGCGTCGTCGGGGCCGTCGCGTACGTGATGGGCCGCAAGAAGTTCGAGCAGGTGAACCCGAAGCCCGAACGCACCGTGGACACCCTGCAGCAGGTGCCCGGCGCCCTCAAGCCCAACTGACCACCAGACCGCTGAGGTCTCTTGAACGGCAGGAGCCGATACCAATGACCAGCAGTGACCCGGACGTCATCCGGCGGCAGATCGAGGACACCCGGCGCGAGCTCAGCTACGACGTCGACGCCCTCAACGAGAAGGTCAACCCGTCCCGCGTCATGGACCGGCGGGTGACCGCGGCCAAGGGCCGCATGACCACCCTCAAGGAGAAGGTCATGGGTTCCGCCCACGACACCACCGCGACGGCCCAGCACCGGGCCTCCGACGCGGCGGGCTCCGTGCAGGGCGCGGCGCAGAATGCGGCGGGCTCGGTCCAGGGCGCGGCCTCGAACGCGGCCGACAGCGTGCAGAACGCGGCTTCGTCCGCGGTCGGCGCCGTCCAGCAGGCACCGGACACCATCGCGCGCCAGGCGCAGGGCAACCCGCTCGCCGCCGGGCTCATCGCGTTCGGTACCGGCTGGCTGATCTCCAGCCTGCTCCCTGCCTCGCACAAGGAGCAGCAGCTGGCCCAGCAGGCCGAGTCGACGCTGCGCGAGAACAAGGACGCCCTGCTCCAGCCGGCGAAGGATGCCGCGCAGGAGATGGGTGAGCAGCTCAAGCCGGCCGCCCAGCACGCGATGGAGGAGGTCAAGTCCACCGCCCAGGACGCGGCCGGGACCGTCAAGCAGGAGGGCCAGTCCGCGGCCCAGGACGTGCAGGGGCAGGCCCAGCAGTCCAAGGAGTCGGTGCAGGGCCAGGCCGAGCAGTCCAAGCAGTCGGTGCAGGGCCAGGCCCAGCAGTCCAAGCAGTCGGTGCAGAGCCAGTCCGGCTCCTGACACCCCGCGGGTCCACCGACCCGCACCATCCGCCTGCGCCCCGCCGGGTCTTCCCGGCGGGGCGCAGTGCTGTCCGGCGCCCCACCCCAAGGGGTGAGCCGCCGGGGTCCGCGCTGCAGGCCTCCCGTCGGGGCGCCGTTCCTCCTCGGGACGACGCCTCCGGTCCCACCGCACCCGCGGTGCGGGACCACGACCGACGGGAGCCCCGTGGACCCGGCCCTGCACTCCCCCGGCGGCGGCCCCGCCGGGCCGGCCACGAGCGGCGCCGTCCGCGTGCTCGTGGCCGACGACGAGGACGACATCCGCGACCTGGTGTGCCTGGCCGTGCGCAAGGCCGGTTGCCAGGTGGTCGTCTCGGCACCCGACGGCGCGGTCGCTCTCGCCGCGGCACGGGCGGAGCTGCCCGACCTCGCCGTCCTGGACGTCTCCATGCCCGGCGCGACGGGTCTGGAGATCTGCACGGCGCTGCGCGCCGACCCTGCCACCGCCGGCACCCGCATCCTGCTGCTGTCCGCCGGCGCCTCACCGGACGAGGTGGCCCGCGGCCTGGCCGCCGGGGCGGACGCCTATCTGGCGAAGCCGTTCAGCGTGGCCGGTCTCGTGCACGAGGTGCGGGCGCTGACCGCGCGGGAGCCGGTGGCATGACCCTCGCCGTCCTCGACCGGCCACGGGACGCGCGCCCGCCGTGGACCCGCCGGCTCACCCGGCCGTCCGCCTGGCAGGCCGCCGTCCGCGGGCCGCTGGCGTCCACCGTCCTGCTCACCGCGGTCGCACTGCTGCTGCTGACCGGTGACGTCCCCGTCGCCCACCAGGCACTGGTGCACGCCGGCCTCGCCGTCGCCGTCGCCGCCACGGGCGTCGGCTGGTTCGCCCGGTCGGGTTCGATCCCCGGCTCGTTCGCCGTACCGGTCGCGCAGCTGGGCGCCGCCGGCCTCCTGTACGCCGGCACCGCGTCGGCCACGACCCTCGTCCTCCTGCTCGGCCCGCTCTGGGCGCTCGCCACGCACGCCGACCGCCGGGGGGTGCTGGTCGCGGTGGCCGGGACCACGGGCGTGCTGGCCGTGCCCTCGCTCGTGGGTCCGCTCGCCGCTGCCGGCGCCCCTCCCGGCGCGCTGCTGGTCGGCCCGCTGGTGGTCGCCGTCGGCGGCCTCGCGATCAACGAGAACGCCCGCCGGGTGGCCACCCAGGCGCGCCACATCGCACAGCTGCAGCACGAGCAGGCGGCCCTGCTGGCGCAGGTGCGCAACCGCGCGGACGAGCTCGACACCGCCTCGCGCATCCTCGCCGCCCGCGCCCAGACGATGACCAGCGTGATCGACGCGGTCACCGAGCAGTCGATCATCGGCACCGACCGGGACGGCACGATCCGGGTGTGGAACCCCGGCGCGGAGAAGATGCTGGGCGTCCCGCGCCCCGACGTGGTCCGCACCCGGTCGATCCTCGAGTTCCACCTGCCCGAGGAGCTGGACGCCGCGGCGGCGGACGGCGGTTGCGGCACCGGGCTGGAGGCGCTGGTGCACGTCGCCCGGGAGCACGGCAGCGACGTCCGCGACTGGACCTACGTCGCCGCCGACGGCAGCCACCGCACCGTGTCCGTCGCCATCACCCCGCGCTCGGACGACCGCGGGGTGCACGCCGGCTGGAACTTCGTCGGCACCGACATGACCGAGGCGCGCGCCACCGAGCGGATGAAGGACCAGTTCGTCAGCCTCATCAGCCACGAGCTGCGCACCCCGCTGAGCTCGATCCTCGGCTACCTCGAGCTGGTCATGGACGACGAGGACTCACCGCTCACCGACGAGCAGCGGCAGTACCTGTCCACCGTGGAGCGCAACGCCCAGCGTCTGCTGCGGCTGGTCGGCGACCTGCTGTTCACCGCGCAGGTGGAGAGCGGCCGGTTCACCCTCCAGCCGGCCGACGTCGACCTGGCCGGCGTGGTCCGTGCCGCCGAGGAGACCGCCCGGGTCGCCGCCGCCAACGCCGGGGTTCGGATCCTCGTCGACGTCCCCGGGGAGGCCCTGGTGGTCTCCGGGGACGCCGTCCGCCTCGGGCAGGCGTGCGACAACCTGGTCTCCAACGCGGTGAAGTTCACCCCCGCCGGCGGGGAGGTGCGGCTCGTCCTCCGGTCGATGTGGCGCTCCGCCGACGGCGAGCTCCGCCCGGACCCGGTGCCCGGCGCGGAACCGGTCGCGCAGCTGTCGGTCAGCGACACCGGCATGGGGATCCCCGCCGGTGAGCAGGGCCAGCTGTTCACCCGGTTCTTCCGCTCCTCGACCGCCCAGCGCAACGCCGTTCCCGGGGTGGGGCTGGGGCTCACGATCACCAAGGCCATCACCACCGCGCACGGCGGCACGCTGGACCTGGTGAGCACCGAGGGCGTCGGCACCACCTTCACCATGACGCTCCCGGCACCCGCGGCGGCCTGAGCCCGCACGGCCCCTTCCGCCCCGCCCCGCGCACGTCCGGGGGCCGGGCGGAGGGGGCCTTCCGTTCTTGCGGATTCCTTGCGGATCGCTCGCGGGTGACCTGCGGTTCGCCGCGCAGAGTCCCCTGTGTCGCCGGCAGACCGGCGCCCGCCCGGACACAGGAGACGCAAGGACATGAGCACCAAGGCCACCGCCACCGGCTCCACCGCCCGCAAGGTCGTCGGCTCCCTCGGGGTGATCGGCGCGGCCGCCGCCGTCGCCGGCCTCGGCACCTTCGGCAGCTTCACCGACTCGACCTCGGTCGACACGACCATCAGCTCCGGCACGGTCTCCATCGACCTCGCCAAGCCCGTGGCCATCCCGGTGACCACCGCCGGCTTCGTCCCCGGCGACACGCTCACCCGCCCGGTGACCCTGGTCAACGACGGCGACACCGCCCTCGCCGCGGTCAACCTGAGCGCGACGGCCGCCGTGTCGAGCGTCCTCACCAGCGACACCGCCCGGGGCCTGCAACTGGCCGTCAAGTCCTGCGACGTGGCCTGGACGCAGGGCGGCACCGCGTCGACCTGGACCTGCGCCAGCGGCGAGAAGACCCTCGGCTCGGGCGCCGTCCTCGCTCCCGTCGCCCTCGGTGACGCGAAGTCGCTGACCGCCGGCGGCACCGACCACCTGGCCTTCTCGATCAGCCTGCCGACCACGGCCGACAACACCTTCCAGGGCAAGACCGCCGCCCTGACCCTCACCTTCACCGGCACCCAGCGCAGCGGCACCGCCCGCTGAGCCCGGACCGACGACCCGGAGACCACGCCATGACCACCGTCCTCCCCGTCCGCGCCACGGCCGGCCGCACGGCCGACCGGGCCCGCCGCATCGTGGGCCGCACGGCCCCGTGGCTGGTCCGCGGGGTCATGGGGGTCGCCGTCCTGGCCTTCGCCGTCCTGGCCGTCGGACCGCACGTGCTCGGCTACCGCACGATGACCATGCTGACCGCGAGCATGGCCCCCGAGATCGAGCCGGGCGACATCACCATCGCCACCCCGATCGACGTCACCGAGCTCACCGCCGGCATGGTGATCACGTACCACATGCCGGTGGGCGACCGGAGCCTCGTCACCCACCGCATCGTCTCGGTCGACCACACCGCCGACGGCGGCGTCACCGTGCAGACCAAGGGCGACGCCAACGAGGCGATCGACCCGTGGACGGCCGGCCTCACCGGCGACACCGTCTACCAGGTCCGCGCGGTCATCCCCGAGTTCGGCCACCTGGTGCAGCTGCTGCGCACCCCCGTCGTCAGCCAGGTGCTGCTCTACGGGGCCCCCGCGCTGCTCGCCGGCTGGCTGCTCCTGACCATCTGGCGCCCCACCCCCGTGACCGAGGAGGACCGAGCATGAACGCCGTCCGCCGCGCCCTGGCCGTCACCGGCCTCGCCGTCGCCGTCACCGCCGGCGCCACCGTCCCGGCCTGGGCCGCCCTCACCGGCACGGCGGCGCTGTCGACGACCATCTCGACCCCGGTCATCCAGCCGCCCACGGCGGTCAGCACGGCCGGCAGCTGGTGCTTCCTGGGATTCGGGGCCCGGATCTCGTGGACCCCGAGCACGTCCGCCGACGTCAGCGGCTACGTCGTCACCGCCCGCCGGAGCGACGGCACGACGTTCGTCGTGGGCCGGACCGGGCCGCAGGGCACGAGCGTCAGCGAGACCTACTGGGCCTCCGGCCGCAGCTACACGTTCACCGTCACCGCCGAGACCCCGTACGGCTGGACGGCGACGTCCGCCCCGACCGCGGCCGTGACGTGCTGATCAGCCTGCCCGCGGGCCGGACGGCCCCTGCCCCCGGCCGGACCGTCGTCCTCCTGTCCGACGACGGGCTCGTGGACTTCCTGCGCGGCCGGACCACGGGGCCGGCCGCGCAGGCGGAGCCCCCGACCGGCGCCGGCGAGCACGACGAACCGGTGGACGCCGAGCTGATGGACCGCCTGCAGGGCATCTACGCCGATGCGCTGCCCACCCGGCTGTCGGCCATCGACTGGCACACCCGCGCCGGCGACGCCACCGCGGTCGCGTTCGCCGCGCACACCCTGGCCGGCACGAGCGGTCAGCTGGGCCACCCGGAGGTCGCCTCCCTCTGCCGGGAGATCGCCGCCGACGCCCGCCGTGGCGTGCTAGCCCACTCCCGGGTCGCCCGGCTGCAGGAGCTCGCCGGCGTCTGCTGAAGGACCCCGGTGGATCGTCGGTGCCGCCGGCCCCCCTGCGGCGGCTACGCCGCGACGAGGCGGTAGCCGACGCCGCGGACGGTCTTGATCTCCGGCGAGTTCAGGCCGGCGGCCACGAGCTTGCGGCGCAGGTTGGACATGTGCGCCTCGACCAGCCTCAGGTTGCCTTCCCAGTCGGTCTGCCACACCTCGCGCAGCAGCGTCTCCCGCTGCAGCACCCGGCCCGGTCGCGAGGCGAGGGCGGCCAGCAGGTCGAACTCGGTGCGGGTCAGGTCGACGACCTCGCCGTCGACCCGGACCTCGCGGCTGTCCTCGTCGACCTCGAGCTCGGCGAGCCGGCGCACCGACTCCGCCACCGGAGCCGGCTCCGCGGCCGGCTGCGGGGCGGTCCGCGGGAAGCGGAGCATCGCCTGGACGCGGGCCACGAGCTCGCGCGGGGAGAACGGCTTGGCCATGTACCCGTCGGCGCCGACGGCCAGCCCGATGAGCAGGTCGACCTCCTCGGCGCGCGCGGTCAGCATGAGGACGTAGCAGGGCGTCTCGGCGCGGATCTGCCGGCACACCTCGGTGCCGTCGGCGTCGGGGAGCCCGAGGTCGAGCACGATCAGGTCCGGCGGGTCGCGCCGCACCTCCACGATGGCCTCGGCACCGGTGCCGACGGCGCGCACGGCGAACCCGGCCCGCCCGAGCACGGTGGTCACGAGCTCGCGGATCTCCTGGGTGTCCTCCACCACGAGCACGGACTGGTCCGGCACGACGTCTCCTCCTCGCTGCTCGCTGAGCGTGCGGAGGCTGGTCCTCCGGTCACCTGACCGGGTGATCGGCACGGCAGCCCGCCGGCTTGAGCAGGCGACCGGTCGCCCGGCCGGGTCGACCCACCCCAACGGGTGAGGAGCGGGGAGCACGGCTCATGGGACCTGCCGGGGCGGCCGTCAACTCCCGCGGGGACACACCGTTCCCCCTCCCGGCACGCCCGGGGGACCCGACCGACGGGAGCCGGAACAGTGGACGGTGCTCTGCACGTCCTGGTCGTCGACGACGACCCCGACACCGCACTCTTCGTACGCACCGTGCTGCAGCGGGGCGGCATGGCCGTGACCACGTGCGCCGACCCGCTCGAGGCCCTGGCGCTTGCGTCGCGCGTCGAGTTCGACGCCGCGATCACCGACATCGAGATGCCCGGCATGACCGGGCTGGAGTTCCTGGACCGGCTCCGCCAGCTCCGCCCGGACCTGCCCGTGACGGTGATGACCGCGCACGCGTCGGTCGACTACGCCGTGGACGCCCTGCGCCGCCAGGCCGACGAGTTCCTGGTCAAGCCGGTGCCCAAGGACACCCTCGCCGCGACGATCCGCCGGCTGGCCGAGACCGCGCAGGCCAGGCGCGCGGCCGCTCCGCAGCGCCAGACCGTCCTGGCCATCGGCGCGCACCCCGACGACGTGGAGATCGGGGTCGGCGGCACGCTCGCCGCACACCGCTCCGCCGGTGACCAGGTGGTGATCCTGACGCTCTCCCGGGGCGCCCGCGGCGGCGAGGCCGGCGACCGGCAGAACGAGTCGCTGGCCGCCGCCGAGCTGATCGGCGCGCGGCTGTTCCTCGAGGACCTCGAGGACACCCGGATCAGCCCGATGGACCCGACCATGTCGATCATCGAGCGGGTCGTGCAGGAGGTCCGCCCGACCATCGTCTACACCCACTCGGCCAACGACCGGCACCAGGACCACCGGGCGGTGCACCAGGCAGCGAGCGTCGCCACCCGCACCGTGCCGACCGTCGCCTGCTTCCAGAGCCCCTCGGCGACGATCGACTTCCGGCCGACGCGGTTCGTGAGCATCGACGGCTTCACGCGCACGAAGCTCGACCTGCTGAAGAGCTTCGCCTCCCAGGCCGGCATCCGCGCCTACCTCGAGGACGACTTCGTCCTGTCCACCGCCCGCTACTGGTCCCGCTACGGCACCGGCGGCCGGTACTGCGAGCCCCTCGAGGTCGTCCGGGACGCCGGCGGCGTCGTCGGCGCCACCAGCGGGTCCGCCGTCCAGTCCACCTCCTCCACCACCTCGACCACCCCGGAGCGCTTCGGTGTCTGACCCCACCCCCACCCGCGTCCTCGTGACCGGCGCCGGCGGCCCCGCCGGGATCGCCGTGCTGCGCTCGCTGGCCCGCCGCGACGACGTCGTGCTGCTCGCGGCGGACATGGACCGCTTCGCCAGCGGTCTCTACCTGGTGGACGCCGGTGCGCGGCACCTCGTCCGCCCCGGCCTCAGCGAGGAGTTCGTCGACCACCTCGTCGCCCTGTGCGAGCGGGAGCGGGTCGACGTGCTCTTCTCCACCGTCGACGTCGAGCTGCCGCGGCTGGCCGCCGAGCGCAAGCGCCTGGACGCCGTCGGCACCACGCTGGCCGCACCGAGCCTGGAGACCCTCGAGGTCTGCCTGGACAAGTACGCGCTGGCGCAGCGCTGCGCGGAGGTCCTCCCGACCCCGCGCACCGCGCTGCTCGGCGCGACCGACCCCGCCGGCTGGGACTACCCGGTCATCGTCAAGCCGCGGCGCGGCGCCGGCTCCCGCGGGGTGCACCTGGTCGAGGACGCCGCCGCGCTGACCGCCCTGGGCAGCGACGAGGACACCCTGGTGCAGGCCCACCTGCCCGGCGACGAGTACTCCGTCGACACGCTCGCCGACGCCGGCGGGCACGTGGTCGCCGCCGTGCCGCGGTCGCGGCTGCGGGTCGACTCCGGCGTCTCGGTCGCCGGCGCCACCGTGGCCGACCCGGAGCTGGAGGAGACCGCCCGCCGGGTGGCCCGCGCGATCGGGCTGGTGGGGGTGGCCAACGTCCAGCTCCGGCGCGACGCCGAGGGCCGCCCGGCCCTGCTAGAGGTCAACCCGCGCTTCCCCGGCGCGATGCCCCTGACCGTCGCGGCCGGCGTCGACATGCCCTCGCTCGCCCTGGACCTGGCGCTGGGCCGGCCGCTGCCGGCCGAGGTGCCCTTCCGGGAGCTCGCGGTGGTCCGCTACCTCGAGGACGTCTTCCTGGCCCCGTCCGACGTCGTCGCCGAGGAGGCCGCACGATGACCGCCGCCCTGGGTGAGCTCGACCTGCTGCTCACCGACCACCACGTGCACTCCACCTGGTCCGACGACGCCGTGAGCGCGCCGATGGAGAACCTCGTCGCCGCGCGCGACACGGGGCTGGCCAGCATCCGCATGGTCGACCACGTCCGGACGACGACGACGTGGGTGCCGGGCTTCCTCGCCGAGGTGGCCGCCCTCCCCCGGGTCGAGGGGCTGGAGGTGCTCACCGGCGTCGAGGCGAAGATCCTGGACGCCTCCGGCCGCCTCGACGTGCCCGAGGGCCTCGTGGTCGGGCCGGGCGGGGTGGACCGCATCCTCATCGCCGACCACCAGTTCCCCGGGCCGGACGGCCCGTGGAGCCCGCGCCGGACCCTGGAGGAGATCGCGGGCGGGCTGCCCGCCCAGGACGCGCTGTCGATCCTCGTCGACGCGACCGTGCGGGCGATGGAGCGGGCCGGGCGGGGTCAGCTGGCCCACCTGTTCTCGCTGCTGCCCAAGATCGGCATGCACGAGAGCGAGCTGCTCGACGAGCACGTCGCCGCGATCGCCGACGCCGCGGTCCGGACGGGGACGACGGTCGAGGTCAACGAGAAGTGGCGCTGCCCCGGGCCCCGCGTCGTGCTGGCCCTGGCGGCCGCCGGCGTGGCCCTCGTCGGCTCCACCGACAGCCACGAGGCCGCCACCGTGGGCCGCTACTCCTGGGTGGCGGACGCTGCGTCGGCGACCCGGCTGGTGGGTGCCCGGTGACCGTCCTCTCCGCCGGCGCCGATGTGGCCGGCATCGGCGAGACCGTGCTGACCTGGTTCCTGCTGGCCCTGGTGGCCACCGGCGCCATCCCGGTCGTCGCCGGGCTGGCGCAGTTCCTCGTCATCCCGTTCCACGCGGTGCGCAACCACTACCGGGAGACCGGCCCGTACCTGCCCAACGTCGCGGTGCTCGTCCCGGCGTGGAACGAGGCCGCCGTCCTCACCAGCTCGATCGAGCGGCTGATGCGGCTGGAGTACCCGCCGGACCGGCTGCGCGTCTACGTGGTGGACGACGCGAGCACCGACGACACCCCCGCCGTGCTGGCCGCCTGCGTCGAGCGCTTCCCCGGCCGGGTCGTGCACCTGCGCCGCGAGAAGGGCGGCGAGGGCAAGGCGCACACCCTCAACCACGGGCTGCGCGAGATCCTCGCCGACGACTGGATGGAGGCGCTCCTGATCATGGACGCCGACGTCATCTACGAGCCGGCGTCGCTGCGCAAGATGACCCGCCACCTGGCCGACCCCACGGTCGGCGCGGTGACCGCCTACATCCGCGAGGGCAGCGGCGACCCGGAGGGGATCACCCGGTTCATCGGGTTCGACTACCTGGCCGCGCAGGCCGCCTCCCGCCGGGCGCAGAACGTCGCCGGTGCGATGGCCTGCCTCGCCGGTGGCGCGCAGCTGCACTCGCGGGAGAACCTCGTGGCGATCGGCGGGCAGATCGACACCTCCTCGCTGGCCGAGGACACCGTCACGACCTTCCGCACCCAGCTCGCCGGGCGCCGGGTCGTCTTCGAGCCGCACGCCCGTGTGCTGGCCGAGGAGCCGGCCGGCGTGGACGCGCTGTGGAAGCAGCGGCTGCGCTGGGCCCGCGGCAACGTGCAGATCACCGCGATGTACCGGCACCTGTGGTTCCGCCGGTCGGTGCACCCGGGGCTGGGCGGCTTCTTCTTCGGCGTCTTCTGGTTCGCGATCCTGCTGCTGCCGGTGGCGATGCTGCTGACCTCGATCGGCCTGACCGGGCTCTACCTGCTCGACAGCGAACTGGCCTCGGAGGTGTTCGGGGCAGCGGTGTTCGTGCCGATCGCCACGTTCGTCTTCATGATCACGCTGACGATGTCGGTCGATCCCCGCACCGGCCTCAAGGTCTGGCGGGAGGCGCTGCTGTTCCCCGGCGCGATCTCCTTCGTCGTCCTGCTGTCGGCCGCGTTCCCCGGGGTGGTCCCCCTGTCGGGCGGCGTGGAGACGTTCTGGACCCTGTTCGTCTACAGCTGGCTGGTGCTCTGCATCCCGCTGGCCTACGGGGTGCGCGCGCTCGAGGGCACCCGCTGGGGCCGGCGGCTCGCGCCGCTGGCGCTCTACCTGGTCGGCTTCGGGCCGCTGATGTGCGCGATCACCGTGGACGCCTACGTCAAGGAGTTCCGCGGGGCGGCCATGACCTGGGACAAGACCGAGAAGACCGGGAGGGTCACCGTATGAGCAACCTCCACCAGCTGGTCGGGGCCGGGCAGCCGTTCCGGGTGAGCCCCCCGGTGGTGCTCTCCGCCGACGAGCTCGCCCGTCGTGGCGGGGTGCTGCCGGTGTGGGCCGACCCCCTGCAGCTGGCCGACGAGACCGAGGCGGACCGGGTGCGCGAGCGCCGGCTGTGGGTCGGGCTCGCGGTGGCCGTCTCCGTCGTCGTCCTGCTGTACCTGGTCCGGACCGCCGTCCTCGGCGCCTGAGACCGCGGCCCGGCCCGCCCCCCTGACCCGGGGCGGCCGGGCCGCACGTCCGGGCCGGTCTAGACGAAGGCGCTGATCCCGGTCAGCGCCCGGCCGACGATGAGCTGGTTGATCTCCCGGGTGCCCTCGTAGGAGTACAGCGCCTCGGCGTCGTTGAAGAAGCGGACGACGTCGCGCTCGAGCAGGATGCCGTTGCCCCCGAGCAGCTCCCGCGCCCACGCCACCGTCTCCCGCGCCCGGCTGGTCGCGTAGCTCTTCGCCAGCGCGGCGTGGTCGTCCCGGAAGACGCCCTCCTCCTGCAGCTGGGCCACGCGCACCGCCATGCCGAGGCTCGCCGTGACGTTCCCGGCCATGCGGGCCAGCAGGTCCTGGATCAGCTGGAACCCGGCGATCGGGCGGCCGAACTGCTCCCGCTCCTTGGCGTAGGCCAGCGCGGCCTCGAAGGCCCCCATCTGGCAGCCGACGGCGCTCCAGGCGACCCCGCCGCGGGTCAGCTTCAGCACCCGGTTGACGTCCTTGAAGGTGTTGCCGCCCTCGAGCTTGTTCTCGGCCGGGATGCGGCACCCCTCGAAGGTGAGGTCGGCGTTCTGCACCGTGCGCAGCGCGTACTTGCCCTCCATCTTGCTCGCGCTGAAGCCGGGCGTCCCCTTCTCCACGACGAAGGTCTTCACGGAGTCGTCGGCGACGTCGCGGGCGAAGACGACGACGAGGTCGGCGAAGGTGCCGTTGCCGATCCACCGCTTGGCGCCGTCGATCACCCACTCGTCGCCGTCCTGCCGGGCCGTGGTCTCCAGGCCGAGCGCGACGTCGGAGCCGCCGTGCGGCTCGGTGAGCGCGAAGCAGCCGATCTTCTCCAGGGCCAGCATGCCCGGCAGCCAGCGCTGCTTCTGCTCCTCCGAGGCGAGGTTGACGATCGACCCCATCGCCAGGCCGTTGTGCACGCCGAGGAAGGTGGCCATCGACGGGTCGACGCGGGCGGTCTCGAGGGCGATGAAGCCGGTGAACAGCCGCGAGGCGCGCGGTGACCCCTCGGTGTCGTAGCTGCGGCCGACCAGCCCTGCCTCGGCGAAGCGCGGGATCAGCTCCATCGGGAAGGTGGCCGCCTCCCAGTGGTCGTTGACCTGCGGCCGGACCTCGTCCTGCAGGAAGGCGCGGATGCCGGCGAGCTCCTCCCGCTCCTCCGCCGACAGCAGCGACTCGTAGGCGTACAGGTCGCCGGGTACCAGGTCCTCGGTCATGCGGTGTCCTCTCGTCGGTGGCATCCCGCCTCCTACCCGTCCTGCGCGGACCGCAACTCGACGGCCGCCGACGGCAACGGCGCCGTGGCGGCCCGGTGGACGGCGTGCTCGACGAGGCCGCGCTCCCCGGCGGACCGGAGGACCGCCGTCCGGATCCGGTCGTCGGCGCCGGGGGCCATGACCGTGAACGCGACGACGACCCGCCCGCCGGGAGCCAGCACGCGGCGGACGACGTCCCACTCCGGCGCCGGCGGGGTCCAGAAGGCGCGGACGTCGAACGACACGACGACGTCGAACCAGCGCTCGGGCAGCTCGGCCTCGACCAGCGTCGCGGTCTGCAGGCTGACCCGCCCGGCCTCGACCGCGGCGCGGTTCCGCCGGGTCGCCGCGGCCACCATGGTCGCCGAGCGGTCGACGGCGGCCACGTGGCCGACCCCCGGCCGCCGGGCGAGCAGGTCGGCCAGCACGCCGTGCCCGCAGCCCACCTCGAGCACCCGCTCCCCGGGCGCCGGGGCCACCAGCCCGGCCGCCCAGGCCAGCCGCTCGGACGCCGCCACGGGAGCTCAGCTCAGCGTGCGGGTGCCGGGTGGGAGCACCCCGCCCGCGAGCAGCGCCGCCGTCGCGTCCTGCAGCGCCGTCAGGGCCACCCGCTGCGCGTTCGGGCCGGTGGAGACCCGCGCGACGCCCAGGCGCTCCAGCTCGGCGACCGGCGGCGTGGCCCCCGGCACGGCGAGCACGCTGAGCCGGCCGCGCCCCAGCGCCCCGACCAGCGCGGCGATCTCGTCGGCCGCCACCACGCCCGGCACGAAGACCGCGGCGGCCCCGGCCGCCAGGTAGGCCCGGCCTCGGTCGGCCGCCTCGTCCAGCAGCGCCGCCCGGTCGGCCCCGGCCGGCGCGAGCAGGACGACGTCGGTCCGCGCGTTGAGCACGAAGTCGACGCCCGCGGCGCGGCCGGCGGCGAGCACCTCCCCCACGGCGGCCACGGCCTCGTCCAGCGGGCGTGTCCCGTCCTCGAGGTTGCCGCCCACGGCGCCGGCCCCGATCGCGCGCCGGGTCGTCTCCCCCGGGTCGCCGTAGCCGGCCTCCATGTCCATGGACAACGGGAGTTCCACGGCCGCGACGATCCGCCGCACCACGTCGAGGTGCAGCTCCAGCGGGATGCGCTCGCCGTCCTCGTACCCGTGGGCCGCCGCGATCGCGTGGCTGGCGGTGGCCAGTGCCCCGGTGCCCTCGGTGTCGGCCACCGCTCTCGCCGATGCCGCGTCCCAGACGTTGGCGAGGACGAGGACGCGGGGATCGGTCTGCAGCCGCAGGAGCGTGCGGGCGCGGGACGCCGGGTCGGCCATGACGGCAACCTAGGGGGCCTCGGCGGCTCCTGACCAGGAGGGGTGGCGCAGAACGGTTAGGAGAGGCTAACCTCTGCGAGTCGCCCGGGTGTCCGCACCGGGGCCACCCCCGCCCGCCGTCTCCCGTTAGGCGACCGCCGCATGTACGTGTGCCACTGCAACGTGGTGACCGATCGCGACATCCTCGAAGCGATCGCCAACGGGGCGCGCTGCGTCGCCGACGTGGCCCGCGCGACCGGTGCCGGGCGCACCTGCGGCAGCTGCGTCGGCTCGCTCCGCGACCTGGTGTGTCAGCATTGCCCGGTGCGAGCCGGGCGCACCACCGAGCGCCCGGCCGAGCGAGAGCTGGGAGTATCCGGTGCAGCCCGTTAGCCCCCGCGTGGTCGAACTGCTGAACGACGCGCTGACCTTCGAACTCACGGTCACCAACACGTACTTCCTCAACGCGCGCATGCTCGACGCCTGGGGTCTGCCCAAGCTGGGCAAGGTCTTCTACGACCTCTCCATCGACGAGATGCGGGACGCCGACGCCCTCATCCAGCGCGTCCTGCTGTTCGACGGCCACCCCAACCTGCAGCGCCTCGGCGCGATCCGGGTCGGCGAGAGCGCCGAGGAGATGCTGGTGCTGGCCCTCGACAGCGAGAAGGCCGCCGTCGCCCAGTTCAACGCCTCCGCGAAGGAGTGCCACGACCTCGGCGACCACGGCACCGCGTCGGTGTTCGAGGAGATGGTCCTGGACGAGGAGAAGCACGCCGACTGGTTCGAGGCGCAGATCGCCGCGATCGAGCGGGTGGGCGCGCCGCAGTACCTGGCCGCGCAGCTGGTCACCGAGACTCCCTGACCGCGGTCGCCCGTGCAGCGAGGGCCCCTTCCCGATCGCGGGAAGGGGCCCTCGCTGCGTCCCGGGGTCAGCCGGCCAGCAGCTCCTCGAGCGACTCCAGCTGCAGCTGCGCGGCCTTGAGCCCGATGCCCGTGTAGAAGACGTCGTCCTCCACGGCGAAGGCCCGGCCCTCGGCGACGGCGGTCAGCCGCGGCCACAGCGGCCCGGCGACGACGGTGGCCTCACCCGATTCCTCGGGCGCCCCGTAGGAGGAGTACAGGATGACGTCGGCGTCGGCCTGCGTGATCTGCTCGGGGCTGAGCTCGGCGAACGTGGACACCTCCCCCTCCGGCAGATCGACGTGGTCCAGGCCGATGTCGGCCAGCACCGTGCCGACGAACGACTCCGGCTGGTAGGCGCGGATCGTGCCACCGACGAAGCGCAACGGGCTCACGGTGGTGCTCGCCGGGTCACCGATCGCCTCGCCCAGGTCGGCGGCCTGCTGCTCGTACTCCGCGAGCAGCTCCTCGGCCTCCTCCTCCCTGCCCAGCGCCTCGGCGTCCAGGAGGAGGTTCTCCTTCCAGGTGTCGCCGAGGTCCGCGGCGAACACCGTGGGGGCGATCTGCTCCAGCTGGTCGTAGATGTCCTCGTGGCGCACCTGGTTGGAGAGGATGAGGTCCGGCTCCAGCGCGGCGATCGCCTCGAGGTCGGGCTCGGCGATGGTGCCGACCACCTCGATGCCCTCGGCGTCCTCGGCCAGGTAGCTCAGGAACTGCTCGGAGACGTCGGTGGTGACCGCGCCCACCGGGGTGACCCCCAGCGAGAGCGCCGAGTCGAGCTCGCCGGTGTCGAGGACGACGACCCGCTCGGGCTCCTCGGGGATCACGGTGCTGCCCATGGCGTGCTCGACGGTGCGGGGGAACGCGGCGTCGCCGGCCGCCGCCTGCCCGGTCGGGCCGGCCTCCGGCTCGGAGCTGCTGCCGCAGGCGGTGAGGGACAGGGCGGCCGCCACGGTGAAGGCGGTGGCGCGCAGGGCGCGAGTCGTCATCGTTCTCCTTCGAACTGAGGCGCGGGCCCGGGTGGACGCGCGTCTGGATCGACCGGCGCTCGTGTGCGAGACTGCCGGAAGCCAGGTGAGGCTAGCCTAAGTCGAGAGACGCCCCTACCTGCCCAGCCCGGGAGACGCCGTGACCGTCGAGACCGCGCAGATCCCCGCCTACCGCACCTTCCCGGTGCGCGTGGCGCGGGTGCAGCGGCTGAGCCCGAGCTTCCTCCGGGTCACCTTCACCGGGCCGGAGATGGCTGCCTTCGCGTCCAACGGCTTCGACCAGCGCATCAAGGTCATGCTGCCGCTGCCCGGCCGGGGCATCCTCGACTGCCCGGCCGGTGACGACTGGTACGGCGCCTGGCGGGCGTTGCCGCCGGAGCGGCAGATGCCCATCCGCACGTACACGATCCGGGCACTGCGCAGCGACGTCGGCGAGGTCGACGTCGACTTCGTGCTGCACGGCGCCACCGGCCCCGCGTCGGCCTGGGCCGAGCAGGCCACCGCCGGCGACGAGGTCGTCCTGGTCGCCCCGAACGCCCGGTTCCCCGGCGAGACCGGCGGCTTCGAGTGGCACCCGCCGGCCGACGCCTCCTGCCTGCTGATCGCCGGCGACGAGACCGCGGTGCCGGCCATCTGCGCGATCGTGGAGAGCCTGCCCGCAGGCCGTCGCGCCCGGGTGCTGCTGGAGGTGCCGACAGCCGGCGACGCGCTGGACGTCGTCGCGCCCACCGGCGTGGAGATCACCTGGCTCCCCCGCTGGCCCGCCGACGGCGCCCCCGCCGCACCGCGTGGGCAGCTGCTCACCGGGGCCGTTCTGGACGCGGTGCGCGAGCTGGGCGACCTGCTCTCCCCCACCCCCACCCCCGAGCTGGCCGACGTCGACGTCGACGCCGGCATCCTGTGGGAGGTCCCCCTCGAGGACGCCGCGACCCCGGAGTCCTCCGGGGTCTACGCCTGGCTGGCCGGAGAGGCCGGGGTGGTCAAGGGCCTGCGGCGGCACCTCGTCCAGGAGGTCGGCGTCGACCGCCGATCGGTGGCCTTCATGGGGTACTGGCGCGAGGGCCGCGGCTCCGACTGAGCGCTCGGGTTTGACACCGTGTCATCGGTCGGTGTCACATGAGGTCGTGCCTGGCTACGACGTCGTCGCCACGGACGGCCTGAGCGTCATCGGGACCGTCGGCTTCTTCGTGCCCGCAGCCATCCTCGTCGCGCTCGTCGCGGGAGCCGTCGTCCGCGACCGCCGGATCAGCGCACGGGAGGCGGCCGCCGAGGCAGACCGGCAGGGGATGACCCGCGAGGAGCTCCCCGACGGCGAAGTGCCCGGCCGCCCCCCGGCCGACTAGTCCCCCAGCTCGCCCAGCGCCTCCTCGACGGCGCTCGCCACCTCCGCGGCCATCTCGGTCCGGAAGGCAGCCAGCACCGCCTGCGCCGCCACCGGCTGGAGCCGGGTCACGGTGGCGAGGATGTCCTCCAGCCGTTCGGGCGGCGCCCCCGCCGCGACGAACGACCGCCACACGGTGTCGACGAACATGCGCACGTAGGTGCGGCTGATCGCCCGGACGTGCTCGTTGACCTGCGCCTGGGCCGCGATGAGCGCGGTCGCCGGCACCCCCAGGCCCACCACCTGCAGGCCGGCCATGAGCAGCGCCGGGTCGAGCACCCGCAGCCGCTCCCGGTCCAGCCGCTCCACGATGCCCAGCTCCACCAGCTGGTCGATCAGCTCGGGACCGGTCGGCACCCCGGTCCGCGCGGCCAGCTCGGGCCCCGTGGTGATCTCCGGCTCCGGCGGCAGCCATGGCACCAGCAGGGCGCGGTGCAGCGCGAGGGTGGCCGAACTCGCGGTCGGCGGCGCGCCCGCCAGGGTGCGCTCGATCATCGCCAGCGAGTAGCCCTCGGCGAGCATCTCGCGGACCAGGAGCAGCCGGGCGACGTGCTCGCGGCCGTAGTACCCGGTGCGGCCGACCATCCGCGGCGGCGGCAGCAGGCCCCGGGCGGAGTACGCCCGCACGTTGCGCACGGTGAGCCCCACGCGGGCGGCCAGCTCGTCGACCGTCAGCTCGCGGTCGGCATCCTCGCCCGACGGCTCGGGCTGCGCTGCACTCACCCGCTTCTCCTCTCCCTCGTCACCACAGGGTAGGTGGCTCGTTCTATGTGACAGTTGCCGATGTAACTGTTACTGGTGTTACATAGTCACATGCCTGGGAGGGATGCCGTGCTGCTCGCCGCGGAGACACGACCGGCCGGAGGTGCCGCCCTCGGCGAGGTCTTCCTCGCCACGGGGATCGGCCTGGCCCTGACGGTCGCGCTGCTCGCTCTGGTCTTCCTGCACCGCACCCGGCGGTCCGGCGTCCTCACCCGGGTGGGGAACCGCCTGGGCGGCGCCACCGGCGTTCCCGCGTGGGTGGCCCTGCCGACCGTCCTCACCACGGTCTCGCTGCTCACCGCCCTGCTCGGCATGCTCTGGGACATCGCCCTGCACATCGGGGTGGGCCGCGACGAGGGCCCGCTGGCCAACCCGGCCCACTACCTGATCCTCTTCGGCCTCTTCGGGGTCTTCGCCGGCGGTGTGCTCGCCTGCGCCATGCCGCTGGACGACCAGCCCGGCCCGGCCGCCGTCCGCTTCGTCCGCGGCTGGGACGTGCCGGTCGGCGGCATCCTGCTGACCGCGGCCGGGTTCTACGCCCTGCTCGGCTTCCCGCTCGACGACGTGTGGCACCGGATGTTCGGCCAGGACGTGACCCTGTGGGGCCCCACGCACCTGATGCTCATCGGCGGCGCGGGCCTGTCGATCATCGGGCTGCTCGTCCTCGAGCAGGAGGGGCACGCCGGGTCGCCGACCGGCGCCGGCGACCGCACGGCCGGCCGCACCGCGCGCTTCCTGCGGCGGACCTCGGCGATGGGCGGGCTGCTGCTCGGCATGTCGGTGTTCCAGGGCGAGTACGACTTCGACGTGCCCCAGTTCCGGCTGGTGCTCGAGCCGCTCATGATCGCCGGCGCCGCCGGTATCGCCCTGGTCGCCGCCCGCATGTTCATCGGCCGCGGCGGAGCCCTCGCCGCGACGGCGTTCTTCCTCGTGGTCCGCAGCGTCATCGCGCTCGTCGTCGGCCCGGTCCTCGACGAGATCGTGCCCACGTTCCCGCTGTACCTCGGCTCGGCCGTGCTGGTCGAACTGCTCGCGATCGCCCTGCCGCCGGCCCGCCGGCCGCTGCTCTTCGGCGCGGTCGCCGGCGTCGCCATCGGCACCGTCGGCCATGCGACCGAGGCCGGCTGGACCTACGTCGTCCAGGAGCTCACCTGGGGTAGCGACATCCTGGTCGAGGGCACGCTCATGGCGCTGGCCGGCGGCGTCGCCGGGGGGTTGCTCGGCGCCCTGCTCGCGACCGGGCTGCGCCGCCGGCTGCCGCGCCCGGCCGTGGCCCGCGGCGTGCTGCTCGCCTGCCTCGCGGTCCTGGCGGCCGCGGTCGCCAACGGGCTGGTCGCCACCGTGCCCGACGACGTGGCGGCGACCTTCGCGATCGAGGACGTCGGGACCGATCCCCGGACGGCGCACATCGGAGTGCGGCTGGAACCCGCCGACTTCCCCGACGACCCCGCCTGGGTGCAGATCACCGCCTGGCAGGGCGACGGCCTGGTCGTGACGCCGCTGGAGCGGACCGGGGAGGGCGAGTACCGGACCACCGAGCCGGTCCCGCTGCACGGCACCTGGAAGACGCTGCTGCGCGTGCACGACGGCCGCGTGCTCACCGCCTTCCCCATCTACCTGCCGCGCGACGAGGCGATCCCGGCCGACGAGATCCCGGCCGAGGACGGCATGACCCGCAGCGCGATCCCCGAGATCGACATCCTGCAGCGCGAGCTCAAGGACTCCGAGGGCGGGCTGTGGCTCGTCGCCAACCTCGTCGTGCTCGCCTGCACCCTGGCCCTGATCGCCGCGATGTCGTGGGGGGTGGGCCGGTACGCCCGCCGCGCCGCCGTCCGGGAGCCGGGCGCCTCCGCCACGGCGGCCGGCGCCGCGGAGGACGCGGTGACGTCCGGGGCGGGGCGGCCGTGAGCGCGCGCCGCACGGCTGCTGCGGTCCTGCTGCCCCTGGCGGTGGCGCTGGCCGGCTGCGCCGGCACGGCCGCCCCCGCGGACGAGCCCACGGCGACCGGCTCCCCCACCACGACGTCCCCCACCGCCACCTCCGCGCCTCCGACGACCCCGACGGAGACCGCCGGGCAGCGGATCGAGGTGGAGGTCACCGGCGGGCAGGTCAGCGGTGACACCGGCCGGGTGCCGGTGCCGCTCGGCGAGCCGGTCACCGTCGTCGTCACCTCCGACGTCGCCGACGAGGTGCACCTGCACGGGTACGACCGCCTGGCCGAGCTGGTGCCGGGGCGGCCGGCGGAGCTCGCGTTCGACGCCACCATCCCCGGCGTCTTCGAGCTGGAGCTGCACGACGCCGGGACGGTGCTGCTGACGCTGCAGGTCGGGTGAGCGTCCTCGCCCACGGGGTCGGCTCGCGCACAGACCTGCCGATCCCGATCGGCTTCGCGCTCTACGGCGCGGGCGCGGCGATCCTGATCAGCTTCGCGGTCCTGCTGCTCTTCTGGCGCACCCCACGGCTGGGCGGCTCCGGCTCCGGCCGCCCGCTGCCCGCCGGCCTGCAGCGCGTGCTCGACGGCGCGCCGTTCCGGCGGGGCCTCCAGGGGCTCGCGCTGCTCGCGGCCGCGTTCGTCGTCGCGGCCGCGCTCCTGGGGCCCGGCGAGACGTCCCGCAACCTCGCCCCGTGGGTGCTGTACGTGACCTTCTGGGTGGGCCTGGTGCCGGCCAGCCTGCTGCTCGGGCCGGTCTGGCGGATGGTCAACCCGCTGCGGCTGCTGCACCGCCTGCTGCGCCCCGCCGTGCCCACCGCGCCCGGCGCCACACGGCTGCCCGCACTGGGGCTCTGGCCCGCCGCGGGCTCCCTGCTGGTGTTCGTCTGGCTGGAGCTGGTCTTCCCCGGCCGGGCCGAGCCGAGGACCGTCGCGGTGTTCCTGCTGCTGCACGCCGTCGTGCACGTGGCCCTGGCGCTGTGGTTCGGCGAGGGCTGGTTCGCCCGCGGGGACGGGTTCGAGGCCTACTCGACGCTGATCGCCCGGCTCTCCCCGTGGGGACGGCGGGACGACGGCCGGCTCGTGCTGCGCAACCCGCTGGCCAACGCCATGGCCACCCCGGCCGAACCGGGGCTGGCCGCCCTCGTGGTGGTGCTGCTGGGCTCGACGGCGTTCGACGGGCTCTCCCGCACGGTGTGGTGGCAGACCGGCCCCGGGGCGGCGGACGACACGCTCTCGGGCACCCTGGGCCTGCTGGCGTCGATCGCGCTGGTGGCCGGGCTGTACGCGCTGGGTACCGGCCTGTCCGGGCGCCTGGTCGGCCAGGCGCCGGGCGGGCAACCACGGCGCTACGCGGCCACGGTCATCCCGATCGCGCTGGGCTACACGGTCGCCCACTACTTCAGCCTGCTGCTCCTCGACGGGCAGAAGACGTGGATCCTGGTCAGCAACCCGTTCGGCGCGGCCGGGGTCGACCTGTTCGGCACGTACGGCAACCGGGTCGACCTCACCGCCGTCGGCTCCGACACCATCGCGCTGGTGCAGGTGGGGGCGATCATCCTCGGCCACGTCGTCGGCGTGACGCTGGCGCACGAACGCGCGCTGCGCGCCGAGCGGCACGCACGGGCGTCCGACCAGCTCCCCCTGGTGGTCGTCATGGTGCTGTTCACCCTCGGGGGGCTCGGTCTGCTCTTCGGCTTCTGACCGGTTGCGAGGTCACCCGGAAGGACGCCCCCGGCGGCCCGCGCTCCAGAGAGGGCCCCGACCTGCCGATGGCCTCGGTGCCGGACCGACTTCCGGGCCGGCCCACCGGCCCCCGGGCCGGCGGCTGCGAAAGGACCACCTCGTGATCGCTGTGACCTGCCGCAACGGCGAGCACTTCGCCGTCGACCCCGACCACATCGAGCGGATCGAGCACCACGCCGACACGGTGGTGCACCTGGTCGACGGCACCCACTACGTCGTGACGACGGAGTTCGACGAGCTCCTGCGCGGCATCGCCGAGCACCGGGCCGGCACGCTGGTCGCCCGGGCGCGGCTGACCAACGGGTACGCCGCCACGCCGACGGCCGCCCGGCTCGCCCGCCGGCACGGCAACGGCCGGGCGTCCGAGCCGGAGCTGGGCGCCGTCCCGAACTGACGCCGGCGGCCCGGCCGGGATCACTCCCGCCCGGGCCGCCGGACGCCGGGCTCAGCGGCGGTCGAGCCGCAGCACCTCGATGGTGCGCGCGGCCATCGCCGCCTCACCCCGCGCGTTCGGGTGCACGATGACCGCG
Organism: Blastococcus sp. SYSU DS1024; assembly: GCF_054050795.1. Taxonomy (NCBI): domain Bacteria; kingdom Bacillati; phylum Actinomycetota; class Actinomycetes; order Geodermatophilales; family Geodermatophilaceae; genus Blastococcus; species Blastococcus sp. SYSU DS1024. Next base: position 59,863 of record NZ_JBJHAA010000021.1, read on the forward strand.
TTGGTCCCCTGCAGCACCGGCTCGACCCAGCGGACGCCGATCGGCCGGCAGGCGTCGTGCCCGTCGGAGACCCGGCTCAGGTCGACGTAGGTGACGCCGGACATCGAGGCCGCACGCTTCACCGCGTCGTTCAGGGTCGCCTGCAGGTCGCGCAGGTAGGGGATGTCGCCCTCGGCGAGAGGCATGCGGTCGAAGCAGCTGCCGCTGGCCGGCACGATCCAGGGGTAGCCGAGGATGGCGACCCGGGCGCCCGGCGCCGCCTGCCGGACGGCCCGCAGCGACTCCACGAGCGCCGGGAACGTCGTGGTGCGCACGGTGTCGGCGAACGAGCTGCCGTACCGGTCCTTGCACGGGCTGCCCTTGCCGAGCGTGGCCAGTCCCGCCGTGCTGCAGGCCATGATCGAGTTGATGAAGACCCCGCTGTCGTTGCCGCCGATGGTCATCGTGACCAGCTGGGTGTCCCGGCTCAGCGCCTCGAGCTGCGGGGCGACCCCCGGGTACTGCCCGGCGAAGAAGTCACCGGTGTCGGCGCCGCCGCAGGTGACGTCGGTGAGCCGGGCGCCGATCGCGCCGGCCATGACGTGCGGGTAGTTCCGGGTCGAGCGCAGGCACTGCGGTGGCGCGGCGAGGTCCGGCGGCAGGACCCCGGAGGCCGCGCTGTAGGAGTCGCCGAGGGCGACGTAGCGCAGCGGGGCCGGCGCGGCCTGCGCCGTGGGCGCGACGAGGACGCCGGCGAGGACCGCGACGGCGGCGGTGATGCAGGTAGCGAGACGGCGCACGTCTCCTCCAGATCGGGTGGGAGCGGTGTGTGCGCGGAACAACGCGCGACCTCACCAGGGGTTACGCGCGTCACACAGGTATCCGAGCGCACCCCGCCCCCGACAACGCAGCAGGCCGCCCCTCCGGTGGGAGGGGCGGCCTACTCGATCGGGTGGAGCTGAGGGGACTCGAACCCCTGACCCCCACACTGCCAGGCCGTCATGATCGCGTTCGCGGTGGTTCGTTGCAGTGCCGTAAGCCGCTCGATCTGCGACTCTGAACGTCCGCGAACTCCCGCGTCCGACCGCGAAAAGAGCCAACTGCAACCAGAACTGCAACCACCGCGACCGGTTCCTAGGCGCCGTTCCCCGAATACTGGCGACCGAGGCCGTCGGCACACACCGGCGGCCCCCGAGGCCGGACACTCTGATGGCCACGGTGAAGCCGGCCGCCAGCGGACCGGGTGCACTGCCGCGAAGCGTGCGCGCTCGCAACCCACACGCGCCTTCGGCGCTTGTCACATACTCGGCAACACGAAGCGATGAGTCTTTCGGAGCTGGTCGACGGCAGTTCGGGTGATCGCACCGGCTGACACCCCACCGAGGAGCAGCCAGCACCTCCGCAACCGTGCACGTTCAGGTCACTTCGGGCGACGTGAGTAGTCAGCATGTACGCCATGGACGGTGGCCCGAGTGTTGGCTCAGGCTCGTCATCGGTGGAATACGGCTTGACCAGGCCTTCCAGCGTCTACCAACAGAGCACCGGAAGGCGTCTACGGACGACTTGCGCACTATGCGACGGCTACATCACCCCTGACACCCTTGACCGGTGACGGCGGGTCGCGGCGGTCGCAGGGTCCGCTCCTTCACGCTCCTGGCGATGACGGACCCGACATCCGCATGTCGATCTTGTTGGGGCCTCGCAGCCCATGGTTGCTCTCCGTCACCGCCATCATGTAGCTTCTCGCTCAAGCGTTCGAACCGCGGGTCGAAGCACTTCCTCTTCCGCGGCAAGACCGCTAGGAGCACTGTCCAGCAGCCAGCGACTGATGGGTTGGGCTCCAGGCAGCACCCCGTGCCTGTTCGGTCGGCGAGGGTCCCACCTCCGGTCGACTGAGTAGGACCCTCGGGGCAGCAGTGCCGGTTCGGCGAGAGCAGTTGCCGAGCAGGTCTGCGCGCTGCCACCAGGAGGATCCGTGATACACAACCGAATACCAACAGGATCGGCGTGGTGGGGGCCGAGGTGATCCCTGATTGGAATCGGTTCATGGTGGAGTACCTCCTCCTCGCCCTGGTCCTCGCGACCGTCAGTTCCCTCTGCCAATACCTGGCCTTCCACAAGGTCTGGACCTGCGCTTGGAGTGTCTACAAAGAGACCGGGCGGCTCGACGACCTAGGAAAGGTCACCGAGGCAGCGGGGAAATTTCCTCCGTCGAAAATCTGGGGCGCCCTCTCATCGGCCATCGAGGCCGCCCGGGGCATTAAGCCCATGGGCGAGGCGGCCAACTCAGGGGACTCTTCAGACGCGGTTGAGGCTGACCCCACACCCAATGAAGATTGCGAAGAATCAGCCGCGAACTGACGAGGGGCGACGATGAGCCGTCCGTCGCTCATGCCGCTTCCTCAGGCCGGCGTACAACCTCCGGACCCTCTTGCTGAAGTGACCCCCGTCAGGCGGACGCCTCGTTTCGTGTCATCTGCTGTCTGATCTTGTTCTCGAAGTCAGCGGGGCTGACGTTGTCCAGCCTGCTGTGCCGTCGGCGAGTGTTGTAGAAGCCCTCGATGTAGGAGAAGACCTCCATCTCCAGTTCGTGCCGGGTCGGCCAGGCCCGGCGGTAGACCAGTTCGGCTTTCAGGGTGGCGAAGAACGACTCGGCCATCGCGTTGTCGTAGGCCGAGCCGACTCGGCCCATCGAGGCCAGCAGCCCGGAAGTCCGCAGCGTCTTGCCGAAGTCGTAGGAGGTGTACTGGCTGCCGCGGTCGGAGTGATGCACCAGGCCGGGCGCGGGTCGGCGGGTGAACAGCGCCATTCCAACCGCGTCGAGGACCAGTTCGGTGCGCAGGTGGTCGGCCATCGCCCAGCCCACGACTCGCCGACTGCAGGCGTCGACGACCACGGCCAGGTAGAGGAAGCCCTCCCAGGTGCGCAGGTACGTGATGTCGGCGACCCACAGCTGGTCAGGAACCGGCGCGGTGAAGTTGCGTTCGACCAGGTCGTCGGCGGTCGCGGTGGAGGCGCTCCGGCGGCCGTACTTGCCGCGGCGGCGCCGGTGGATGCCTTCGATCCCGGCCACTCGCATGAGCCGGGCGACCCTTTTGCGGTTCCAGGCGTGCCCGCGGGAACGAATCTCGGCGGTCAGCCGGCGGACGCCGTAGACCCGGCGGTGCTCGGACCAGGCCTGGTGGGGCAGCGTGGATGGCGTAAGCCTCCTCCAGCTCCGCCGACGTCGGGCAACCGCCGCGGGCGGCCCAGTCGTAGAACGCGGTCTTGCTGACTCCGAGCACGCGGCAGAGACGGCGCACGCCGTAGGTGGTCTTCTGCGCGACGATGAAGTCGAAGACCGCTCCTCGGCTCACCGCCCCGTCTCCCTGGCGAAGAAGACCGCGGCATTTTTCAGAATCTCTTTCTCGAGCTCCAATTCGGCGACCCGGCGGCGCAGTCGGGCGATCTCGGCCCGCTCGTCGGCGCTGACCGGTCCACCGGACGCCGCGCGTTCCCGCCGCAGCGCGGCGACCCAGTTGCGCAGCGTCTCGTGATTGACGTCGAGCTCGCGGGCGACCTCACGTACCGGCCGGTGCCCGTCGACCACGAGCATCGCCGCCTGCCGGCGGAACTCCTCTGAGTACTTGCTGACCCTCCCCAACAGGGCCCTCCTCCCTGGCTGCTGCCAAGTCTGGAGGTGTCCGTCCCGCGGGGGTCACTTCATTGCGGCGGTAGCAACCCCTTGCCCCCAGTCACATTCCAGGGGTTCGCTGTGGTTGGCTCTCCGCCGATCTGCCCAGGTCAAAGGCCGTGGCGTCCGCCATGGTCCGATCCCATCCGCTGCCGTCCGGACCGCGTTGCTGTACCAGTTGCTGTAGGGGTACCCCGCACAACGCCGCCCCAGTACGCCTTGCGTCGCGCCGCCCTCACGCTGCTACGTCTTGTCGGATGTGACACCAGTGATCCTCGGGGAGACTGACCCAAGCTCTGTGGGCCTCCGGAAGGACTACCCACCCAGATTGTCGGCCCCGCTTTGCGGGATTGGACTATTTGAGCCTCGCCGTTGCTCCGGCGCCCTCAAGAGCGGACTTAGCCTTCTCCGCAGTCTCCTTGGCGACCTTCTCCAGAACCACCTTCGGGGCGTTGTCGACCAAGTCCTTCGCCTCCTTAAGACCGAGCGACGTCAGCCCGCGAACCTCTTTGATGACCTGGATCTTTTTGTTACCCGGAGCCTCGAGGATGACGTCGAACTCTTCCTGCTCGGCGCGGACGTCCTCGCCACCCCCAGCGGGTACGGGAGCCCCGACGGCCACCGGGGCAGCGGCGGCAACTTCGAACGTCTCCTCGAACTGCTTCACGAAGTCTGAAAGCTCGAGGAGGGTCATTTCCTTGAACGCGTCGAGCAACTCTGCGGAGCTCAGCCTCGTCCCACCCCGCGGTCCTTCGATGGCAGGATCCCCTTCCGCGGGTGGCACCCACGGCGGGCGTGGCGGCTGCGGCGGAGCGGGCGAAGGAGCAGGCTGCTGAGGCGCCGGATCCTGGGAGGGCTCAGTGGCCAACAGTTGCGCCTCGTAGCTTGTCGTGACTGACGGGGAGACCCGAGGTTACCTCACGCCGTTGCCCAAACCAGGGCGCCCCAGAGAACAACCTGAAGTAGTCCAAAAGCAATGACGCCGGCATAGTAATAGCGGATCTTGACCAGGTTTGCCTCGTTGCGCTCGCGCATCGCGTCCTGTCGGAGAGCCACCGCTCTCAAGAAATCAGGCTCATCAGGTCCGCCAACCTCCGGCTCGATCCAACCGATGAGTCGACTAGCCGATAGCCGAAATGACCACTCGAAGCGACCGAGGTGACGGATAGAGGGTCGCACGAGGAGCAGTATCGCGACAGCCAAGATGACCGTAGCTACGGATACGACCGTAGCGAGTCCAGCAAGTGTGTAGAACGTACCGTCGCGCTCGGGAGCATTGAGCCCAGCAGCAACTAGAAACGCGGTGGCGGAGCCCACGAAAGCAAGGAACTGAGTGGCTCGCTGACGCATCCCATCAAGTTCACTGGCTTGGTCGTCCAGCGCTCGCTGACTCTCCTCGTACGCCAGACGGTAGAGAGGCACGCGGTCAGGCCGGATCCAGCCCTGCTGGGAGCCGCCATACACGGACTCTGTCATCACTGCAATCTACTGCGCGGATCGGGGACCCAGCAGCCCCGGCGCGCTGACTTAACCCGAAGATCACCCGGCGGCTGGACGCAGAGCATCGCGCTGAACCGCTTGGACTAGCTCAACGGATCCACCGCACTCCGCATCAAACCCCAGCGAGGGCCATACCCGTGGGCTTGACCTCCCGGCCACCCACTTCACACGTAAGTGCAGGTCAGAAGGCATGTAGACGTACTGGAGGGGGCCTGGGGAAACCGTGAAAGCCAGGATCTGCCCCCTTGCCAGCCCCCTCTTTGCCGCTGTGTGGGTCATGGATGGTCACGTGGGCGACCACGTCCGGGCTGGTGGCGACAACTCTCAGGGCACCGTGACCTACCTAGCGCGCATGCCAACCCGCACCTCGGGCGCCCCACGGGACGGAGGGTATGAGCTCGATCACGCACGGGAGACAGGCAGCGCGAGCGTCATCGCTAGGGTGCGTCTATGGCTGACGTCGACGACGCCCTGGTCCAGGAGGCGATCGAGGCGCTGGACGTCGTCGACGTCGAGCCGCTGCGCGGAGGTGCGCAAAAGACCGTTCAGCTCGTCGAGCGGGACGGCAATTCCTTGGTGATGAAGGTCATCGCGCTCGGCTCTTCGACGCCCGACAGCCTGCGGCGAGCCGAGCGCGAGGTCGAGTTGCTCGCCTCTCTCAACAGCGCGCACGTGGTGCGGGTCGAGTCGGCTCTCGTGGAGCTCGGGGAACCGGTGCGAGGGGCCGCCTGGCTAGAGGAACACCTCGACGGCAGCGACCTGACGGATCTCCTGTTCACGCGCGAGTGGTCGTGGGAGGAGACAGCTCGCCTAGGTGTACTGCTCGGAGACGTTGGTGCAGCGGGTGATCGGCGGGAGGTTGCCGAGCGCTGTGTGGGGCCGGTGGTTGTTGTAGTGGTGCAGCCAGCCTGACAGGGCAGCCCGGCGAGCGGTC
>NZ_JBJHAA010000022.1:0-64190 GCF_054050795.1 Blastococcus sp. SYSU DS1024
CCCCCCCCCCCCCCCCCCCCCCCCCCCCCCCCCCCCCCCCCCCCCCCCCCCCCCCCCCCCCCCCCCCCCCCCCCCCCCCCCCCCCCCCCCCCCCCCCCCCCCCCCCCCCGCGGGGTCGGGTGCTCGTTCAGGCCGAACCGTCCGCGCCACCGTCGGCACCACCGTCGGCGCCGCCGTCCGCGCCGCCGTCAGCACCACCGTCCGCGCCGCCGTCAGCACCACCGTCGGCACCACCGTCGGCACCACCGTCGGCGCCACCGTCCGCGCCACCGTCGGCGCCGCTGTCGGCACCGCCGTCGGCGCCGCCGTCGTGGGTGCCCGGGGTGCCCGAGGCCCCGCCGTCGGCCGGGCCCTCCGTGCTGGTCATGTCGTCGTCGTCGAGCGCCATGGCATCTCCGTCCAGGTCGACCAGGGGCGGCCGGCCGGCCGTCCCTGCGTCGCTGCTTACCTCCCTCACCCGGGTCTGACACCTGCCGTCCGGCCAGCGGTTTCCGCTGTCCGGGGAGGGTCACGATCGCGTGACGGCTCGGCGGCCGGTGCAGTCATCTCCTTCCTGGCGGGCATCTCGTGTGGGTCCGCCCCTGAGGGGCACCTCTGAAGTGTCAGAGGCACGAGACGACGCACGACGAGGAGATGTCATGACAGAGAGTCGTACGCAGACGGGCGCGAGCGCCGACGTGACCCGGGAGACGCCGGGGGGCCGGCCGGGCTCGGCCCCTGACGAGGGAGCGACCCGCGTGGGTCTCCAGGACACGCACCACCAGACGCCCCCCACGCGCCGGGACCGCGTCCGCTGGGGCCCGGTCTGGGCCGGTCTGATCGTCGCGGTGCCCACCTTCCTGCTGCTGCAGCTGGCCACGCTTGCCCTGGGCTGGTGGGACATGGCGGGCGGTGACGGGAACAACGCCGACCTGATCAGCGGCATCAACGGGCTGCTCGCCCTCTTCCTCGGGGGGCTGACCGCGGGGGCGACCGCGCTGTGGCGCGGGCTCAGCGAGGGGCTGCTCCACGGCATCCTCGTGTGGGCGCTGACCGTGGTCACCATCGTGCTGCTGACGCTGTTCGGTGGCGGCGCCCTGCTCGGTTCCCTGGCCGGCGTGGTCACCGACGTCGCCGGTATCCAGCAGGCCAACCTGCCCGACATCCAGGCCGGCGAGGCCGCCGACACGGCGCGCTCGGCCGCCAGCTGGGCGGTCCTCGGGCTGGGCCTGTCGATCATCGCCTCCGCGCTCGGTGGGGTGATCGGCGCCAAGATGTGGCCGGGCAAGCAGGACACCGAGGTCGTCGCCCGCTGACCTCGGCACGCCGGGGCGAGCCGACCGGCCGCCCCGGCGGCTGACCGCTATCGTTCCCGTGGATCGAACACCTGTTCGATCCACGGGAACGTGCGGAGGTGGCGGTGACGGACGGCGTCGCGCGGGCGGACGGGTGCACCGTCCTGCACGTCGACATGGACGCCTTCTTCGCCAGCGTCGAGGTGCGCCGACGCCCGGAGCTGGCCGGCACACCGGTGATCGTCGGCGGGGCCGGGAACCGCGGCGTGGTCACCTCCGCCACCTACGAGGCCCGCAGGTACGGGGTGCACGCGGCCATGCCCACCGCCCGGGCGCTGCGGCTGTGCCCGACGGCGACGGTCCTGCCGGGGGACATGGCGCTCTACGCCGAGGTGTCCCGGGCGGTCATGGCGCTGTTCCGGTCGATCACCCCGCTGGTCGAGCCGCTGAGCCTGGACGAGGCGTTCCTGGACGTCTCCGGCGCCGGCCGGCGGCTGGGCGACGCCGCGGAGATCGGCGAGTACATCCGTGCCCGGGTCTTCGACGAGCAGGGCATCACCTGCTCGGTCGGGGTCGCCGGCACCAAGTTCGTGGCGAAGCTCGCCTCCACCCGGGCCAAGCCCGACGGGCTGCTCGTCGTCCGCCCCCCGGAGGTCATGGGCTTCCTGCACCCGCTGCCGGTGGGTGCGCTCTGGGGAGTGGGTCCGAAGACGGAGGAGACGCTCCTGCGGCTCGGGCTGCGGACCGTGGGCGACCTGGCCCACGTGCCGGCGAAGACCCTCCAGCGGGCGCTGGGTGCCGCCGCAGGCGCCCACCTGCACGAACTCGCGTGGGGGCGCGACCCCCGGCGGGTCGTCCCGGACGAGCCCGAGCGCTCCACCGGCGCGGAGGAGACCTTCGCCGCCGACGTCGACGACCCCCGGGTGGTCCACCGCGAGCTGTTGCGGCTGGCGGAGCGGACGGCCGGGCGGCTGCGCTCGACCGGCTGCCTGGCCCGCACGGTCAGCATCAAGGTCCGCTTCGCCGACTTCACCACGATCACCCGCAGCCGCACCCTCACCGCACCCACCGACGTGGGGCAGGAGCTCTACGACACGGCCCGCGCCCTCTACGACGCCCTGGGGCTGGACCGGACCCGCATCCGGCTGGTCGGCGTCCGGGCCGAACGGCTCGTCGAGGCGGGCTCCGCGCCCCGGCAGCTGGAGCTCGGCGCCCGCGAGCACGGCCGCCGGGAGGCGGAACTGGCCGCCGATCGCGCCGCCCGGCGGTTCGGGGCGGGGGCGGTCCGGCCGGCGACGCTGCTGGGCTCCTCGGGGACGGTCGGGCGGGCGGCTCGCTGACCAGGCCCGATGCGCCGGACGCTGCACCCGGAGGAGTGATCGGCCGACGCGTCCGGCGAGTCACCGTGGCCTCGCCTTTCGCCGCGTGCAATCGGCTCGTATCCTCGGAGATACCGTCGGCGGGAGCCTCCGACGGAACTGGCTCCGCCCATTTTGGAGGTCGACGTGCCGCTCTCCGAGCACGAGCAGCGTCTGCTGGAGCAGATCGAGCGCGCCCTCGTCGATGACGACCCGAAGTTCGCATCCTCGGTCCGCACCGGCGATCGCCGTCAGAAGGCCCGCCGCAAACTGCAACTCGGTGCCCTGCTGGTGCTGGTCGGCCTCGCCGTCCTGGTCGCCGGCGCGGTCGCCGAGTCCGTCCCGCTCGGCGTCCTGGGATTCCTGGTCGCCTTCGGCGGTGCCGGCCTCGGGGTGCTGCACTACCGAGGGGCCACCGGTGCGGTCGAGGCCCCCGGGCCCGCGGGTCCGCGCGGCTCCACGGCAGCCGGCCGCGGTGGCAAGCGCGGGCGGCAGCCGATGAAGAACCGCCTCGAGGAGCGCTTCCGCCGCCGCTACGACCAGTAGCCCTCGCGCACCGACCTCCCGGCCGCCGTCCGCCCTGGACGGCGGCCGGCGCCGTACCGGGCCCACTGGGCGACCCGCGCCCGGACCTCGGCCACGAGCGAGTGGGGCCACAGCAGCGCCCGCACCCGCACCGCTCGCGGTCGCGCCCCGAGCAGCCCCCGGCGGGCCGTCCGCAGCGCCGTCTGCAGCTCGGCGTCCGGTCGCGTGCTACCCGGCCGCCCGTAGCTGGCTGCCTCCTCGGCGCGGGCCAGCCGGCGCACGGCCGCCACCGACGACTCGACCGACGGTCCGCCGGGGCCCCGGGTCAGGGTGAGCGCGAGCGCATCGGCCACCCGGCGCGGGGTCCACGAGGGGTGCAGGTGCACGCCCAGGTCCGTGGCGGTGGCGCGCAGCTCCGCCCACGTCCCGTCCCCGGCCAGCCGGCGGCGACGCTGCAGGGCGCGCGCGCAGCCCGGGGCGGCCAGGACGACGACGCCGAGCGCCAGCGCGCCCGCACCGATCAGCAGCGGACCCCGGTCGGCCCCGGGCTGCGTCGGGGCGGCGACCTGGGGCGCCGCCTGCGGGAGCCGGTCCGTCCGGGGGGCCGCCGGCTGGGGGGCCACCGGCGGCGCGGGGACGGCGGGTGCGGCGTCGGCCCGCTCCTGCGTCGTGGTCCGCGGTGACCAGGGGAGCTCCACCTGCCGGTCGACGGCCAGCGGCGTGGGGTCGAAGGGCACCCACCCGCTCCCCTGGAAGTAGACCTCCACCCAGGCGTGGGCGTCGTCGCTGGTGATCAGCCGGGTGCCGTCGGGCCCGGCATCGCCGGGCGTGTACCCCAGCGCCACTCGCGCGGGCAGCCCCGCCTGGCGGACCAGCACGGCCATGGCGCCGGCGTACTGCTCGCAGTAGCCGCGCTTGAGCCGCAGGAAGTCCACCAGGTCGTCGCCGCTGGTGCCGGGGGCGGTGGAGAGGCTGTAGACGAACCCGTTGGACCGGTCGGTGAGGTACGCCTGGATGCGCAGCACCCGCTCGTACGGCGTCCCCGCGCCCTCGGTCAGCCCGGCGACCAGGTCGGTGATGGCCGGGTCCAGTTCGGGCAGCGTGCCGAAGCGCTGCTGCAGGGGGTCGTCCGGGGCGAGCGGGGCGGCGCGTGCGAGCAGCTCGTGGGACGGGCGCGGCTCGATCGCGGTCGCCCGGTAGGTCAGCCCGGCGCTGGTGATCCCGCGGCCGAACACCGTCCCGGTCGCGTCGTCGAAGCGCCACGCGTCGTCCTCGCCGTCCGTGCGGACCGAGAGGGGGGAGGTCGGGACGGGGAGGAACCGGTCGTCGTGGTCCAGCACCTGCACCTCGGCGACCACCTGCCGGGTCGGCTGGCGGGCCGGCGGCGGCGCGAGGAGATCGTCGTCGGCGACCGAGACCTCGCCGTCGAGGTTGCTCAGCGACCAGCCCTCCGCGGGGTCGTACTCGTCGAGCGCCACCGCGCGCAGGTAGCCGGGGTCCTCCACCGAGGTGTCCACACGCAGCAGCTCGATCGGCTCGGGCAGGGTCAGCTGCCCCCGCAGCTCCGCCGCCGGGTCCAGGGAGGTCCCCGTGGCCGACCCCGCCCCGCCGCCGAGCCCGGTGGCGAACGAGCCTTCGGGGAGGGTGGGCACCGTGGTGCCCAGGACGGCGCCCGCCGCCACCGCCACCGCGCCGATGCGCACGGCCGCGCCACCGCCGCTGGGCCCCTCCAGGGAGCGGCGCTGGTCGGCCCACAGGAGCACGGCGAAGCCGGCGGCCGGCCCGACCAGCGCCACCAGCCCGATGCCGCCGGTCACCGTCGCCACGGGCACGCACACCAGGGGGAGCAGCGCGGCCCCGGCCACCGCCGCCTGCCGGGCGGTGACCGCCAGCAGGTCCACCACGACGGCCACGAGCCCGACGAACAAGGTGGTGAGGGCGAGCAGCCCGGTCAGCGGGAGCGCGGGCGTGGCCTGCTCCCGGATCTCGGCCGCCCCCGCGCCGAAGACCTCGGCGAGCCGGGCCAGCGCGGCCGGCGTGGGCAGCACCCCGGCCGGTGCGGCATCCGGCACGAACACGGCCGTGAGCACGCAGGCGACGAGGACGAGCTGGCCGACCGGCACCACCACGGGGCCCAGCACCTCGACCGGCCGGGAGCCCGCGCGGTCGCCGGCGAACCGGGCGAGCGCCGCGCGCAGCGCCAGGCCGCCGGCCAGGACGGCGACGACGACGGTCACCACCGGCGGCACCCACGCCCGGCTGGTGAAGACGGGGGAGAGCGCCAGGGCGCCGAGCAGGGTCGCCGCCGCGGCGGCGACCGGGGTGCGGACGTCCGTGGCGGTCATGCCGGCGCCCCGACGGGCGTCCCCGTCAGCGCGGCCCACGCCGCGCCGACGTCCTGGCCGGCCGATGCGGTGGTCACCCGCCAGCCGGCCCCGGCGAGGGCGGCGACGGCCTGCTCGCGCTGGGTCGCGAGCGCGTCCAGCGCGGCATCGGTCGCGCTGCGCCGGCTGCGGCCCGGCTCACCCCACGTCGCCACGTCCAGCAGCACCGCGAGGCCGGGCACCGGTCCCTGGCGCAGGCGCACGAGCTCGGCCACGTCGTCGGGTCCGACCGCGCCCAGCAGGCAGATCAGCGGCCCGTCGCCGGCGGCGCGGCACGCGGCCGACGCGGCGTCGGACAGGTCGCTCACCCGGGAGACCCCGACGACGGCCAGCCGGTCCAGGAGCTCCTCGGCACCGAGCGCCGCGGCGCCGGGATCGGGCGCCAGCTCACCGGCGCTGGTCACCACCCGCAGCCGGGCGCCGCGCCGGGCCAGGGCGACCCCGATGCTGGCCGCCGCCTCGACCAGCCACTCCAGGCTGTCGGCGGGCGGCTGGTCGTCGCCCGGCGGCCCCGGCGCGCGCCGGGAGGCGTCCCACGCCGGAGCCAGCAGGTGCGCGCGGGCCCGGGTGTCCAGCAGCAGCGTCCCCTGGGCGCGCCACGGCTGCTCCTCGAGCCGCACCATGAGCTCGCCGGTGCGCGCGCTCGCCCGCCAGTGCACCTTGCGCAGGTCGTCACCGCGCCGGTACTCGCGGATGCTGACGTCGTCGTCGCCGTGGACGGCGAACGCGTGGTACGCGCCGTCGTCGCCACCCCGGCCTCCACCCGGCCCGCCGCGTCCCAGCGGGCGGACGCGGGGCACCACGACCAGGGGTGCGGTGTCGGAGCCGACGGCGGTGCGCTCCACCAGCCCGAACGGGTCGACGACCCGCAGCCGCAGCGGCCCCAGCTGGTAGCGGCCGCGGTGCCGGCCGGCCAGCCGGTACCGGACGGTGGTGCCCGCGCCCGGGGACAGGCCGGCCACCGTGAACCGGTGGGAGCGGCCCAGCGCCGTCGGCAGCTGCTCGGTCAGCAGCCAGAGGCCACCGCGCCGCGTGTCGGCGTTCTGCAGCTGCAGCTCGACCTCGGCCGGCGTGCCGCGCGGCACCCGCTGCGGGGTGACGGTGCGCCGGGTGGTGACCCGGAACCGTCCCCGCGCCACGCTGACGGCGGCGAGCAGCGGCAGGACCAGGACGAAGGCCGCCAGCTGGACCAGCGACCGCTCGCCGAGCACCACCCCCACCACCCCGAGGGTCAGGCCCCCGGCGAGGAGGCAGCGGCCTCGGGGCGTGAGGGACCCGAAGGCCTGGCCGGGGACGCCGCGCACGCTCAGCGCCCGCGGAAGACCGGCACGGCGGCCACCAGGGAGGCCACCACCTGCTCGGCGCTGCGCCGGCCGACCACGGCCTCGCCGCTGAGCAGGAGGCGGTGGGCCAGCACCGGCACGGCGAGGGCCTGGACGTCGTCGGGCAGGACGTGGTCGCGGCCGTCGAGGGCGGCGGATGCGCGGGCGGCCCGCAGGAGCTGCAGCCCGGCGCGCGGGGAGGCTCCCAGGCGCAGGTCGGGTGACCGGCGGGTGGCCTCGACCAGGGCGACGACGTACCGGCGGACGGCCTCGGCGACGTGCACGCGGCCCACGGCGGCGACCAGGGAGCGGACGAGGGCGGCGTCGGCCACCGGGCGCAGGGCGGTCAGCGGGTCGGCGGTGGAGCGGTCGTCGAGCATGGCCAGCTCGGCGGCCGGGTCGGGGTAGCCCATGGACACGCGGGCGGTGAACCGGTCGCGCTGGGCCTCGGGGAGGGGGTACGTGCCCTCCATCTCCAGCGGGTTCTGCGTGGCCATGACCAGGAACGGGCGGGCGAGCTCGTAGCTCACGCCGTCGACGGTGACCTGCCGCTCCTCCATGCACTCCAGCAGCGCCGACTGGGTCTTGGGCGAGGCGCGGTTGATCTCGTCGGCGACGACCAGGTTGGCGAAGATCGCCCCCGGCTTGAACTCGAACGCCCGGGTCTCCTGGTCGTAGACCGCCACCCCCGTCACGTCGCTCGGCAGCAGGTCGGGCGTGAACTGGATGCGCCGGACGCTGGCGTCGACGGCGCCGGCCAGCGCCTTGGCCAGCGTGGTCTTGCCGACCCCGGGCACGTCCTCGATCAGCAGGTGGCCCTCGGCCAGCAGCACGACCAGTGCCAGCCGGACGACGCCCTCCTTGCCCTGGACGACGCGGCTGACCGCGGCCGCGATGCGTGCGCCCTCCGCGGCGACGTCGACCGACGCGTCGGCCGTCCCGTCGGCGGACCGTGTCGCCTCCGTCACCGCTCCACCGTACGTGCGTGGTCGACCCCCCGTCCCGGGCGTGGATCCCGGTGTTCCGCGACGCCCGTCGCGGGGGTGTTCCGCGAGGTGGGGGCGGTGGGTCACGACACGGCCTCAGGTGGTGTCCAGTGGGGGCCAGTGGGTTACTGTGTCGCCTGGTGGGGAGGCAGGGGCCCGCACGGGGAAGCTGCAGAGCCATGGGAGGACCGATGCAGGGGGTGATCCGGTGTTCGTCGGCAGCTACCAGTTGCGCCTCGACGAGAAGGGCCGGCTCGCCCTCCCCGTCCGCTTCCGCGACCAGGTGGCCGACGGCATGGTGATCAAGAAGGGCCAGGAGCGCTGCATCTACGGGCTGACGATGGCCCGGGTCGCCGAGCAGAGCGCCGCGATGGCCGCCATGGCACCCTCCGACACCGCCGCGGCGCGCATGCGCGCCCGCATGAGCTTCGGCTCGATGGTGGAGCTGGAGCCGGACAAGACCGGCCGCATCACCATCCCCGCGAGCCTGCGCGAGTACGCCCACCTGGACCGCGACGTCGTCGTCGTCGGCGTGGACACGCGCTTCGAGATCTGGGACTCCGCGACCTGGGACGCCTACGTGGCCGAGCAGGAGGCCTCCTTCGCCGACATGGAGAGCGAGGGGATGCCGACGCTGTCGTGATCCCGGGAACGCCCCACCCGCTCCCACCGGCCTCCGCGCCGCACCCCGAACGAGCCGCCTTCCCCGCGGCTCGACCGGGCCGGGCCCCAGCCGCCTTCCCCGCGGCTCGGTCCCACGACGGAGGACCGCACGGATCAGCGGTGGGGGCCCTCGCCGGCAGGGGGTGACCCGTCCGGCCCCGCGGAACCCCACCTGACGCTCTTCCCCGACGCCAGGCGGGCCCGCGGGGCCGGACACCCCCACGGATCCGGTCTCCCGCCGCCCCACTGCGCTCCACCGGCCCCACTGCGCTCCACCGGCCCCACTGCGCTCCACCGGCCCCACTGCGCTCCACCGGCCCCACTGCGCTCCACCGGCCCCACCGCGCCCCACCCACCTCCTGCTCCCCACCCGCCCGATCCCGCACGACCCCGCCTCCGCGTCCCCCTGCGGCCGCGCCCGGCGCGGCACCATCGCGGGACCCGCCAGGACCAGTCGAGAGGCAGCAGACGATGAACAGCACCGGACCCGCCGCGGCCCCCGGGCCCGCGCGGCCTCCGGTGCACGTGCCGGTGCTGCTGGACCGGGTCCTCGAGCTCCTCGGCCCGGCGTGCGCCACCGACGGCGCCGTGATGGTCGACGCGACGCTGGGTCTGGCCGGCCACACCCTCGCGATGCTCGAGGCGCACCCCGGGCTGCGGGTCGTCGGGCTGGACCGCGACCCGGACGCCCGCGCCGAGGCCACCCGCCGGATCGAGGCCGCCGGTCACACCGGGCGCGTGACGGTCGTGCCCGCCGTCTTCGACGAGCTCCCCGAGGTGCTCGACCGGCTCGGCATCGACGAGGTCCAGGGCGTCCTCTTCGACCTCGGGGTCTCCTCCCTCCAGCTGGACCGCCCCGACCGTGGGTTCAGCTACTCCACCGACGCCCCGCTCGACATGCGCATGGACCCGGGCGCGCCCCGGACGGCCGCCGACGTCGTGAACACCTACCCGCCGAAGGACCTCGCGCGCGTGCTGCGGGTCTACGGCGAGGAGCGGTTCGCCTCGCGGATCGCGGCCGCCATCGACCGCGAGCGGGCCCGCGAGCCGTTCACGGGCACCGCCCGGCTGGCCGAGCTCGTCCGCGACTCCATCCCCGCGGCCACCCGGCGGACCGGTGGCCACCCCGCGAAGCGGACCTTCCAGGCGCTGCGCATCGAGGTCAACGACGAGCTCGGGGCCCTGGAGCGTGCCCTCCCCGCCGCGATCGACGCCCTCGCCGTGGGCGGTCGCGTCGCCGTCATCACCTTCCACTCCTTGGAGGACCGGATCGTGAAGCAGACCTTGGCCGCGGGAGCCGCGGACCGCACCCCGCCGGAGCTCCCGGTGCCGCTCCCGGAGCACGGGCCGGTGCTGCGCCTGCTCACCCGCGGTGGCGAGGCCCCCGGGCCGGAGGAGACCGCCGTGAACTCCCGGGCGGCGTCGGCCCGGGTGCGGGCGGCCGAGCGCATCCGGCGGGCGGCATGACCCGCGCCGCGGTCGTGCGCACGCCCCTCCCGCGTGCCACGGCTCCCCGCACCACCCACGCCCGCACCGCTCCCTCCCGGGCCACCGGGCCGGCTCCGCGCACCTCGCCGTCCGGCGCGCGCGGCACCGGTCGCGCCACGCCCCGCCCGGAGCTGCGGCTCGTGCCCACCGGGGCCGCCGCCCGGCCGCGCCGGAGGGTCCGGAGCGCCGCGCGCTCCCGCACGGCGCCGTTCGTCCTCCTGGTCGTCGCGCTGCTCGGGCTCACCACGCTCGGGCTGCTGGTGCTCAACACCGCCATCGCGGTGGACAGCCTGAAGGCGACCCAGATGCGCGGCGAGAACGCCGCGCGTGCCCAGGAGGTGCAGCGGCTGGAGCAGCTCGTGGTGGCCGGCAACACCCCCGCGGACGTCGCACGGGCCGCGGCGGCCGCAGATCTGGTCCCCGCCGGCGTCGCCGGCTACCTGGTGCTCGGCCCCGACGGGACCACCACGCTGCGCGGCACGCCCGAGCCGGCGCCGCAGCCCGAGCCCGCACCCGAGCCCGAGCCCGCACCCGCCCCCGCACCCGAGCCCGCGCCGGAGGCCGCGCCCGCCCCGCCGGGCGGGAACTGACCCGTGCCGAGCAGTGTCCGCGGGCCCGGCGCCCGCCCGCCCCGCCCCTCCTCGGCCGGCCGGGGGGAGACCGGGCCGTTCGTCCCCCGGCGTGTCCCCGGCACCCGGCGCAGCGGGGCCGGGCTGTCGGTCGAGCAGCGCGGCCGCCGCAACCGGTGGGGGCTGGCCGTCCTGGTCACCCTCCTCGTCATCGTCGTCGGACGGCTGGTGGTGCTCCAGGGCATCGACGGCGGCGCCTACGCCAGCGCGGCGGAGCAGGACCGGCTGCGCACCATCCCGCTGGCGGCGATCCGCGGGCAGATCCTCGACCGGGACGGCGACCCGCTGGCCTACACCGTCGACGCCTCGAAGGTGGTGGCGGACCCGACCGTGGTCCGGGACCCGGCGCGCACCGCGCTCGCCCTCACCACGCTGCTCGACGTCCCGGTGCCCGAGCTCACCGAGAAGCTCTCCGACGACAGCCGCTACGTGGTCCTGGCCACCCAGATCGCCCCGGAGACGGCCGACGCGGTCGAGGAGCTGGAGCTCGCCGGGGTCTACCTCCGGGACGACCCGGTGCGGCTCTACCCGTCCGGAGCGGTGGGCGGCCAGGTCGTCGGCTTCGTCGGGCGCGAGGGCGCCGGGCTGGCCGGCATCGAGCAGGTCTTCGAGGACCAGCTCTCCGGCTCGCCGGGCCAGCGGACCGTCGAGGTCGGCAGCGGCGGTCACCCGATCCCCTCGGGCATCGACGAGGTCACCGAGGCCGTCGACGGCCGGGACGTCACCCTCACCCTCGACCAGGACCTGCAGTTCCTGACCGAGGAACGGCTGGGGGAGGCCTGCGCCGACGGCGCCACCACCCGTGCCTCGGCGGTCGTCCTGGAGGTGGCGACCGGACGCGTCGCCGCCATGGGCTCCTGCCCCGGGTACGACCCGGGCAGCTACTCCACGACCGACCCCGACCTGCTGGGCAACCCCGTCGTGTCCGACGTCTTCGAGCCCGGCTCGATCATGAAGGCGGTGACGCTCGCGGCCGCCGTCGAGGAGGGGCACGCGACGCCGGACCGGGTGCTGACGGTCGACGGCCACATCCAGGCCGGCGATCGCGTGGTCACCGACGCGCACGACCACGAACCGGTCGACTGGACCGTCACCGGCATCCTGGCCAAGTCCAGCAACGTGGGCACGATCATGCTGGCCCGCGAGGTGGGTGACGAGAAGCTCGAGGAGTACCTGCGGGCGTTCGGTGTCGGCGAGAAGTCCGGCATCGAGCTGCCCGGCGAGAGCCGCGGCATCCTCCAGGACTCGGCCGAGTGGAGCGAGGTGCGTGCCGCCAACGTGGCGATCGGCCAGGGCGTCTCGGTGACCACGCTGCAGATGGCCTCGATCTACCAGGCGATCGCCAACGGCGGTGTGCGGGTGGAGCCGCGGATCGTGTCGTCGGTGACCGGCGCCGACGGTCGCCCCGCGTCGCCCGAGGAGCCGGCCCGGACGCGCGTCGTGAGCGAGTCCACCGCCGAGCAGATGGCCTACATGCTCGAGGCCGTCGTCGGCAAGGGCGGCACCGCGCCGCTGGCCCAGGTCGAGGGCTTCCGGGTGGCCGGCAAGACCGGCACCGCGCAGCGCGCCAACCCCGAGTGCAACTGCTACGCCGGGGGCGGCTACGTGACCACGTTCGTCGGGTTCGCCCCGGCGGACGACCCGCAGTACGTCGTCGCGGTGGACCTGGAGCGACCCACCAGCTCGGCCGAGGGCGGCCAGGTGGCCGCGCCCGTGTTCGCCGACATCATGCGGGCCGCGCTCATGGCCGACGGCGTCGTGCCGTCGGGCACCGCGCGCCCCGAGTTCACGCTGACCGGCGCGCCCTGACCCCGTCGCCCCCACCCGCGGCCGGGTCCGTCCGGCGGCGGCGCGGAGGCCGGTGCCGCGCACGTCCGCTGGTCGAGCGGATCCCGCCGGTAGATTGGAGTCCCGTGACCCCGACCGACCCCGGGACGGCCCCCCGGCCGACGGGGACCCGCCCGCTGCCCCTCGCCCGGCTGGCCGACCTCATCGGCGCACCCGAGGGCTCCGCCGCCGACGTCGCCGTCTCCGGGCTCACGCTGGCTTCCGGCGAGGTGTGCCCCGGCTTCCTCTACGCCGCCCTCCCCGGCGCCCGCACGCACGGCGTGCGCTACGCGGCCGACGCCGCCGCCCGCGGTGCCGTGGCGCTGCTCACGGACCCGGCCGGCCGGGCCGACGCGCTGGCGACCGGGCTCCCGGTGTGCGTCGTCGACGACCCGCGGCAGGTGCTCGGGGCCGTCGCCGACCGCATCTACGGGGAGCCCAGCCGCCGGCTCACCGTCCTGGGGATCACCGGCACCAACGGCAAGACGACGACGAGCTACCTGGTCGAGGCCGGGCTGGCCGCCGCCGGGCGGGCCACCGGCCTGATCGGCACGGTCCAGACCCGGACCCGCTCCGCGGACGGCGCCGTCAGCGCCCTGCCGAGCGTCCGCACGACCCCCGAGGCGCCCGCCCTCCACGCGCTGCTGGCGGGCATGGCCGACGCCGGGGTGTCCGCCGTCGTCATGGAGGTCTCCAGCCACGCGCTGGTCCAGGGCCGGGTGGGCGGTGTGCGGTTCGCCGCGGCCGGGTTCACCAACCTGGGCCGGGACCACCTGGACTTCCACCGCGACATGGAGGACTACTTCCAGGCCAAGGCGCTGCTCTTCGACGGCCGCGCCGCCGTGGAGGTCGTCGACGTCGACGACGCCTACGGCCGCCGGCTGGCGGCCCGGGCCGATCGCCCGCGCCCGGTCACCGTCGCCGGCAGCGAGGGCGCGGTGGCCGACTGGACCGCCTCGGACGTGGCGACGGCGCCCGGGGGCGGCTCGACCTTCACGCTGCACGGGCCCGGCGGGCGGAGCTGGCCGGCGCGGCTGCGGCTGCCCGGGCGGTTCAACGTGGCGAACGCGGTCCTGGCGGTGGCCCTGCTGGACGGCATCGGCGTCGCCGTCGAGGACGCGCTCACCGGGCTCGCCGGAACCGTCGTCCCGGGGCGCATGGAGCCGGTCGAGGCCGGCCAGCCCTTCGTCGCCGTCGTCGACTACGCGCACACCCCCGACGCCGTGCGGACCGCGCTGGCGGCCCTGCGGGGCGCCACCCCCGGGCGGCTGATCACCGTGCTGGGGTGCGGTGGTGACCGCGACCCGGGCAAGCGCCCGGAGATGGGCCGGGTGGCGGCCGAGGGCAGCGACGTGCTGGTGGTCACCGACGACAACCCGCGGTCGGAGGACCCGGCCGGCATCCGCGCCGCGATGCTCGCCGGGGCCCGGGAGGTGCCGGCCGGCCGTCGTGCGGAGGTGCTCGAGGTCGGGGACCGCCGCGCCGCCCTGGCGACGGCGGTGCGGCTGGCGGAGCCCGGCGACACGCTGCTGGTCGCCGGCAAGGGGCACGAGACGGGCCAGGAGGTGGCCGGCACGGTGCACCCGTTCGACGACCGCACGCAGCTGCGCGAGGTGCTCGCCGCCTCCGGGACGCCGGCATGATCCGCCTGTCGCTGGCCGAGGTGGCGGAGCTGACCGGCGGCCGGCTGCCGGTCCCGTCCGACGGCGCGGTCACCGGGAAGGTCACCCTGGACTCGCGCGCGGTCGCTCCCGGCGACCTCTTCGTCGCCGTGGTGGGGGAGCGGGTCGACGGTCACGACTTCCTGGGGGCGGCGGCGGCCGCCGGTGCGGTCGCCGCGCTCGCCACCCGGCCGGATCCGGCCCTCCCGTGCGTCGTCGTCGACGACCCGGTCGACGCGCTCGGCCGGCTGGCCGCCGGCGTCCACACGCGGCTGACCGCCGCGGGCGTGCGCACGCTGGCCATCACCGGCTCGTCGGGCAAGACCTCCACCAAGGACCTCCTCGGCCAGGTCCTCGCCTCGGCCGGCCCCACGGTGAGCCCGCCGGGCTCCTACAACAACGACATCGGCCTGCCGCTGACCGTGCTCTCCGCCGACGTCGCGACCCGCTTCCTCGTGCTCGAGATGGGGGCACGCGGGCCGGGGCACATCGCCCGCCTGTGCCGGGTGGCCCGGCCCGAGGTCGGCGTCGTCCTCAACGTGGGCTCCGCCCACCTGGGTGAGTTCGGCAGCCCCGACGGCATCGCGCAGGCCAAGGGGGAGCTCGTGGAGGCGCTGCCCCCGGAGGGGACCGCCGTCCTCAGCGCCGACGATGCGCGGGTTCTCGGCATGGCCCGCCGCACCCGCGCCCAGGTGCTGACCACGGGCCGCGCCGCGCAGGCCGCGGTCCGGGCCGTCGACGTCGGGCTGGACGAGAGCGCCCGCGCCCGCTTCACGCTGGTCGCGGGGGGCGAGCGCCACCCGGTGGCGCTGCGGGTGGTCGGCGAGCACCAGGTCGCCAACGCGCTCTCGGCGGCGGGCGCCGCGCTGGCGGTGGGCCTGGCCCCGGCCGCCGTCGCGGCGGCGCTCTCGACCGCGGAGAGCCGCAGCCGGTGGCGCATGGAGGTCGACCGGCGGGCCGACGGCGTCACCGTCGTCAACGACGCCTACAACGCCAACCCCGAGTCGATGCGCGCGGCGCTGGCGGCGCTGGCCGGGCTGCCGGGGGAGCGGCGCATCGCCGTCCTCGGGGGCATGGCCGAGCTGGGGCCGGACGCCGCCGCCGAGCACGAGCGGCTGGGCCGCGACGCGGCCGCTGCCGGGGTCGACCTGGTCGTCGCCGTCGGCGCCGATGCGGTAGGCATAGCGGAGGGCGCGGTCGCCGCAGGGCGGCGCGCAGAGGAGGAGTCGGTGCACGTGCCGGACCGGGGCGCTGCCCTCGCGTGGCTGACGGAGGTGCTGCGCCCGGGGGACGTCGTCCTCGTGAAGGCCAGCCGCTCCTACGGCCTGGAGCTGCTCGCGGCCGACCTGCTGGGCGGTGCCGCGCAGTGAGGAGCGTCCTCATCGCGGCGGCCGTCGGCCTGATCGTCTCGATCCTGCTGACGCCGCTGGCCATCCGGGCCTTCCGGCGGCAGGGCCTGGGCCAGGAGATCCGCGACGACGGCCCCGAGAGCCACCTGTCGAAGAAGGGCACGCCCACGATGGGCGGCACCGTCATCGTGGGTGCCACCGTGGTCGGCTACCTCGCCGCCCACCTGGTGTTCGTCGGCGAGTCCGGCTGGGGCTTCAGCGCCACCGGCCTGCTGCTGCTGTTCCTCATGGTCGGCATGGGCACCGTCGGCTTCCTCGACGACTACCTGAAGATCCGCCACCGGCGCAGCCTGGGGCTGAACAAGACGGCGAAGCTGGTCGGCCAGCTGGTCGTCGGCGTCACCTTCGCGGTGCTGGCGATCAACTTCCCGAACGGGAACGACGTCACGCCGGCGTCGACCGTCGTCTCCTACGTCCGCGACATCGCGCCGCTGGCCCTCGGGCCGATCGCGTTCGTCATCCTGGCCTACCTGTTCATCGCCGGGTTCTCCAACGCGGTCAACCTCACCGACGGCCTGGACGGGCTGGCCGCCGGCGCCTCGGCGATGGTGCTGGCCTCCTACATCGTCATCTCGTTCTGGCAGTTCACCCACGACTGCGCGAACGAGCTGATCGAGGGCTGCTACACCGTCCGCGACCCGCTCGACGTCACCCTCGTCGCCGCGGCGGGCATGGGCGCGTGCCTGGGCTTCCTGTGGTGGAACACCAGCCCGGCGCGCATCTTCATGGGCGACACCGGCTCCCTCGCCCTCGGTGGGCTCCTCTCGGGCCTGGCGATCGTCACCCGCACCGAGCTGCTGCTCGTCGTCCTCGGCGGTCTGTTCGTCGCGGTGACGCTGTCGGTGATCATCCAGGTGGCCTTCTTCCGGGCCACCCGGCGGCGGGTCTTCCGCATGGCGCCGCTGCACCACCACTTCGAGCTCGCCGGCTGGACCGAGAACACCGTGATCGTGCGGTTCTGGCTGGTCACCGGCATGGCGGTCGCGTTCGGTCTCGGGCTCTTCTACGCCGACTGGCTGAACTTCGTGGGCCTGTGAGCGGACAGCCCTCCTCCGTGGTCGCCGGCCGCACCGTCCTCGTCGCCGGGCTGGGCGTCTCGGGCGCCGCTGCCGCTCGGGTGCTGCTGCGCTGCGGCGCCCGGGTCCTGCTCACCGACGCCGTCCGGCCGGACGTGGTCGACGAGCTGACCGGCGCGGGCGCGGAGTGGCTCGGCGCCACCGAGGTTCTGCCCGAGGGCGCCGACCTCGTCGTCACCTCCCCGGGCTGGCGGCCCGACGCCCCGCTGCTGGTCGACGCCGCGGCTCGCGGTGTCGAGGTGATCGGCGAGCCCGAGCTGGCCTGGCGGCTGCGCATCGCCGGCCCCGACGGGGAGCCGGCGCCGTGGCTCGCCGTCACGGGCACCAACGGCAAGACGACGACGGTCACGATGCTGGAGGCGATCCTCACCGCCGCGGGCCACCGCGCGGTGGCGGCCGGCAACGTCGGCCGCCCCCTGGTCGAGGTGGTCACCGCGCGGGACGACGACGGCGCCCCCGCCTACGACGTGATCGCGGTGGAGCTCTCCAGCTTCCAGCTGCACTGGTCGTCCTCGCTCGCCCCGGCCGCCGCGGCCGTGCTCAACGTCGCGGACGACCACACCGACTGGCACGGCTCCTTCCCCGCGTACCGCGACGCGAAGGCCCGCATCCTCGAGCGCGCCCCGGTCGCCGTCGCCGACGCGGGCAACGAGGTGGCCGCCGCCCTCGTGGCCGCCCATCCCCGCCCGGTCACCGTGACCCTGGGCGAGCCGGCGCCGGGCCAGCTCGGCGTGCGCGCCGGCGCGCTGGTCGACCGGGCGTTCGCCGGCGGCGCGGCGGGGGAGCACCTGCTGGCGCGGGAGGACCTGCAGGTCCCCGGGCCGCACAACACGGTCAACGCCCTGGCCGCCGCGGCGCTGGCGCGGGCGATCGGGGTGCCGGCCGAGGCGATCGCCCGGGGGCTCGCCCGCTTCACCGGTGGCGCGCACCGCAACGTGCTGGTCGCCACGGTCGACGGCGTCGACTACGTCGACGACAGCAAGGCGACCAACCCGCACGCCGCCGGAGCGTCGCTGGCGGCCTACCCCCGGGTGGTCTGGCTCGCCGGTGGCCTGCTCAAGGGCGCCGACGTCGACCCGCTCGTCGCGGCGGTCGCGCCCCGGCTCGCGGGAGTGGTCCTGCTGGGCCGCGACCGCGCGCGGGTGGCCGCCTCGCTGGCGCGACACGCCCCGTCGGTCCCCGTCGTGGAGGTCCCGAGCGGCGACGATGACGGGATGGGTGGGACGAGTGTGACGGCCGAGGCGACGATGGCCCGCGTCGTCGCCGCCGCCCGCGAGCTGGCGCAGCCGGGGGACACCGTGCTGCTGGCCCCGGCCGCCGCCTCCATGGACGTCTTCCGGGACTACGGCCACCGCGGGCGCGCGTTCGCCGACGCGGTGCGCGGCCTGGCGGCAGGGCGATGACGACGACCGAACGCCCGGTGCGGACCCCCCGCCCGGCGCGCGGTCGCGTCCGGGCCTCGGCCCCCCGCACCCCGCCGCGCCGCTGGACCGGCCCCGCGTGGCTCGACGGTCCGCTGACCAGCTGCCACCTCGTGCTGGGCGCCGCCGGTCTCCTCCTGCTCATCGGCCTGGTCATGGTCTTCTCCGCCTCGGCCATCGAGGCGGCGCTGGCGGACGAGCCGGCGTGGGCGCCCGGCGTCAAGCAGCTGGTGCTGGCGTGCATCGGCCTGGGCGCGATGGTGGTCGCGATGCGGCTGCCCGTCGGCCTGGTGCGCCGTTGGTCGCCCATCGCGCTGCTGGTGGTGGTCGCGCTGCTGCTCCTGGTGCTGGTGCCCGGTATCGGCCTGGAGCGCAACGGGGCACGGCAGTGGATCCCGCTGGGGATCACCGACTTCCAGCCGTCGGAGCTGGGCAAGCTGGTGTTCGCGCTCTGGGGCTCGCACGTCATCGCGCTGCGCGAGCGGTACCTGACGACGACGTCGCTGCTCGTGCCGGTGCTCCCGGTGTTCGCCGTGCTGTCCCTGCTGCTCATCGCCGAGCCCGACTTCGGCGGGGTGGTGAGCCTCGGCCTGGTCCTCGTCGGCCTCCTCTGGGCCGGTGGGATGCCGATGCGCTGGTTCGCCGCCCTCGCCGGCGTCGCGGTCGTGGCGATCGTGGGCATGGTCTGGGCGGCCCCGTACCGCATGGCACGCATCACCGCGTTCCTCGACCCGTTCGCCGACCCTGACCACACCGGCTTCCAGGCGATCCGCGGGATGTACGCGCTGGCGACCGGCGGGCTGTGGGGAGTCGGTCTGGGCAACAGCGCGATGAAGTGGAACATCCTCCCGGAGGCCGAGTCCGACTACATCTTCGCGATCATCGGCGAGGAGCTGGGCTTCCTCGGGTGCCTGGTGGTCGTGACGCTCTACGGGGTCCTGGCCTACGCCGGTTTCCGCATCGCCCGGCGCTCGGCCGACCGGTTCGTCCAGCTGGCCTGCGTCGCGATCACCGTGTGGCTCATCGGGCAGGCGACCATGAACATGGGGTACGTGGTCGGACTCCTGCCGGTGACCGGGGTGACGCTCCCGCTGATCTCGGCGGGCGGCACCTCGCTGATCCTGACCCTCTTCATCGTCGGCCTGCTCGCCCGGTTCGCCCGGTCCGAGCCGGCCGCCATCGAGGCCCTGCGGACCGCCGAGCGCGGCCGCCTGGCCCGGCTGCTCGCGCCCGCCCCGACCGTGGCCGTGGACCAGGTGCGCCCGCGGCGCTCCCCCGGGGGTGGCGTTCCCGAGCGGCCGGTGGTGGGCGGCGCCCGCACGCTCCTGCACGCGCGCGGGGCAGGGCCCCGGCGGTGGCCGGCGCCGGCGCCGGCGCAGGCGCCGACCGGCCGCGGTGCGGCGGGGCGCCCGCGTGCCGCAGCCTCCCGGCAGCGCCCGGTCGCCCCGCGCGGCGGCCGCCCCGGGAGCGACCGATGACCGCGGTCCGGTCGGTCGTCCTCGCGGGGGGTGGCACCGGCGGTCACATCGAGCCGATGCTCGCCCTCGCCGATGCGCTGCGTCGGCGGGACGGCGGCCTGCGCCTCACCTGCCTGGGCACGGCGCGCGGGATGGAGACCCGGCTGGTGCCCGCCCGCGGCTACGACCTGCGCCTCATCCCGCCCGTGCCGCTGCCGCGCAAGCCCACGCCCGACCTGCTGCGCGTGCCGGGCCGGGTGGTCCGGTCGGTGTCGCAGACCCGTGTGCTGCTCGACGAACTCGCCGCCGACGTGGTGGTGGGCTTCGGCGGCTACGTGGCCCTCCCGGCCTACCTGGCCGCCCGCCGGGGGAAGGTGCCGGTCGTGGTGCACGAGCAGAACGCCCTGCCGGGGCTGGCCAACCGCATCGGGGCCCGCACCGCCGCCCGCGTGGCGGTCACCGTGCCCGGCACGCCGCTGCACCGGGGGGAGCACGTCGGCATGCCCCTGCGCCGGGCCATCTCCTCGCTCGACCGGGCCGCCCGGCGGGCGGAGGCGCGGGCGGAGTTCGGGCTGGACCCCGACCGGTCGACCCTGCTGGTGTTCGGCGGTTCGCAGGGCGCCGCGTCGCTCAACCGCGCCGCCGTCGCCGCGGCCGACGCGCTGACCGGGGCGGGGGTGCAGGTGCTGCACGCCCGCGGGCCCAAGAACACCGACGTGACCGTCCCCGCCCGCGCGGCGGGGCAGGCGCCGTACGTCGTCGTCGACTACCTGGAGCGGATGGACCTCGCGTACGCCGCCGCCGACCTGGCGCTGTGCCGCTCCGGTGCGGTCACCGTGGCAGAGCTCTCCGCCGTCGGGCTGCCCGCGGCGTTCGTCCCGCTGCCCATCGGCAACGGCGAGCAGCGGCGCAACGCACTGCCGGTGATCGAGGCCGGCGGCGGACTCCTGGTGGAGGACGCCGACCTCGACCCCGGGTGGATCGCCGGCACCCTGCTGCCGCTGCTCACCGACCCGACCGCCCTGGCCGGGCTGGCCCGGCACGCCGCCGCGGCCGGCGTGCCCGACGCCGACGAGCGACTGGCCGACATCGTCTGCGAGGTGGCGAGCGCATGACTGCCCACTCCGTCGCGGCCTGGACCGGCCCGGTCCCGTCCCTGCCCGAGCTGGGGGCCGTGCACTTCATCGGGATCGGGGGGGCCGGCATGAGCGGCATCGCCCGGATCCTGCTCGCCCGCGGGGTCCCGGTCTCCGGCTCCGACCGCCGGGACAGCCCCACCCTGCTCGCGCTGCGTGCCCTGGGCGCGCGGGTGGAGCTGGGGCACGACGGCGCGCACGTCGGCGACGCCGACACCGTCGTCGTCTCCACGGCGATCCGGGCGGACAACCCCGAGCTCGCCGCCGCCCGGGAGCGGGGCCTGCGCGTCCTGCCCCGAGCGGTCGCCCTGGCTGCGGTGATGGCCGGGCGGCGCAGCGTCGCCGTCGCCGGCACGCACGGGAAGACCTCGACCACCTCGATGCTCACCGTCGCCGTCCAGGCCTGCGGGGTCGACGCCTCCTTCGCGATCGGCGGCAACCTCAACGAGTCGGGCAGCAACGCGCACGCGGGGGAGGGCGACGTCTTCGTCGCCGAGGCCGACGAGAGCGACCGGTCGTTCCTCCTCCTGTCGCCCTTCGCCGCGATCGTCACCAACGTCGAGGCCGACCACCTGGACAACTACGGCGACCTGGCCGCGGTGGAGACCGCCTTCGACCAGTTCCTGCACACCGTCGACCCCGGCGGCTTCGTGGTGCTCTGCGCCGACGACCCGGGCGCTGCCCGGTTGCGGTCGGTGCCCGCCCCGGCGCGGGTGCGCACCTACGGCACGGCCGAGGACGCCGACCTGCGGCTGGTCGACCTGGCGGTCGGCCGCGAGCACACGACCTACACGGCGTTCGTGGACGGCACCGAGCTCGGCCGGGTGCAGATCGGGGTGCCCGGCGAGCACATGGCGCGCAACAGCGCGGCGGCGCTGCTCGCCGGCCTGGAGCTGGGGCTGCCGGCGAAGGGCCTGATCGAGGGGCTGGGCCGGTTCGGCGGCGTGCACCGCAGGTTCGAGCTGAAGGGGACCGCCGGGGGCGTGCGGGTCTACGACGACTACGCCCACCACCCGACCGAGGTCGCGGCGCAGCTGCGCGCCGCCCGGGCGGTGGCGGGGGAGGGGCGGCTGGTGGTGGCCTTCCAGCCGCACCTCTACAGCCGGACCCAGGAGTTCGCCGAGGGCTTCGGCGCGGCGCTGGGCCTCGCCGACGAGGTCGTGGTCATGGACGTCTACGGCGCCCGGGAGGACCCGGTGCCGGGAGTGACCGGGGCGATGGTGGCCGACGCGGTGCCGCTGCCCGCCGAGCAGGTGCACTTCGAACCGTCCTGGTCGGCCGCCGGGCCGGCGCTGGCGGCCCGGGCCCGTCCCGGGGACCTGGTCATGACGATGGGCGCGGGGGACGTGTCCATGGTGGGGCCCGAGGTGCTCGACGCGTTGCGCGCCGCGGAGGGGCCGGCCGGGGAGGGCGACGCGGCGGACACCGGACGGTGAACCGCACCGGCAGCACCACCCGTGACCGGACGCGGCGCAGCCGCGGCGGAGCCGAACGCCGGCCCTCCGACCGCCGGCCGACCGAGCGCCGCGGCGCCCGGGTCTCCCCGCTGCCCGACCGCCGACCGTCGCGGCGGAGCACCCGCCGTCGGCGGTCCCTGCAAGTCGCGGCGGCGGTGACGGTCGTGGCCGGGCTCTGCTGGCTGCTGTGGCTGGGCCCGGTGCTGGCGGTCCGCGCGGTGCAGGTGGACGGGACGGCGACGCTGTCGGCCGACCGGGTGCGAGAGGTGGCGCGGGTGCCCGAGGGCGTCCCGCTGCTGCGGGTCGACCTGGGCGCCGTGGAGGACCGCGTGTCCCGGTTGCCGCAGGTCCGCGACGTCCAGGCGGCGCGCGGGTGGCCCGACCGGATCGTCGTCACCGTGGCCGAGCGGGTGCCGGTGGCCGTCGTCGGCCCGCCCGGCCGGCGGTCGCTGGTCGACGCGGACGGGATCCTGTTCGACAGCCTCACCGGCGCCGCGCCCCGCGGGGTGGTGCCGCTGGTCGTGACCGACCCGGGGCCGGACGACCCCGCGACCCGGGCCGGGCTGGCCGCGATCGGCGCGCTGCCCGGCCGGCTGCGCGAGGACGTCGTCGAGGTCGCCGCCCCGGACGCGGAGTCGATCACCCTCGCGCTGACCGACGGCACGGTGGTGGTCTGGGGCGGAGCCGAGGAGCCGGCCACCAAGGGCGAGGTGCTCGTCGCGCTGCTGGACCGGATCGCCGCCGGGGAGCTCCAGCCGGCCGAGCTGGTCGACGTCAGCGCACCGGACGCCGTCGTCCTGCGCTGACCACAGCGGGCGCCGGTGGCGGACCGTCGTCGGGCGGCTGCGCAGCGGCTCGGCGGAGCCGGGACGACGACACGCCGGTCGGCGCGACACGCCCGACACGCGCTCCGGCCCCGGATCTTTCTGCTCACGCGGCGCGGCCGTCCCTGCATCACGGGATGAGACATTTCCAGGGCGAGCCGTCACGGTCAGTGGTACAGATGTGACGGTTGGGTCCTCGGAGCCTGGTGCGATCCGGGCCCACCGACACGCCGACCCGATGAGGGTGCTTGTAGCGCCGTTCGGCACCCACCTAACTTCATCCCCGTCGACCGAGTTGACATAACTGTAAGGCTGAACTTGAGGATGAGGGTCCAGTTGGGGAGCGCCGCATGACACCTCCGCACAACTATCTAGCGGTCATCAAGGTCGTCGGCATCGGCGGCGGCGGGGTGAACGCGGTCAATCGCATGATCGAAGTCGGCCTCAAGGGGGTCGAGTTCATCGCGATCAACACCGATGCGCAGGCGCTGCTGATGAGCGACGCCGACGTCAAGCTCGACGTCGGCCGCGAGCTCACCCGCGGGCTGGGCGCGGGCGCGCAGCCCGATGTCGGCCGGCAGGCCGCCGAGGACCACCGCGAGGAGATCGAGGAGGTGCTCAAGGGCGCCGACATGGTCTTCGTGACGGCGGGCGAGGGTGGTGGCACCGGCACCGGTGGCGCCCCCGTCGTGGCCTCCATCGCGCGCAAGCTCGGCGCGCTGACCATCGGCGTGGTCACCCGCCCGTTCGCCTTCGAGGGCAAGCGGCGCGCCGTGCAGGCCGAGTCGGGCATCGAGGAGCTGCGCAACGAGTGCGACACGCTCATCGTCATCCCGAACGACCGGCTGCTGCAGCTGGGTGACCGGAACGTCAGCGTCATGGACGCGTTCCGGACCGCCGACCAGGTGCTGCTCTCCGGTGTCCAGGGCATCACCGACCTGATCACCACGCCCGGCCTGATCAACCTGGACTTCGCCGACGTCAAGTCGGTCATGTCCGGCGCGGGCTCGGCGCTGATGGGCATCGGCAGCGCGCGCGGCGACAACCGCGCCCTGCTGGCCGCCGAGCAGGCGATCGCCTCACCCCTGCTGGAGGCCTCGATGGAGGGCGCGCACGGCGTCCTGCTGTCGATCTCCGGCGGGTCGGACCTCGGCCTCTTCGAGATCAACGAGGCGGCGTCGCTGGTCAGTGACGCCGCGCACCCGGACGCCAACATCATCTTCGGGGCGGTCATCGACGACGCGCTCGGGGACGAGGTGCGCGTGACCGTGATCGCCGCGGGCTTCGACGGCGGCCGGCCCAACACGCGCAAGGACGGGGCCGCGACGACCGGTGCGGTCCAGGCGCCTCCGGTGTCCACCGGCGGCGCCTCGCCGTTCTCGGCGCCCCGCCGGCCGGTGGCCGCCCCGCCGGTCGCCACCGCCCCGCCGCCCGCCGCGGCGCCGGCGACCGGTTCGGCGCCCGCCCCGGCCGCCCCGCCGGCCACCGGTGAGCGGCTCGCCCCGCAGGCGCCGTCGGCCTCCGCCGGCCGGCCGGCTGCGGGAGGCGGGCTGACCGTCCCGCCGCTGCCGCCCATGCCCGGGCCGGCCGCGAACGGCCGCCGTCCGCTGTCGAACGAGGACTTCGAGGAGGAGCTGGACATCCCGGAGTTCCTCAAGGGCTAGGGGCCCGGCAGGGGGCGGTTCCACCGGCCCGCCACGCCGTAAGGTCTGACCCGATGAGCAACAACCCGGCCGCTCCGTCGGCGGTGCGACCCCGCAGGGTCGTCACCGACCGGCGGGGCGGCCGCTCCGGTTCTCCGTACGACTCCTTCAACCTGGGGTCACACGTCGGTGACGACCCGGGGGACGTCGCGGCCAACCGGGCCCGCGTGGCCCGGGAGCTCGGCGTGCCGCAGGACCACCTGGTCTGGATGGACCAGGTCCACGGAACCGGCGTGGCCGTCGTCGACGGGCCGCAGGACCGACCGGTCGCCGCCACCGACGCCCTCGTCACCGCCACTCCAGGGCTGGTGCTCGCCGTGCTGGTCGCCGACTGCGTGCCGGTGCTGCTGGCCGACCACGAGACCGGCGTCGTCGCGGCCGTCCACGCCGGCCGCGAGGGGGTCCGGCAGGGCGTGCTGCCCGCGGCGCTGTCGGCCATGGCGAGCCTGGGCGCCCGCGCCCGGCACGTGACCGCGCTGCTCGGCCCCGCGGTCTGCGGCGCGTGCTACGAGGTGCCCGAGGCGATGCAGGCCGACGTCGCGCGGGTCGCGCCGGCCGCCGCGGTGCGCACCCGCTCGGGCACTCCCGGACTCGATCTCCGGGCCGGGGTGGAGGAGGTCCTCCGCCGCGCCGGCATCCCGGAGGTGGTGCAGGATCCGCGCTGCACCGTCGAGGACCCCACCCTCTTCTCCTACCGGCGCGACGGCGTCACCGGCCGCCAGGCCGGTCTGGTCTGGCTGGACTGACGGCCGGCCCCTCCTCGGGGGCCGGCGTCGGGGAGGATCGGCATCGTGGCCACGCTCGAGGAGAACCTGCGCGCGGTACGCGCCCGCATCGACCGGGCCGCCCGGGCCGCCGGGCGCGACCCCGCGACCGTCTCCCTCCTCGCGGTGAGCAAGACCTGGCCCGCGGACGACGTGCGCGCGCTCGCCGCGCTCGGCCAGCGGGACTTCGGCGAGAACCGCGTGCAGGAGCTGCTGGGGAAGGCCGGGGCGCTCGCCGACGTGGAGCTGCGGTGGCACGTCGTCGGCCAGCTGCAGCGCAACAAGGCGGCCGCGGTGGCCCGGACCGGGGCGGTCGTCCACTCGCTGGACCGCGCCGCCCTGGCCGCGACGCTGGACCGCGCCGGCCAGGAGATCGGTCGGCCGGTGGACGTGCTCGTCCAGGTGGACCTCGGCGGGCCCGAGGGGCAGACCGCCGCGCGTGGCGGGGCGCGCCCGGAGGAGGTGCCCGCGCTCGCCGACCTCGCCGCGTCGTCGCCCGGGCTGCGGCTGCGCGGGCTCATGGCCGTGGCTCCTCGGGGCGAACGACCGGCGCCCGCGTTCGCCCGGCTGGCGGCCCTGGCCGACCGCCTGCGCGCCGACCACCCGCAGGCGGTGGAGGTCTCCGCGGGGATGAGCGCCGACCTGGAGGACGCGGTCGCGGCCGGCGCGACGATCGTGCGTGTCGGAACCGCCTTGTTCGGTGCCCGCCCCCTACCCTGCGGTGAGTTCGAGGAACACCAGCCACGCGAGTCACAGCAGTCACACGAGCCGCTCGAGCACCGGGCGGACGGGGACGATGTGACGACGACCGTGCAGACGCGACGCTGAGGACACCAGCAGAGGGGGAGGTCCGATGGCCGGAACCATGCGGAGGATGGGGATCTACCTGGGGCTCGTCGAGGACGACGACCCCCGCGGCTACGGCCGGTACGACGCCCGCCCGTCGGACGAGCTCGACCGCGACCGTCGCTACGGCCGGTACGACGAGGACCGCTACGGCGAGGGCTACGCCGATCGCGGGTACGCCGATGACGACGACTACGCCGACGGGTACGCCGACGACGAGCCCGCTCCCGCCGAGGTGCCGGCGGCCCGCGACCCCGAGCCGCTCTCGGTGCGCCGCATCCAGGCCCGTCCGCTCGGCCTCGCGCCGGCCGGCGCCGGGTCCGGGCCGGGCGGCGCCCGCGCGCTGAGCACCACCAGCGGCCCCGTCGCCGCGGCCGCCCTGGCCGCCCGCGAGCCGGCGGTGGCCCCCGAGCCCGAGCCCGAGGCGGCACCCGCACCCGTGGCCAAGAGCTATCGGATCACCACGCTGCACCCGCGCACCTACAACGAGGCGCGCACCATCGGGGAGCGCTTCCGCGACGGCATGCCGGTCATCATGAACCTGACCGAGATGGACGACGCCGACGCCAAGCGGCTCGTCGACTTCGCTGCGGGCCTGAGCTTCGGACTGCGCGGTAGTATCGAGCGCGTCACGGCGAAGGTCTTCCTGCTCAGTCCGCAGGACGTCGCCGTCACCGCTGAGGACAAGGCGAAGATCCGCGAGGGCGGGTTCTCCGACAAGTCCTGAGCGGCGTGGAGTGGAGTCGGCACCCGGGGGTGCCCTGATCGAGCGGGGCCCGTGTCTCTTTTCTGGCAGATCGTCTCGTCGGTGCTGCTCGTCTTCCTCATCCTGCTCTTCGCACGATTCGTCGTCGACTGGGTGATGGTGCTGGCGCGCAGCTGGCGGCCCTCGGGCGCGGTCGCGGCCGGTCTCGAGATCGTCTACTCCACCACCGACCCGCCGTTGCGGGCGGTGCGGAAGGTGATCCCGCCACTGAACCTGGGGTCCATCCGACTGGACCTCGGGTTTATGGTGCTGCTGATCGCGGTGGTGGTCCTCCGGAACGTCACGCTCGCACTCGCATGACCGCTGGAATCCCCCGGGTCATTGCCGTCGGACGGTGGCGCTCCGCCGCCGGTCCCACCACGTATCTGTTCCCGCCGTCCGACCTGAGGTGACCTGCGATGCCACTCACGCCTGCCGACGTGCACAACGTCGTCTTCAAGAAGCCGCCCATCGGCAAGCGGGGCTACGACGAGGACGAGGTCGACGCCTTCCTCGACGTCGTGGAGGCCGAGCTGGCCCGCCTGATCGAGGAGAACAACGAGCTGCGCGCCAGCGTGGGCCGTGCCGGCGCCCGCGCCGAGGAGCGGCCCGAGCCGCCGGCTCCCGCGCCCGCGCCGCCGGCCGCCCCGACGCCGCCGCCGCCGGTCCAGCAGCCCCGCGAGGACGACAGCGCCCGGGCCTCCCGCATGCTCGCGCTGGCCACCGAGACCGCTGACCGCTACGTCAACGAGGCGAAGACCCAGGCCGAGCAGATGCTCAGCGGGGCCAAGACCAACAGCGAGCGGCTCATGAGCGACGCGCGCGCCAAGAGCGAGCAGATGGTCGCCGAGGCCAAGCACCGGGCCGACTCCATGATCGGCGACGCGCGGACCCGCGCCGAGACGGTGGAGCGGGAGGCCCGCGCCAAGGCCGCCGCGCTCGACCAGGACGCCGAGCGCCGGCACATCGAGGTCATGGGCAGCCTCGAGGAGAAGCGCAGCAGCCTGGAGCGCAAGATCGAGGAGCTGCGCACGTTCGAGCGCGAGTACCGCACCCGGCTGCGGTCCTACCTCGAGTCGCACCTGCGCGACCTCGACAGCCGCGGCTCCGCCGAGCCCGCCAGCGCCGGCCGGCAGAACCAGCACGCCAGCGCCTGATCCGCTCCGACGACGGGCCCCGGACCTCGGTCCGGGGCCCGTCGTCGTGCGTGCGGCCGGTTGCGGCCGGTCCGGGCGCGCGCAGCGGGGGAGAGGGGCTCAGCCCTTGACGCTGCCGGCCAGCAGGCCGCGGACGAAGTAGCGCTGCAGGGCGAGGAACACGATGAGCGGGACGATCATCGAGACGAACGCGCCCGCGGCGAGCAGGAACCAGTCCGAGCCGCGGGAGCCCGCCAGCTCCGCCACCCGCACCGTCAGCGGCGCCACGTCGGAGCTGCCGCCGGCGAAGGTGAGGCCGACCAGCAGGTCGTTCCACACCCACAGGAACTGGAAGACGCCGAAGGCCGCGATCGCGGGGGTGAGCAGTGGCAGCAGCACCTGGAAGAAGATCTTCACGTGGCCGGCGCCGTCCATCCGGGCCGCCTCCACGAGCGAGGCGGGGATCTCCTTCATGAAGTTGTGCAGCAGGAAGATCGCCAGGGGGAGCGCGAAGATCGAGTGGGCGAGCCACACGGTCCAGAACGACCCGGCGATGTCCGCGTCGACGAAGAGCCGCAGCAGCGGGATGAGGGTCACCTGCAGCGGCACCACCTGGAGGGCGAACACCGCGACGAAGAGCATGTTGCTGCCGCGGAACGGGATCCACGCGAAGGCGTAGGACGCCAGCAGCGCCAGGCTGATCGGGATCACCACGGCCGGCAGCGTGATGACCACGGAGTTGACGAACAGCTGCGCGAAGTTGGTGCTGCCGCCGTAGAGCACCTCGTTGTAGTTGTCGAGGGTGAACTCGGGGTTGGTGAACGCCGTCCACCAGCCGGAGCGGCGGATGTCGATCTCCGGGCGGAAGGAGGTGATCAGCAGCCCGAGCGTCGGCACCGTCCAGAGCACCGCGATCACGATCGCGATGATCGAGGCCGCCGGGGAGCTCAGCTTCTTCTTCGCGGCGGCCGAGCGCCGTCCCGGCCGGCCGAGCTTGCGGTCCTCGGGCGGAGCCGGCGCCATCACCGGCACGGTCGTGGTCATCGGATCTCCTCGGCCAGCCGCAGCTGGCGGACGTTGTAGGCGATGATCGGGACGACGAGGAGGAACAGCAGAACGGCCAGCGCGGCCCCGAGGCCGAAGTTGAACTGGCGGAAGGACTGCGTGTAGAACTCGTTGGCCACGACGCTGGTGCCGAAGTTGCCCCCGGTCATCGTGCGCACCACGTCGAAGACCTTGAGCGAGACGATCGCGACGGTGGTCAGCACGACCACGAGCGCCGGCCGGATGCTCGGCACGGTGATGTGGCGGAACATCTGCAGCCCGCCCACCCCGTCCAGCCGGGCGGCCTCGACCACGTCGTCGGGGATCGCCTTGATCGCCGCCGACAGCACCGTCATCGCGAAGCCGGCCTGGATCCAGACCATGACCGCGATCAGGTAGAAGGTGTTGGAGGGCTGGTTGAGCAGGAACTGCTGCGGTTCGATGCCCACCAGGGCCAGCAGCTGGTTGAGCAGGCCGATCTGGTTCACCCCCGGCTGGTCGGGGCGGAACTCGTACATGAACTTCCAGATCACGCCGGCGCCGACCATGGAGATCGCCATGGGCAGGAAGACCAGCGCCTTGGCCAGCGACTCGAACCGGGTGCGGTCGACCAGGTAGGCGTAGACCAGCCCGAGCCCGGTGGTGAGCAGCGGTACCAGGACCACCCACAGGACGGTGTTGCGCAGGACCGTCTGGAAGTTGTCCTCGGTGAAGACGGTGGCGTAGTTGTCCCAGCCGACGAACTGCGAGGTGTCCCGGTTGTAGAACGAGGCGCGCACCGTCTCCACGGCCGGGTACACCAGCCCGATCAGGAGCAGGATCAGCGTCGGGCCGAGGAAACCGGTCACGACGACCCAGGTGGGCACCCGCTTCGGCCGGTCGACGGCGAAGAGGATGCCGCCCATCACGAGCACGAACAGGACGATGGCGACCGCCATCAGGGCGAACTTGTGCCCCGTGGTGGTGGCGTCGAGGAACCACTGCACTGCGCGCGACCTCTCCCGCGACGGCGGATGCCGGGGGACCGCAGGGTGCTGCGATCCCCCGGCGTCCGAGGTGGTGAGGGCCGGTCAGCCGGGCGGCCGACCGGCCCTCGGGGTGTCGGACGTCAGGACGCCGGCCAGGCGTTCTCGACGTCGGTGAGCACGGCCTCGGTGGGCTTGTCGTTGGCGAACCAGTTGGTCAGCTCCGTCCAGAGCCGGCCGGCACCGATCTCGCCGGGCATGAGGTCCGAACCGTCGAACCGGAACACCGACTCGGGGTCCTGGAACAGCTCGGCGGAGAGCTGGTCGATCGGCGACTCGAGGTTGTCGATCTCCAGGCCGGTGTTGGCGCTGACCCAGCCCGGGCCGGAGACCTGGGCCTTCACGTTGGCCCAGTCCGCCGTCGACAGGTAGGTCTGCAGCGCCTGGGTGGCCGGGCGGTCGTTGAAGGCCGCGACGAACTCGCCGCCACCCAGGACCGGGGCCGCGCCGCCGTCGATGGGCGGGAGCGGGAAGGCGAAGACGTCGCCGTCCTCACCGACCTCGGTGCCCTCGGGCCAGTTCGCCTGGTAGAAGGAGGCCATCCGGTGCATCCAGCAGGTGCCCTCGAGGATCGGGTTGCCCGCGTCGGTCCACTCGGTGGAGGCGATGGACTGCACGCCGCCGAAGCCGCCGTTGACGAAGTCCTCGTTCTTCAGGATGTCGCCGACGGTGTTCAGCGCCTCGACGACGGCCGGGTCGTTGAACGGGATCTCGTGGTTGACCCACTGGTCGTAGACCTCGGGACCGGCCGTGCGGAGGAGGACGTCCTCCAGCCAGTCGGTGGCCGGCCAGCCGGTGGCCTCGCCGGAGCCGATGCCCGCGCACCACGGCTTCGCGCCGGTGGCGGCGATCTCCTCCGAGAGCGCGATCATCTCGTCCCACGTCTCGGGGATCTCGTACCCGGCCTCCTCGAACATCGAGGGGGAGTACCAGACGAAGGACTTCGCGTTGGCGCCGAGCGGGGCGGCGTAGAAGGTGCCGTCGACGGTGCCGTACTGCTTCCAGCCCTCGTCCCAGTACTCGTCGACGTTCTGCTCCACCTGGGCGGGCGGCGCGACGACGTCGCCGGAGTCGACCAGGTTCGCCAGCAGGCCCGGCTGCGGGATGAACGCCAGGTCGGGGGCGTTGCCGCTCTGGGTGCGGACGACGAGCTGGGCCTCGAACTCCCGCGAGCCCTCGTACTCCACGTCGATGCCCGTGCACTCCTCGAAGGGCACGTAGGAGTCGATGTGCGGCTGGTCCTCGGGATCGACGATGGAGCTGTAGACGCTGACCGTCTCGCCCTCCAGGTCGCCGAACTCCTCGTAGGGCGCGCAGTCGATCTCCGCGTCGGCCGCGGCCTGGCTGCCGCCGCCGCCGCCCGACGTCTCGTCGGCGCCGCACCCGGTGAGCAGGAGCGTCAGCCCCAGCCCGCCGGCCAGGGCTGCTGCGCCACGGCCTCTCGCACGCTTGGTCATGTGGTCCCTCCAGACTCCTGCGGCTGCGTCGCCGCATCGTGTGACTCCGTGCCCGGCACCCGGTTCCAGGTGCGGCCGCCACATCCGTCCGGCGACCCTAGCCGCGCGGGAGCACCCCGGCGGCAACGTTGCCGTAACGGTTGCGCAGCCTCCGAGCGGTGCCTGCCCGTTCGGCGGCGGCTGCGTCGGGCAGCATATGGGAGCGCTCCCACAGTGTCCTGTCGTCGCTGCACGATCGGGGGAGGAAACCGTGACCCGGACGGGGACGCCGGCGCACTCCTGGTGGTCGCACCCGCCCCCGGCGTGCCAGAGTGACGGCACCGCTCGGCGCAGGAAGGGACCCATGGCCGCCATCACGTACGACCACGCCACGCTCGTCTACCCCGGGGCGGACCGCCCGTCGGTCGATGCGCTGGACCTCCAGATCGCCGACGGCGAGTTCCTGGTCCTGGTCGGCCCGTCGGGGTGCGGCAAGTCGACGTCGCTGCGGATGCTGGCCGGCCTGGAGGAGGTCACCGACGGCAGCATCCGGGTCGGCGACCGCGACGTCACGCACCTGCCGCCCAAGGACCGGGACATCGCGATGGTGTTCCAGAACTACGCGCTGTACCCGCACATGACGGTCGCCGAGAACATGGGCTTCGCCCTGAAGATCGCCGGCGTCCCCAAGGAGGAGCGGCAGACCCGGGTCCAGGAGGCCGCGCGCATCCTCGACCTCGAGCCCTACCTCGACCGGAAGCCCAAGGCGCTGTCGGGCGGCCAGCGGCAGCGGGTCGCGATGGGGCGGGCCATCGTGCGCCAGCCGCAGGTGTTCCTCATGGACGAGCCGCTGTCCAACCTCGACGCCAAGCTGCGCGTGCAGACCCGCACCGAGATCGCCGCGCTCCAGCGCCGGCTCGGGGTCACCACCGTCTACGTCACGCACGACCAGGTCGAGGCCATGACGATGGGCGACCGGGTCGCGGTGCTCAACGAGGGCGTCCTGCAGCAGGTCGACACCCCCCGCAACCTGTACGACCGCCCGGCCAACGTGTTCGTCGCGGGCTTCATCGGCTCACCGGCCATGAACCTCGTCCCCGTGACGCTGACCGAGGGTGGCGCCCGGGTCGGCGAGCACCCGGTGCAGCTGCCCCGGGAGGCGCTGTCGGAGCTCGCCCGCGAGGGCGGCACCACCGCCACCCTGGGCTTCCGGCCGGAGTCGGTCGAGTTCGTGGGCGCCGGGGAGGGCATCCCCGTCGAGGTCCTGATCGTGGAGGAGCTCGGCTCCGACGCCTTCGCCTACGGCCGGCTGGCCACGGGGGAGGGCGGCGGCGACGACCAGCAGGTGGTGCTCCGGGCCGACCCCCGCCGCCCGCCGCAGAAGGGCGAGGTCGTGCACGTGGCGATCCGCCCGGGGGAGGCGCACCTCTTCTCCGCGCAGACCGGGCTGCGGGTCACCCAGGCCCCCGGCTGACCCGCGCCGCAGGGCGCCCGTCGGACGGCGCGACCTACAGTCCAGCTGTGATCGCGATCGCCGCAGTGCTCGTGCTGCTGGGCCTCGGGCTCTTCATCGGCGGGCTGCTCACCGGCATCACCGCCCTGTACTGGGGGTGCGTCGCCGCCTGCGTCGTGGCCGCGGGCGTCCTGGCCGTGGCCCGGCGGCGGATCGCGGCACGCACGGAGGCGCCGGGCGCCCCGTCGTCCGGTGCGGCGACCGCGTCGACCACCGGGCCTCCGGCCCCCGCGGCTCCCACGACGACGGCCGAGGTGGCCCCGGCGGCGACCGGGCCCGATCTCGCGACCGGCGCCACCGCCGTCCCGCCCGCGGCGCCACCGGCCGTCGCCGAGCCGGTGTCGCGGGAGGAGCGGCCGGCCGGGGGACGCGAGCGGCCCCCGGCGGGTGCCGGCCGCGCCCGGGATGCCGCACCGGAGACGGGGGAGCCGCCGGTCGAGGAGGTCGAGGTCACCGATCTGCTGATCATCGTCGACCTCACCGACGAGGTCCTGGTGGTCGACGAGCACCCGCGCTACCACGTGGCCGGTTGCGTCCACCTCCAGGGCCACGAGCGCATCCCGCTGCCGTTGGACGAGGCGCGCGCCGACGGGTTCACCCCGTGCGGGGTGTGCCGCCCGGACCGCACGCTCGCCGACCGGGCCCGCGCCCGCAGGGGCGGCGGC
Source organism: Blastococcus sp. SYSU DS1024 (assembly GCF_054050795.1). Classification (NCBI taxonomy): domain Bacteria; kingdom Bacillati; phylum Actinomycetota; class Actinomycetes; order Geodermatophilales; family Geodermatophilaceae; genus Blastococcus; species Blastococcus sp. SYSU DS1024. The sequence continues at coordinate 33,775 of NZ_JBJHAA010000022.1, forward strand.
TAGGAACCGGCCCTGGCCACCCAGAAGCGCGAGCCCTCCGGACCCTCGACGCCCTCGCCCGCCCCGGCGGTGCCGGCGTGCACGGCGACGGCCAGCACCTCGCCGGCCAGCTGCTCCTCGTGCTCGGTCAGCGCCTGCGCCATGGCGCCGTCGGCGGTCCAGAACAGCTCGATCCGGTCGCTGACCTCCAGCCCGCCGGCCTTGCGCGTCTCCTGCACCAGCCGGACCGCCTCACGGAACAGCCCGGCCCGCTCCAGCTCCGGGGTGAGCGTGAGGTCCAGCGCGACCGTCAGGCCTCCGGCGCTGGCCACGGTCCAGCCCTCGCGCGGGGTCTCGGTGACCACCAGGTCGCCGTCCTCGAGCGGCACGGGGGCGCCGTCGACCTCCACGCTGGCGGTGCCGGCCCGGTAGGCCGCCACCAGGGTGGGGGCGTCGGCCGCGGCGACGGCCTTTGCCACCGCCTGCACCTGCTTGCCCAGCCGGCGGCCCACGGCGCGGAAGTCGATCTTGACGCTGACGTCGACCAGGTCGCCGCCGACCGCGGCGAGCTCGAGCACCTCGGCGACGTTGAGCTCGTCGGCCACCTCGGCGACCAGGTCGCGGGGGAGCGCACTCCACCCCGGCGCGGCCACGACCGCGCGGGCCAGCGGCTGCCGGGTGCGGACCTTGGCGGAGGTCCGGGCCGAGCGCCCCTGCTCCACGAGCCGGCGCACCAGCGCCATCTGCTCGACCAACCGGTCGTCGAGCGCGGCGTCGTCCACCTGGGGCCAGGACGCCAGGTGGACCGAGTCGACCGCCTCGGCGCCGGCCAGGCCGGGCACGACCGCGCGCGCCCACACCTCGTCGGTGACGAACGGCGTGAAGGGGGCCATGAGGCGGGTCAGGCCGTCGAGCACCTCGTGCAGCGTGCCCAGGGCGGCGGCGTCGCCGTCCCAGAAGCGTCGCCGGGAACGCCGCACGTACCAGTTGGAGAGGTCGTCGACGAACTGGGCGAGGAGCCGGCCGGCGCCCTGGGTGTCGAAGTCCTCCAGGGCCGCCGTCACGTCGCGGGTGACCGCGGCCAGCTCGGCGAGGGCCCACCGGTCCAGCAGCGGCCGCTCCTCGCGCGCCGGGGCAGGGGACGACGCCGGGTCCCAGCCGTTGGTCTCGGCGTAGAGGGTGAAGAAGCTCGCGGTGTTCCAGTAGGTGAGCAGCACCTTGCGGACCACCTCGGACAGCGTCTCGTGGCCGACCCGGCGGGCGGACCACGGCGAGCCGCCGGCCAGCATGAACCAGCGGACGGCGTCGGCGCCGTGCCGGTCCATCAGCGGGATCGGCTCGAGGATGTTGCCCAGGTGCTTGCTCATCTTGCGGCCGTCCTCGGCCAGGATGTGGCCGAGGCACAGCACGTTCTCGTACGAGCTCTGCTCGAACACCAGCGTGCCGACGGCCATGAGCGAGTAGAACCAGCCGCGGGTCTGGTCGATCGCCTCGGCGATGAACTGCGCCGGGTAGGCGGCCTCGAAGCGCTCCTGGTTGCGGTGCGGCGCCCCCCACTGGGCGAAGGGCATGGAGCCGGAGTCGTACCAGGCGTCGATGACCTGCGGCACCCGCCGGTAGGTGCCCGCCTCGCCCTGCCGCGTGAAGGTGATCTCGTCGATGAAGGGCCGGTGCGGGTCGAGGTCGGCGAGGTCCCGGCCGGTCAGCTCCGACAGCTCGGCCAGGGACTCGACGACGACGAGGCGCGACGGGTCCTCGTCGTTGCGCCAGACCGGCAGCGGGGTGCCCCAGTACCGATCGCGCGACAGCGCCCAGTCGACGTTGTTGTTCAGCCAGTCGCCGTAGCGGCCGGTCTTGATGCTCTCGGGGTGCCAGGAGGTCTTCTCGTTCTCGGCGAGCAGCTGGTCCTTGATCGCGCTGGTGCGGATGTACCAGGACGGCTGCGCGTAATACATCAGCGGCGTGTGGCAGCGCCAGCAGTGCGGATAGCTGTGCTCGTACCGGATCTCGCGGAACAGCACGCCGCGGGCCTGCAGCTCCTCGACGAGGGCGGGGTCGGCCGCCTTGAAGAAGTGCCCGCCGACCAGCGGGATCTCGGCCAGGAAGTGGCCGGTCGAGTCGATCGGGTTGACCACCGGCAGCCCGTAGCGGCGGCAGACGGCGAGGTCGTCGGCGCCGAAGGCGGGGGACTGGTGCACCAGGCCGGTGCCGTCGTCGGTGGTGACGTAGTCGGCGAGCACGACGTAGTGGGCGTCCTCGCCGGCCGGGAAGTCGACCAGCTCGAACGGCCGCCGGTAGTGCGTGCGCTCCCAGTCGCGGCCGGGGGCACGGCCGAGCACCTCGGCGTCCTCACCGAGGACGGCGGCCAGCAGCGGCTCGGCCACGACGACCGGGGTGTCGTCGGGACGGGCGCGCGCGACGACGTAGGTGACGTCGGGGTGCACGGCGACGGCGGTGTTGCTGGGCAACGTCCACGGCGTCGTCGTCCAGATCAGCAGGTCGGCCCGGCCGGCCCACTCACCGTCGAGGACCGGCAGCCGCACGTACACCGACGGGTCGGTGATGCTCTCGTACCCCTGGGCGACCTCGTGGTCGGAGAGGCCGGTACCGCAGCGCGGGCAGTACGGGGCCACCCGGTGGTCCTCGACCAGCAGGCCCTTCTCGAACACCTGCTTGAGCGACCACCAGACGCTCTCGATGTAGGCCGGGTCCATCGTCCAGTAGGCGGTGGACATGTCGACCCAGTAGCCCATGCGCTGCGTCAGCTCGGTGAACGCGTCGACGTGCCGCTCCACCGAGGCCCGGCAGCGGGCGTTGAACTCGGCGATGCCGAAACGCTCGATGTCGGGCTTGCCGGCGAAGCCCAGCTCCTGCTCGACGGCGATCTCGACCGGCAGGCCGTGGCAGTCCCACCCGGCCCGGCGGGGCACGTGCCAGCCCTGCATCGTCTTGAAGCGCGGGAAGACGTCCTTGAACGCGCGCGCCTCGATGTGGTGCGTGCCGGGCCGGCCGTTCGCGGTGGGCGGCCCCTCGTAGAAGTTCCACTGCGGGCGGCCGTGCGAGGCCTCCAGCGACCGGTCGAAGACCTTCTCGCTCTCCCAGCGCTCCAGGATGCGGCGCTCCAGGGCGGGGAGGTCGACCTGCGGGGGCAGCGCGGCGAAGGGACCGGGTGAGCTCACGGGCCCATCATCCCCGACCAGGGCGGCGCACCGGTGGGCCGGGCCACCACCGAGGGCGACCCGCCCGCCGTACGGGAGACTGACCGCATGCGGAGCGGCCGAGGGTGAACGCGACCGTCACCGTCGCGCTGGCCGTCGGGGCGCTCGTCGTCCTGGTCGCCGCGGTCGCGCTCCGGCTGGCCGACCGCGTGGGCCTGCCGAGCCTGCTGCTGTACCTGGCCCTCGGCCTCGCGATCGGTGAGGGCGGGCTGGGCGTGCGCTTCGACGACGCCGAGCTGACCCAGACGCTCGGCGTGGCCGCACTGGTCGTGATCCTCGCCGAGGGTGGGCTGACCACCCGCTGGGCCGACGTGCGGCGGGCGGTCGGGCCGGGGCTGACCCTCGCCACCGTCGGGGTGGCGGTGAGCGTCGGCATCACCGCGGCCTTCGCCGTCTGGCTGCTCGACGCCTCGTGGGGCTTCGCCCTGCTGCTGGCGGCGGTGGTCGGGTCCACCGACGCGGCGGCGGTCTTCGCGGCCCTGCGGCGGCTGCCCCTGCCCCGTCGGCTGGCGGCCTCCATCGAGGCGGAGAGCGGGCTCAACGACGCCCCGGCGATCCTCCTGGTCACGACCCTCGCCGCCTACCTCACCGGCTCCGGCCCGGGGGCCTGGTGGCTCATCGTGCTGCAGGTCGTCGGCCAGCTGGTCGGCGGCGCCCTGATCGGTGTGGCGCTCGGGGTCGGCGGGGCGGCGCTGCTGCGCCGGGTCGCCCTCCCGCTGGCCGGCTTCTACCCGCTGGCGATGCTGGCGCTGTGCGTGCTCGCCTTCGCGACGGCCACGCTCGCGGCCACCTCGGGCATCGTGGCGGTGTACCTGTGCGGGCTGGTCCTGGGCAACGCGGCCCTCCCGCACCGCGCGGCGAGCATCGGCTTCGCCGAGGGCATGGCCACCCTCGCCCAGATCGGGCTGTTCGTCCTGCTCGGTCTGCTCGCCTCGCCGTCGCGGCTGGCCGACGCCCTGCTCCCCGCGCTGGTGGTGGGCGGGGCGCTGCTGCTGGTCGCCCGGCCGGTGTCCGTCCTGCTGAGCCTCGTGTGGTTCCGGATGCCGTGGAGGCAGCAGGCCTTCGTCTCGTGGGCGGGCCTGCGCGGGGCCGTCCCCATTGTGCTCGCCACCTTCCCCGTGACCGCCGGGGTCACCGGTGCGGCCGGCATCTTCGACACCGTCTTCGTGCTGGTCGTCGTCTTCACCGTCGTGCAGGGCTGGTCCCTGCCCTGGGTGGCGCGGCGGCTGCGGATCGCCGCCCCCGTCACGCCGCGCGACGTGGAGGTGGAGGCCGCCCCGCTGGAGACGCTGGACGCCGACCTGGTGCAGCTGACCGTGCCGGACGGGTCGCGTCTGCACGGCGTGTACCTGCCGGAGCTGCGGCTGCCCGAGGACGCCGCCGTGGTGCTCATCGTGCGCGACGGGCGGGCGTTCGTGCCCGACCGGAACACGCGGCTGATGCGCGGCGACCAGGCGCTGCTGGTGTCGGCGCGAGGGTCCCGCGCGGAGGCCGAGCGGCGGCTGCGTGCGGTCAGCCGCGCCGGCCGGCTGGCGATGTGGCGCGGCGAGACCGGCCGCGCCGGCGACGCCGACTGAGGGGTGGAGCACCCCTCCCCGCACGCTCTGCTGCGGACGTCGGCGTTCCGTGCCATCGTGATCACACCGGCACCGGGCGGCGGTCGCCGTGCCGGGACCCCACGGAGCACCTGATGCGGTACCTCTTCCGGCCACCGGCCACCGACGCGACCGGGCTGCTGTCGCTGCCGTGGCACCAGCCGCTGGAGGAGTGGGACGACGCCCTGCTGCTCGACGTCCCCTCGCGCGGCATCTCGCGGCACGTGGTGCGCTTCGTCGCGCTCGAGGGCCGGGTCTACGCGCTGAAGGAGATCGACGAGCGGCTGGCCCGGCACGAGTACGCGCTGCTGGCGCAGTTCGAGGGCGAGGGCCTGCCGGCGGTCTCGGTGCTCGGCATCTGCGTCGACCGGCCCGACGAGCAGCCGGCGGTGCTGGTCACCCGCTACCTCGAGTACTCGATGTCCTACCGCTGGCTGTTCTCCCGGCCGCGCGGCGCCCAGTCGGCCGAGCAGCTGCTCGACACGATGGTCGTGCTGCTGGTGCGGCTGCACCTGGCCGGCGTCTTCTGGGGCGACTGCTCGCTGTCCAACACGCTGTTCCGCCTGGACGCCGGCACGTTCGCCGCCTACCTGGTCGACGCCGAGACCGTCGAGCGCCACCCGCGCCTGTCGCCCGGCCAGCGCCGCTACGACGTCGACCTGGCCCGCGAGCGGGTCGGGGCCGAGCTGCTGGACCTGCGGTACGGCGGGCTGCTGCCCGAGGGCATCGACCCGATCGAGGTGGCCGACAGCCTGCCGCGGCGCTACGAGTCGCTGTGGGACGAGGTCACCCGCGAGGAGGTGTTCCGCACCGACGAGCAGCGCTACCGCGTGGCCGAGCGGCTGCAGCGGCTCAACGAGCTCGGCTTCGACGTCGGCGAGGTGGAGCTCCTCACCACCGACGAGGGCACCCGGCTGCGCGTCGAGACCCGGGTCGCCGAGCCCGGGCACAACCGCCGCGAGCTGTTCCGGCTCACCGGCCTGGAGGTGCGGGAGCGCCAGGCGCAGCGGCTGCTCAACGACGTCCGCGCCTTCCGCGCCTACCTGGAGCAGAAGTCCGGTCACCCGGTGCCCGAGACGATCGCCGGCCACCGGTGGCTGGGCGAGGTGTACCAGCCCGTCGTCGACGCCATCCCCGAGGACCTGCGCGGCCGGCTGGAGCCGGCCGAGGTCTTCCACGAGGTGCTCGAGCACCGGTGGTTCCTGTCGGAGAAGGCCGGCCGCGACGTCGGTACGACGAAGGCCGCGCGCTCCTACTTCGACACCGTGCTGCCCCGCACCCCTCAGGAGCTGACCACGCCGTCGGCCATCGCCGGGCGGAAGTAACCGCACGCAGGGAGGCTCGGCGGAGCGTCGGTCTCGGCCCGGTCGCGGATCGCCGCCAGGGGACCAGTTCGAATTGACACCCCATGTGAGCTGTATCACGCTCCGATAGCCGTCGTGATCACCGTCGGGGGAACGCCAACGGAGGCGAGGACTGATGCCGAACGCTCCTGGTCGGAAGCGCCAGAAGAAGCGGGCAGCGGGTGCCGCGGCCTCGCTCGTCGCGGTCGCCGCGCTGTCGGCCTGCGGAGGTGACTCGGGCGACGACTCGACGCTCACCTGGTACACCAACCCCGACTCGGGTGGGCAGGCGGAGATCGCCGCGCGCTGCACGGAGGAGGCGAACGGCGCGTACACCATCGAGACGGCGCAGCTGCCGCGCGAATCCTCGCAGCAGCGGGAGCAACTGATCCGGCGGCTGGCGGCGGAGGACGACTCGATCGACCTCATGAGCCTGGACCCGCCGTACATCCCCGAGTTCGCCCAGGCCGGCTTCCTGGCCCCGGTGCCCGGGGACGTCGCCGACCGGGTCACCGAGGGGGTGGTGCAGAGCGCCATCGAGGGATCGACCTGGGACGACGAACTGGTCGCCGTACCGTTCTGGGCCAACACGCAGCTGCTCTGGTACAAGCAGTCGGCTGCCGAGGCCGCCGGGCTGGACATGGACGAGCCGGTCACCTGGGAGCAGCTCGTCGCCGCGGCCCAGGAGCAGGACACCCAGATCGCCGCGCAGGGCATCCGCGCGGAGGCGCTCACGGTCTGGATCAACGCGCTGATCGAAGGCGCGGGCGGCTCGATCATCGAGGAGACCGCCGAGAACCCGGAGGACATCGTGCTCGGCCTCGAGTCCGAGGCCGCGGTGGAGGCGGCCGAGGCGATGCGGTCGGTGGCGACCGTCGGCGGCCCGGCCTTCTCCACCGCCGGGGAGGACGCCAACGTGACGGACTTCGAAGAGGGCGACGCGGCGTTCATGGTCAACTGGCCGTTCGTCTGGCCGCGGGCCCTGGCCGCCGTCGAGGCGGGCACGCTCGACCCGTCCGTCCCCGAGGACTACGGCTGGGCGCGCTACCCGCGGACCGTCGAGGACGAGGAGAGCAGGCCCCCCTACGGCGGCATCAACATCGGCGTCGGCGCCTTCAGCCGGAACACGGACCTGGCCTACGAGGCCGCCGAGTGCATCGTCTCCGAGGAGAACCAGACCTACTACTTCCTCACCAACGGGAACCCGGCGGCCCTGGCGTCGGTCTACGACGACCCCGAGGTGCTCGAGGAGTTCCCGCAGGCCCCGCTCATCCGGGAGTCGCTGGAGGCGGCCGCGCCCCGGCCGCAGACGGTCTACTACAGCGAGGTCTCCGGGGCGCTGCAGCGCGTCTACCACCCGGCGATCTCGGTCGACCCGGGCACCACCGGCGAGGAAGCCGCTGAACTCATCAACGCAGTCCTGGCAGGGGAGGAACTGCTGTGACCCAGACCACGCTCCCGCCGGTCAAGAAGACCGAACCGGTCTCGGCGCCCAAACGGGGGCTGAGCGACCGGTCGCGCAGCGAGCGGAAGCTCGGCTGGCTGCTGGCCGGCCCGGCGTTCGTGGTGATGCTGGCGGTCACCGCCTATCCGATCCTGCAGGCCGTCTACGAGTCGCTGTTCTCCTACCGGCTCACCGACCCGGCCAACCGGGAGTTCACCGGGCTGACCAACTACTGGGTGATCCTCACCGACCCCATCTGGTGGCAGGCCATCTGGGTCACCGTCTTCATCACGGTGGTCACCGTCGCGGTGGAGCTGGTGCTCGGCTTCGGACTCGCCATGGTGATGGCCAAGGCACTCAGCTCCATCCGGCCGGTGGTGCGCGCGGCGATCCTCATCCCGTACGCGGTGATCACCGTGGTCTCCGCATTCGCCTGGCAGTTCGCCTTCGACATCAACACCGGGTTCGTGAACTCCTGGTTCGCCTGGATCCCCGGGGTGACCGAGAACACGGACTGGTTCGGCGACCGGTGGCAGTCCCTGCTGGTCATCTGCCTGGCGGAGATCTGGAAGACCACCCCGTTCATCTCGCTCCTGCTGCTGGCGGGTCTCGCGCAGGTGCCCGAGGTGCTGCAGGAGGCGGCGAAGGTCGACGGCGCCACGTGGTGGCAGCGGCTGTGGCGGGTGACGATCCCGAACATGAAGGCGGCGATCATGGTCGCCCTGCTGTTCCGCAGCCTGGACGCGTTCCGGGTCTTCGACAGCATCTTCATCATGACCGGCGGCGCCAACGGCACCGAATCGGTGTCGTTCCTCGCCTACCGGCAGACGATCGCCCGATTGGAGATCGGGCTGGGTTCGGCGGTGTCGGTGCTGCTCTTCCTCGTGGTGGTGCTGATCGCCTTCACCTTCATCAAGGCATTCAAGGTCGATCTGGCCTCGACGCGGGGGGAGTGACGATGTCCACTCGGAAGAAGGTCATGTGGTGGATCGGTGGCGCGATCATCGTCGTCTACGCGCTGTTCCCGATCGCCTGGATCATCTCCATCTCGCTGAAGGCCCCGTCGGACATCGCCAACGGTCAGTTCCTGCCGACCAGCGTCTCCTGGGGCAACTACGAGACGGTCCTGACCGGAGATGCGAGCGAACTGTTCCTGCCCGCGCTGCGCAATTCGTTCGGCATCTGCCTGATCGCCACGGCCATCTCCTGCCTGCTGGCGATGTTCGCCGCCTACGCCATCGCGCGGTTGGACTTCCCGGGCAAGAAGGTGATCCTCTCCACGGCGCTGGCGGTGGCGATCTTCCCGGTCATCTCGATCGTGACGCCGCTGTTCAACGTGTGGCGGCAGATCGGTCTCTACGACACCTGGCCCGGGCTGATCCTCCCGTACCTGTCGCTGACACTGCCCATCTCGATCTGGACGATGTCGGCCTTCTTCCGGGAGATCCCGTGGGAGATGGAGCAGGCCGCGCAGGTCGACGGCGCCACGACGTGGCAGGCGTTCCGCAGGGTGATCGTGCCGTTGGCCGCTCCCGGCGTGTTCACCACGGCGATCATCGCGTTCTTCATCGCCTGGAACGACTTCGTCTACGGCATCGTCCTGACCTCCACCGAGGCGGCCCGGCCCGTTCCCGCCGCGCTCGGCCTGTTCAGCGGCGCCTCCCAGTTCGAGGACCCGACGGGCGCGATCGCGGCGGCCGCCCTGATCGTGACGATCCCGGTCGTCGTCCTCGTGCTCCTCTTCCAGCGGCGCATCGTCGCCGGCCTCACCAACGGCGCGGTCAAGGGCTGACCGCCATGGCTCCGACCTGCCTCACCTCATCGACCCACCGAGGGGACGAACACTGATGGCCTCCATCGAGATGAAGAACATCGTCAAGAAGTACGGCGACGGGTTCCCGGCGGTCAACGACGTCAGCCTGGACATCGCCGACGGGGAGTTCATGATCCTGGTCGGCCCCTCCGGCTGCGGGAAGTCGACCCTGCTGCGGATGATCGTCGGCCTCGAGGACATCACCAGTGGAGACATGATCATCGGCGGCAAGCGGGTCAACGACCTGGCGCCCCGCGACCGGAACCTCTCCATGGTCTTCCAGAACTACGCCCTGTACCCGCACATGACGGTGTTCGAGAACATCGCCTTCCCGCTGCGGCTGGCCAAGACCCCCGACGACGAGGTCCGCCGGAAGGTGACCGAGGCCTCCGACGTCCTCGAGCTCGAGGAGCACCTCGACCGCAAGCCGGCCAACCTCTCCGGTGGTCAGCGCCAGCGCGTCGCCATGGGGCGGGCCATCGTCCGTGACGCCGAGGCGTTCCTCTTCGACGAGCCGCTGTCCAACCTCGACGCCAAGCTGCGCGGGCAGATGCGCACCGAGATCTCCCGGCTGCAGCGCCGGCTCGGCATCACCACCGTCTACGTCACCCACGACCAGACCGAGGCGATGACCCTCGGCGACCGGGTCTGCGTCCTGCGCAAGGGCGAGATCCAGCAGGTCGCCTCACCGCGGGAGCTGTACGAGCAGCCGGTCAACCTCTTCGTCGCCGGCTTCATCGGCTCGCCCCCGATGAACTTCCTGCCGGCGACGCCCGAGGGCAACACGCTGAAGACGCCGTTCGGGACGATCGAGCTGGACGCCGGCCGCGCCGCCAAGGTGGCCGGCCGCGAGCTGCTGCTGGTCGGTATCCGGCCGGAGTACTTCGAGGACGCATCACTGGTCGACGAGGCCAAGCGCCCGCTCGGCTCGACGTTCCGGGCGCGGGTCGACGTCACCGAGTGGCTGGGGGACTCGCAGTACGCCTACATCCCGTACGAGGCGCCTGAGTCGATCCAGGCGCAGCTGCGTGACCTGTCCAAGGAGCTGGACTCCGAGGAGCTGCGCACCCAGGCGATCGTGTCGATCGACGCGACCAGCCGCATCCGCGAGGGCCGGGAAGCGGAGTTCTGGCTCGACAGTCGCAAGGTGCACGTGTTCGACCCGGAGACCGGGGACAACCTCACCCGCGACGCCGAGGCCGGCGCCGAGCTCACCCGGATGGCGGCCCAGGACCGGGTCGAGCAGCTCGAGGACTCGCAGGCGCAGGCGGGCCGTGCGTCCGGGGACGGTGCACCCGTGCGCGGGGCGCAGGTGGGCGGGGCCACGGCGGCCTCGGCCTGAGGAAGGACCACCCTTCACCCCACGCCTCGCAGGCTCGGCGCGGGACCCTGGAGGGCGGCCGTTCCAGCACCTCACCAGGCTCGGAGTCGGCAACGACGGGGTGGGACACGTGGTGGCGGGACGCCGTCGTCTACGAGGTGTACCTGCGGAGCTTCGCCGATTCCGATGGGGACGGGATCGGCGATCTCGGTGGTCTGCGCCGTCGGTTGCCCTACCTCGCCGAACTCGGCGTCGACGCGCTGTGGATCACCCCCTGGTACCCCTCGCCGATGGCCGACGGCGGGTACGACGTCGCCGACTACTGCGACATCGACCCCCGGTTCGGCACCCTCGCGGACGCCGACGCGCTGCTTGCCGAGGCCCACGCGCTCGGGCTCCGCGTCATCACCGACCTGGTCGCCAACCACACCTCCGACCGGCACCCGTGGTTCCGGGCGGCCCTGGCGGCCGGGCCGGGGTCACCCGAGCGGAGCCGGTACTTCTTCCGCGACGGCCGGGCGGGCGGCGCGGCGCCGCCCAACGACTGGATCAGCGCCTTCGGTGGCCCGGCCTGGACGCGGGTGCGCGAGCCCGACGGCTCGCCGGGGCAGTGGTACCTGCACCTCTTCGCCCCGGAGCAGCCCGATCTCGACTGGGACCACCCGGGCGTCCGCGACGACTTCGACGCGATCCTGCGCTTCTGGTTCGACCGGGGGATCGACGGGATCCGGGTCGACGCCGCCCCCGCGATGGCCAAGGTCACGGGCCTGCCCGATGCAGGCCACGGACCGGGGGCCCTGTTCGAGTCCCGCACCTGGGTGGGCAATCCGCACTGGGACGTCGACGGCGTTCATGACATCCTCCGGCGCTGGCGGCGGATCGGGGACAGCTACGAGGGCGGCCGGCTGTTCGTCACCGAGGCGGTGGTGAACGGTCCCGAGCGGCTCAGCCGCTACGTCCGGCCGGACGAGATGCACACCAGCTTCAACTTCGACTACCTGGCCTCGCCCTGGGACGCCGGCCACCTCCGCGCCGTGATCGACGCCAGCCTGGCCGCCCTCGAACCGGTCGGGGCGCCGGCCACCTGGGTGCTGTCCAGCCACGACGAGACCCGGCACGTGACCCGGTTCGGGCGCGCCCGGAGCGCGGCCGCCACGATGGGCTTCGACACCGGCGCGTCGGCCGCCGACCTGGAGCTCGGGCTCCGCCGGGCCCGGGCCGCCGCTCTGCTCACCCTCGCCCTGCCCGGCTCGGCCTACGTCTACCAGGGCGAGGAGCTGGGCCTGCCCGAGGTGGAGGACCTGCCGGAGGAGGTGCTGCAGGACCCGACGTGGGAACGGTCGGGCCACACCGCCCGGGGCCGTGACGGGTGCCGGGTGCCCCTCCCGTGGTCGGGCGACCGCCCGCCGTTCGGGTTCACCGAGGACGGCGTCGAGCCCTGGCTGCCGCAGCCCGCGGACTGGGCGGGCGCCACCGTCGCCGCACAGCTGGCGGACCCGACGTCGACCCTGTCCCTGTACCGCACGGCCCTCCACCTCCGCCGGCGCATCCCGGCCATGCGCAGCGGCGACTTCTCCTGGTGGCGGACCGCCGACGACGTCCTCGCGTTCGATCGCGGACCGGCGTTCCGGTGCGTGGTGAACCTGTCGGACGAGCCGCTGGACCTGCGCGGTGCGGGCCGCCGTCTCCTGTCCAGCGAACCCTGCGCAGACCTGCTGCCCCCGGACACCGCGGTCTGGCTGGCGCCCGGCGCCTCGTAGCGGCCGTCTCCTGCGACCGGGGACCGACCCTCGCGGCTATCGTCGACGGAGATGGCCGCGCGGCCACCGCGATCCCGCCGAGCCGAGGAGCCCCCGCTGTCCGAGCACGTCGAGCCGGCCGACCACGCGTCCGCGGGCTCCTCCGCCGTCGCGCCGCCCGGCCGGCCGCGCACCCGGCTGCTGCTGAGCCTGGCCGCCGTCGTCCTCCTGGCCGACCTCGTGACCAAGCTCGTCGTCGTGGCGACGATCGAGCCGGGTGAGGACATCCGGCTGCTCGGCGGCGCGCTGTACCTGACCAACCTGCGCAACACCGGCGCCGCCTTCTCCTTCGCGGAGGGGGCCACGGTGCTGTTCAGCCTCATCGCGATCGTCGTGGCCGTCGTCATCGTCCGCACCGCCCGCCGGCTGCGCTCGACCGGCTGGGCGGTCGCGCTGGGTCTGGTGCTGGGCGGCGCGGTGGGCAACCTGATCGACCGCGTCTTCCGCGACCCCGGCTTCCTGCGCGGAGGCGTCGTCGACTTCCTCTCGGTGTTCGGCCCCGACGGCAGCGTGTGGCCGGTGTTCAACGTGGCCGACTCGGCGATCGTCTGCGGCGGCATCCTGGGTGCGGTGCTGGCGCTGCGGGGCATCGAGTTCGACGGCAGCCGCAGCGGTGCGGAGGAGCGGCCCCGCGCCGTCTGAGGTCCGGCTCCGCCGTCCCCTCCGCCCCGACCCGCACAATGGTCACGTGACCAGCACTCCCGGCCTGCACCGGGCCCTACCGGTGCCCGACGGGCTGGAGGGGCAGCGGGTGGACCAGGCCCTGTCCCGGCTCTTCGGCCTGTCCCGCACGACGGCGGCCGAGCTCGCCGACGCCGGCCACGTCGTCGTGGACGGCCGGGTGCGCGGCAAGGGCGACCGGCTCGCCGGGGGCAGCTGGCTGGAGGTCGAGCTGCCGCCCCCGCCCGGCGAGCCCCCGCCGCCCAGACCGGTCGAGGGGATGACGATCCTGTTCGACGACGACGACCTGGTGGTCGTCGACAAGCCGGTGGGCGTCGCCGCGCACCCCAGCCCCGGCTGGGACGGGCCCACCGTCATCGGCGGCCTGGCCGCCGCGGGGTACCGCATCTCCACCTCGGGTGCCGCCGAGCGGCAGGGTGTGGTGCACCGGCTCGACGCCGCCACCACCGGCGTGATGGTGGTCGCCAAGAGCGAGCGCGCCTACACCGCGCTCAAGGCCGCGTTCAAGGAACGGACGGTCGAGAAGGGCTACCACGCGCTCGTCCAGGGCCACCCCGACCCGTCGCGCGGCACCATCGACGCGCCGATCGACCGGCACCCGCGGCACGACTGGAAGTTCGCCGTCGTCAGCGGGGGGCGACCGTCGGTCACCCACTACGAGGTGACGGAGGCGTTCGCCGCCGCCAGCCTCGTGGACATCCGGCTCGAGACCGGGCGCACGCACCAGATCCGGGTGCACTTCTCCGCGCTGCGCCACCCCTGCGTCGGGGACACCACCTACGGCGCCGACCCGACCCTCGCCGCGCGGCTGGGGGTCTCCCGCCAGTGGCTGCACGCGGTGCGGCTGGGCTTCCCGCACCCGGCCGACGGGCAGTGGGTCGAGGTCACCAGCGAGTACCCGCCCGACCTCGCCGGCGCGCTGGCCCTGCTGCGCGCCGAGGCCTGAACCCGCGGCGGTGACGGGTCTGCCGGTCGCGCTCGGCGACTTCGGCCCGGCGGCGTTCGCCGCGGTCGTGGTCGCCGTCTACCTGGTGGTGGGGGAGCCCGTCGTCGGGCACGTGCTGCACCGCCGGTTCGAAGGGCGGCTGCGCACCGACGCGGGTGCCCGCCGCTCATTCTACCGGCGGCTGCTCGTGCTCGAGTGGGGCCTGGCCGTGGTCGCCCTCGTCGTCTGGCTCGCGGCTCCGGGGGTGGACGCCGCGGCCGTGGGGCTGGTCTGGCCGCGGGAGTGGCCCGGGCCGGTCACCACGGCGGTCGTCGTGCTGGTGCTGCTGCTCGTCGTCGCCTCCACCCGCCAGCTGCGCGCCGGCGCGCTGCTGGAGGCGGCCCGGCCGGCGCGGCGCGCGGGTCATTCCCCGCCCGCCCACGGCCGGCACGCCGAGCCGCCCGGGCAGTCCACCCTCGCGCTGCTGCCCCGCACCGGGAGCGAGCGGCGGCTGTTCACCCTGGTCGGCGTCACCGCGGGGGTGTGCGAGGAGTGGCTGTACCGGGGGTTCTTCCTCGCCGTCGTCGCCGCCATGACCGGAGACCTGCCCACCTGGGTGCTCGTGGTCGTCGCCGCGGCGGCGTTCGGCCTGGCGCACGCCTACCAGGGCCGGCCGGGCATCGTCCTGACCGGTGTGCTGGGCGGGGTGATGGCCGCGCTCTACCTGGACACCGGGTCGTTGCTGCTGCCGGTGCTGCTGCACGCGCTGATCGACCTGCGCTTCCTGCTCGTGCCGGCCAGCGCCCTGCCGGCGTCGGTGCACGAACGGCCCGAGGCCCCCGGCCGCTGACCGGCCCGGTCGCCCGGAGCGCCAGAATGGTCGTCGTGCCCAGCCCCACCGCCCAGGTCGCCACCACCGCCGACTGGCCGGAGGTGGCGGCGCTGCGGACCCGGGTGTTCGTCGAGGAGCAGGGCGTCGCGCCCGAGATCGAGCAGGACGACGCCGACGCGGTCGCCGTGCACGTGCTCAGCCGCGACGTCTCCGGCCGCGTGGTCGCGACCGGGCGGCTGCTCCTGGACGGCGCCACGGCGCGCATCGGCCGGATGGCCGCCGCTGCCGAGGTCAGGGGGAGGGGGCACGGGGCCGCGGTCCTCGCCGAGCTGCACCGGGAGGCCGTCGTGCGCGGGGCCCGGGAGGTCGAGCTGCACGCCCAGCTGCCGGCCCGCCGCTTCTACGAGCGAGAGGGGTACACGGCCGTCGGCGAGGTCTACGAGGAGGCGGGCATCCCGCACGTCACCATGCGGCGCGCGCTGCCCTGAGCCGTGCCGGGGCCGCTGTGACGGATCGGTCCACTGTGAGCAGACACGTCGTGTCAGACCCTCGGCGTAGAACCGAACCAGTGCGAGGATCGACCCACCGGCCCGCCGGTGCGCGCCACCTCGCACGCACTGCCGGTCTTCCCCGCCGGTCGCCCGCCGCGTGACGCCGGCCGGGCACGCACGACCCGTGAGGAGCGCAGACCCGCTGTGAGCAGCCCGTCCGATTCGTTCGTGCACCTGCACGTGCACACCGAGTACTCGATGCTCGACGGCGCGGCGAAGCTGCCGGAGGTCACCAAGGCCGCGGCGGAGCAGGGCATGCCGGCGCTGGCCATGACCGACCACGGCAACGTGTTCGGCGCCTACGACTTCTACAAGCAGGCGGGCGCCGCCGGGGTCAAGCCGATCATCGGCATGGAGGGGTACTACACCCCGGGCTCTCGGTTCGACCGGGCGCCGTTCGACTTCGGCGACAACCTGATCGACGAGGAGGGTGACGGCGGCTCCAACCGGGGGAAGGCCGCGTACACCCACATGACGCTGCTGGCCCGCACCACGGAGGGGATGCACAACCTCTTCCGCATCTCCTCGCTGGCCAGTCTCGAGGGGCAGTACCGCAAGCCCCGGTTCGACCGGGACCTGCTGGAGCGCTACGGCAAGGGCCTGATCGCCACGACCGGCTGCCCGTCGGGCGAGGTGAACATGTGGCTGCGCGCCGGCAAGGAGGACAAGGCGCGCCAGGCGGCCGCGGACTTCCAGGACATCTTCGGGCGGGAGAACTTCTACGCCGAGCTGATGGACCACGGCCTGTCCATCGAGAAGAAGACCCGCCCCGCCCTGCTGGCGATCGCCAAGGACCTCGGCATCCCGCTGCTGGCCACCAACGACCTGCACTACACGCACAAGGAGGACGCCGAGGCCCACGACGCCCTGCTGTGCATCCAGACCGGCTCGCGGCTCAACGAGCCCAACCGCTTCAAGTTCAACGGTGACGGCTACTACCTGAAGTCCGCCGCCGAGATGCGGGCGCTGTTCACCGGTGACCTGCGGGAGGCGTGCGACAACACCCTCCTGGTCGCCGAGCAGTGCGAGATCACGTTCACCGAGGGCGCCGACCTCATGCCCCGCTTCCCCCTGCCGCCGGGGGAGGACGAGACCTCCTGGTTCGTGAAGGAGGTCGAGCGGGGCCTGCACAAGCGCTACCCGAACGGCATCCCCGACCACGTGCGCAAGCAGGCCGACTACGAGGTCGGGATCATCTGCCAGATGGGCTTCCCGGGGTACTTCCTCGTGGTCGCCGACTTCATCAACTGGGCCAAGGACAACGGCATCCGGGTGGGCCCGGGCCGTGGCTCGGCCGCGGGCTCGCTGGCGGCGTACGCCATGGGCATCACCGACCTCGACCCGCTCCAGCACGGGCTGATCTTCGAGCGGTTCCTGAACCCCGAGCGCGTCTCCATGCCCGACGTCGACATCGACTTCGACGACCGCCGCCGGGGCGAGGTCATCCAGTACGTCTCGAAGAAGTACGGCGAGGAGCGGGTCAGCCAGATCGTCACCTACGGGACGATCAAGGCGAAGGCCGCGATCAAGGACGCCGCCCGGGTGCTCGACCGGCCCTACTCGGTGGGCGATGAGCTGACCAAGCTCATGCCCCCGGACGTGATGGGCAAGGGCATCCCGCTGTCGGGGGTCTTCGACCCGGCCCACCCGCGCTACAAGGAGGCCGCGGAGTTCCGCGCCCGCTACGAGTCCGACCCCGGGGCGGCCGAGGTCGTCGACCAGGCCCGCAAGCTCGAGGGGCTGAAGCGGCAGTGGGGCGTGCACGCCGCCGGTGTCATCATCGGCCGCTACCCGCTGATCGACAGCATTCCGATCATGCGGCGCGAGGCCGACGGCGCCATCATCACGCAGTTCGACTACCCGACCTGCGAGACGCTCGGCCTGCTGAAGATGGACTTCCTGGGGCTGCGCAACCTCACGGTCATCGACGACGCGCTGCGCAACATCGTGATCAACGGCAAGGAGCCGGTCGACCTCGACGAGATCAGCAAGGACCTCACCGACCCGAACACCTACGCGCTCCTCTCCCGCGGTGACACCCTCGGGGTCTTCCAGTTCGACGGCGGGCCGATGCGCTCGCTGCTGCGCCTCATGCGGCCGGACAACTTCGAGGACATCTCCGCCGTCGGCGCGCTCTACCGGCCGGGGCCGATGGGCGCGAACTCGCACACCAACTACGCGCTGCGCAAGAACGGCCAGCAGGAGATCACGCCGATCCACCCGGAGCTCGCCGAGCCGCTGGAGGAGATCCTCGGCCAGACCTACGGCCTGATCGTCTACCAGGAGCAGGTCATGGCGATCGCGCAGAAGGTCGCCGGGTACTCCCTCGGCAAGGCCGATCTGCTGCGTCGCGCGATGGGCAAGAAGAAGAAGTCGGTCCTGGACGCCGAGTTCGTCGGCTTCGAGGCGGGGATGAAGGCCAACGGCTTCTCCAGCGCCGCCATCAAGACGCTGTGGGACATCCTCGTCCCGTTCGCCGACTACGCGTTCAACAAGGCGCACTCGGCCGCCTACGGCCTGGTCTCGTACTGGACCGCCTACCTCAAGGCGAACTACCCGGCCGAGTACATGGCCGGGCTGCTCACCAGCGTCCAGGACGACAAGGACCGCCGGCCGATCTACCTGGCCGAGTGCCGCCGGATGGGCATCAAGGTGCTCCCGCCGGACGTCAACGAGTCCTCCTGGGACTTCACCGCCGTCGGCACCGACATCCGGTTCGGCCTGGCCTCGGTGCGCAACGTCGGCACCAACGTCGTCGAGTCGATCGTCCGGGCCCGTGAGGAGAAGGGCGCGTTCAAGGACTTCGCCGACTTCATGCGCAAGATCGACACGGTGGCCTGCAACAAGAAGGTCATCGAATCCCTGGCCAAGGCCGGCGCGTTCGACTCCCTCGGCCACTCGCGCCAGGGCATCGTCGCGATCCACGCCCAGGCGGTCGACTCCGCGATGGGGCTCAAGCGCAAGGAGGCCGAGGGCCAGTTCGACCTGTTCGGCAGCTTCGGCGCCGACGCCGCGGCGGACGACCCGTTCGCCGGCGCCCTCGACATCACCATCCCCACCGCCGACTGGTCCAAGAGCGAGCGGCTGATGTTCGAGCGCGACATGCTCGGCCTCTACGTCTCCGACCACCCGCTGCACGGGGTCGAGCACGTGCTGGCGGCCAACGCCGACACCCCCATCGCCGAGATCAACGCCGGCGGGGTCGAGGACGGCGCCAACGTCACCATCGCCGGCATCCTCACCTCGGTCTCCCCGCGGACCAACAAGCAGGGCGCGCCGTGGGCGATCGCCACGCTGGAGGACCTCGAGTCCGGCATCGAGGTGCTGTTCTTCCCGAAGACGTGGGCCGAGGTCTCGGAGAAGGTGGTCCGCGACCAGATCATCGTGGTCAAGGGCCGGATCAGCCGGCGGGACGACCAGCCCTCGCTGTTCGGCTCGGAGGTCATCGTCCCCGAGCTCACCGAGGGCGCGCGCGGTCCCGTGCTGGTCTCGATGGCCGCCGCCCGGTGCACCCCACCGGTGGTGGAGCGGTTGAGGGAGGTGCTGGGCAGCCACCCGGGCACCACGGAGGTGCGGCTCAAACTGGTCAACGGCAGCCGGGAGACGGTGCTGCGGCTCGACCAGGGGCTGCGGGTCCAGCCCAGCACCGCCCTGATGGGCGATATCAAGGCACTCCTCGGACCGACGAGCGTGGCGCTGCTCTGAGCCGGTGGCCGGGGGTGCGGGTGATCGGTGCCCGCCGCCGTTGTTCACTGGGACGGTGAGCACCCCACCGCTGCCCCTCCAGCCCGTGCCGGGGGTGCCCGCGCACGCCTACTGGCGGGGCTGGCCGGAGGTCCGGGAGGACCTGCGCGCCGGCCGGACGCTCCTGGTGGGGCTCGTCCTCGCCGGCCTGCCCGCGGGTGCGCTCTGGTGGCTGCTGGCCCCCCGGGCCGAGTTCCAGGTGACCGAGACCGGCCCGGTCGCCGTCGGCCCGCCGGCGGCGGAGGTGCGGATCGCCGACGACACCGTGCTCGTGCTCGTGCTGCTCGGGGTAGGGCTGCTGGCCGGCGCCGCGGCGTGGCAGGTTCGCCGCGGCCGGGGGGTGGGCATGCTGGTCGTCCTCGTGGCCGGTACGTCGGCCGCGGCCGTCCTCGCCTGGCAGGTCGGAGAGCTGCTCGGGCCCTCACCCACCGAGGCCCAGCTCTCCCAGGTCGGCGCCCAGGTCACCACGGGGCTGGTGCTGAGTTCCCCGCCCGGTCTGGCCGCCGCGCCGTTCGCCGCGCTGCTGGTGTACCTGGGCTGCGCGCTGCTGGCCGCCGACGACGCCCTCGGCCGACCGGCGGGTGGCACCGCCGGGGCCGGTGCGCTCCGCCCCGTGCGCTGAGCCGACGCACCGTGCACGGTGCACAAACGCCGGAGCCAAGTTGGTGCGCTGGGGACGTGGGCAGGTCCACGCTTCGTTCCTAGTGTCGTCGGTCACAGGGCCTGCGTGGTGCGGGTCACACGGCGCGACCACCGAGGAGACGGCGACGGATGAGCTTCGGTTACCTGCCCTGGGAGCGACGGGAGACCTCCGGTGACGCGCCGTGCGTGCGGGACGAAGCGGTCGAACTGACCTACGCGGAACTCGACGCCCGGATCACCGCCTTCGCCGGGCAGCTCACCGAGCACGGGTTCGGTCGCGGCCACGTCCTCGCCGTCATGCTGCCCAACCGGGTCGAGCTCCTCGTGGCGCTCTTCGCTGCGTGGCGGCTCGGCGGAGCCGTGACCCCGGTGAACCCCGTCTTCACGGCGAGTGAGGCCGAGCACCAGATCGCCGACTCGGGCGCCACGCTGGTGGTGAACCTCGGGCCGGGCGCGCCCGCCGCCGGTCGGCCGGCGATATCCGTCGACGACATGCGGGTGGCCGGCTCCGGCGCGCAGCTCCCGCCGGTCCCCCTGGCGGGGCACGACCTGGCCTTGCTCATCTACACCAGTGGATCGACCGGCCGGCCGAAGGGCGTCATGCTCGACCACGCCAACGTCGAGGCGATGACGAGCACCATGGCCGGCCACTTCTCCCTGACCGAGCGGGACCACTGCCTGCTGGTGCTCCCGCTCTTCCACGCCAACGCGCTCATGGTGAGCGCGCTCGCGACCTTCCGGGCCGGCGGGCAGCTGAGCATCGTGGGCAGCTTCTCGGCGAGTCGCTTCTTCGACCAGGTGGAGCGGCTGCGGCCGACGTACTTCTCCGCCGTCCCGACCATCTACGCCCTGCTGGCCTCCCTCCCCGACGACGTCCGCCCCGACACCTCGTCGCTGCGCTTCGTCGTCTGCGGCGCCGCTCCGGTCCCGGCGGAGCTCCTCGACCGCTGCGAGGAGCGTTTCGGCTTCCGGATGGTCGAGGGCTACGGGCTCACCGAGGGCACCTGCGCGTCGGCGTGCAACCCGGTCGACGGGGTGCGCAAGCTCGGGAGCGTCGGCCCCGCCCTGCCCGGTCAGCGCATCGAGATCCGTGGTGAGGACGGTGCCCCCGTGCCCACCGGTGCGATCGGCGAGGTGGTGATCGCCGGCCCCACCGTCATGCGCGGGTACCTCGGCAGGCCCGAGGCGACGGCGGAGACGCTGGTCGACGGGTGGCTGCGTACCGGCGACGTGGGCCGCCTGGACGACGACGGCTACCTCACCGTCGTCGACCGTGTGAAGGACATGATCATCCGCGGAGGGGAGAACATCTACCCCAAGGAGATCGAGGCGGTCCTCACCACCGTGCCCGGCGTCCTCGAGGCAGCGGTCGTGGGCCGGCCCGACGCCGTCCTCGGGGAGTCGCCCGTGGCCTACGTGAGCCTCTACCCGGACGCCCGGGTCACCGAGGAGCACCTGCTCGAGCACTGCCGTCGCCACCTCACCCGGGTGAAGGTCCCGGAGCGGATCGAGATCGTCGACGGCCTGCCCAAGAACCCGGTGGGCAAGACCGACAAGCCCGCCATCCGCCGGTCGCTGCAGCCGCAACCGGTCTGACCGACAGCTTCCCCCGCACCCCACTGCACGGCGCCCACCAGCAGCGAGAGCACCCCTCTCGCTGATCACCCCTGCCCGTACGAAGGAGCAACCCATGGGCTTCAAGACCGCAGACATGCCGCCGGTGGACCCGGCGCACTTCGAAGCGATGCCCTTCATGGACCGCATGCGGATGCTCGCCACCCACTGGTGCGAGTACGGCTTCGGCGGCCCGAAGACCAACCACATGCTCTACGTCTACAAGCTCGCCTTCTACGTGGTCGGCGGGTTCGCGGTCGTCGGGCTGACGACGCCGGGACTGGGCTTCGGCGACCTCGGGGCGTGGTGGGGCGAGCCGATCGTCTACCAGAAGTTGATCATCTGGACGATCCTGTTCGAGATCACCGGCTGGGCGTCGTCCTCCGGTCCGCTGGCGTTCAAGTTCAAGCCGTTCATCGGCGGCTTCCTCTACTGGTCGAAGCGGGGCACGCTCCGGCTGCCCCCGTGGCCGGGCAAGGTCCCCTTCACCGCGGGTGACCACCGCACCGCTTTCGATGTGGGCCTGTACTTCTGCATCCTGGCCACGCTGGTGTTCCTGCTTGTCGGCCCGGGCGTGCGCACCGACGCCCTGCCCGGCAGCGAGGCCGGCCTGCTGCCGCAGTGGGGCCTGCTGACCTTCGTGGCGCTGATCGTCGTCATGGGGCTGCGCGACCGCGTCGTCTTCCTGGCGGCCCGGTCCGAGCAGTACGTCGCGGTGCTGTTCTTCTTCGGCGTCCTGAGCAACCACGTCGACATGATCATCGCGGCCAAGATCGCCATGGTCACCATCTGGATGGGCGCCGGTGTCTCGAAGTTCGGCCACCACTTCACCAACGTCGTCCCGCCGATGATGAGCAACACCCCGTGGCTGACGTCGCTGCGTTTCAAGCGGGCGCTGTACCGCGACTACCCGAACGACCTGCGGCCGTCCAAGGTCGCCTGGGCGTTCGCGCACATCGGCGGCACGGTCGTCGAGCTGGTGCTCCCGCTGGTGCTGCTCTTCTCGACGAACGCCACGATCACCTGGCTGGCGATCGTCGGCATGATCGTCTTCCACATCTTCATCACGTCGACGTTCCCGCTGGCCGTCCCCCTGGAGTGGAACGTCTTCTTCATGTTCGCCACGGCATGGCTGTTCGGCGGATTCCCGGCCGGTGAGGGCTACGGCATCGGCGACATCAGCTCGCCGTGGCTGCTGCTGCCCATCGTGGCCGTGTTCGTGGCCTTCCCGATCCTGGGCAACCTGCGGCCGGACCTGGTCTCCTTCCTCCCGTCGATGCGGCAGTACGCCGGCAACTGGGCTTCGGCGACGTGGGCCTTCCGCGGCGACGAGGCGGAGGACAAGCTGAACAAGCACCTGGTCAAGTTCAACCCCAACCAGATCGACCAGCTCTCCGGCGCGTTCGGCAAGGAGGTCGCCGAGATCTTCATGCAGAAGGCGGTGGCCTGGCGGACCATGCACAGCCAGGGCCGCGGCCTGATGTCGCTGATGATGCGGCATCTCGACCGGATGGAGAACTACCGCATCCGCGAGGGCGAGTTCGTCTGCACCACGCTGGTGGGCTGGCAGTTCGGTGACGCCCACCTGCACAACGAGCAGACCATCCGCGCCGTCCAGCAGCGCTGCGCCTTCGAGCCCGGCGAGTGCGTCGTCGTGTGGGTCGAGTCCCAGCCGATCCACCGCTCCACCCAGCAGTACAAGGTGATCGACGCGGCGCTGGGCGTGGTGGAGCGGGGCTACTGGGAGGTGAGCGATGCGGTCGCCGAGCAGCCGTGGCTGCCCAACGGCCCCATCCCGCACACGGTCACGTGGCGGAGCCCGGGATACGCACCCGCCGGCGAGCACCCGCACCCCGTCGTCCGTGCCAGTGTGAGTGCATGACCGACGCCGTCGTGGTCGGCAGCGGGCCCAACGGGCTCGCTGCCGCCCTCACCCTCGCCGCCGCCGGCGTGCACGTCACGGTCCTGGAGGCCGCGGACACCATCGGGGGAGGGACCCGCAGCAGTGCCCTCACGCTGCCGGGTCTGCTCCACGACGAGTGCGCCGGCTTCCACCCGCTCGCCGTGGACACCCCGTTCTCCCGCGCGTTCGACCTCGGCGCGCACGGGCTGACGTGGCGGTGGGCGGACATCGAGTACTCCCACCCGCTGGACGGCGGCCGCGGTGCCGCCGTCCAGCGGTCGGTGGAGGCGACCGCCGACCACCTGGGGGCCGACGCCGATCGGTACCGCAGCCTGTTCGGCCCGCTGGCGGAGCGCTTCGGCGACATCTCCGAGGACTTCCTGCAGCCTCTGCTGCACGTCCCGGCGCACCCCGTGAAGCTCGCCCGGTTCGGCGTCTACTCGCTGCTCCCGGCGGCGGTCCTCGCGCGGCGGTGGTCCACGGAGGAGGCGCGCGCCCTGTTCGCCGGCGTCGCCGCCCACGCCTTCCGGCCGTTCGGCTCACCGGCGTCCTCGGCCATCGGCGTGGCCCTCGGCACGGCCGCGCACCGCTACGGGTGGCCCGTGGCCGAGGGAGGGTCGGTGGCCATCAGCCGGGCGGTGTCCGCCCTGCTCTCCCGGTACGGGGCGAAGGTGGAGACCGGGGTGACCGTCGGCTCGCTGGCCGAGCTGGAGGACCCGGACATCGTCATGCTCGACCTCGCGCCGCGGGCCGCCGCCCGGCTCGTCGGCGACCGGATGCCCCGGCGGGTCTCGCGGGCGCTGAACCGGTACCGGCACGGGCCGGGGTCGTTCAAGGTCGAGTTCGCCGTCCAGGGCGGCGTCCCGTGGGCCCACGAGCCGTCGCGGCGGGCCGGGACGGTCCACGTCGGGGGCACGTTCGAGGAGATCGCCGCAGCCGAGAAGGACATCGGCCGCGGCCGCATGCCCGACCGTCCCTTCGTCCTGGTCGGGCAGCAGTACGTCGCCGATCCGACCCGCTCGAGCGGTGACGTCCACCCGCTGTACAGCTACGCCCACGTGCCGGCGGGCTACACCGGGGACGCGACGAGGGCCATCGAGCAGCAGATCGAGCGGTTCGCACCCGGCTTCCGCGACCGCGTGCTGGCCCGGCACGTGACCTCGGCCGCGGGGCTGGAGGCGCACAACGCCAACTACGTCGGTGGGGACGTCGTCACCGGCGCGAACGACCCGCTGCAACTGGTGTTCCGCCCGCGGGTGGCCCTGGACCCGTACTCCCTCGGGGTCGACGGTGTGTACCTGTGCTCGGCGGCCACGCCCCCCGGCGCCGGGGCCCACGGGCTCTGCGGGTACAACGCCGCCCGGTCGGCCCTGTCGCGGATCGCGCGCTGAGGGTCGGGTATGGACGGACGGGGACGGCAGCGGGACTCGGGATGAGCACGGGCAGCGATCAGCGACGCCGGTCGCCGGCGCCGGACGGCGGTGGCGAGCGGATCCTCGCGCTGGTCTCGCAGGCCGCCCAGCGGCTGGACCTCCGGCAGCCGCAGATCGCCCGGGACATGAGCGATCTCATCGCGCGGCACATCCGGACCCTGGACGTCGACCCGCAGTTCATGGAACTGCTCCGGGCCAGCGTGGACGCCAACACCAAGACGCTCACGCACATCCTGACCAACCACATCCCGATCGAGCACCTGCAGCCCACGACGGCCGCGGTGGAGTACGCCCTCCGGCTGGCGCAGCGGGAGATCCCGGCCAACTCCCTCGTCCGCGCCTACAGCGTCGGCAAGGACGATTTCATCGAGCAGATGTTCCCCGACGTCCAGGCGCTCGACTGCACGGCGGAGGAGAAGTTCGAGGTCCTGCACCACATGGCCACCGTGGTCGGGCGGTACATCGACTGGATCTCCCAGTACGTCTTCGAGGCCTACGAGGCCGAACGGGAACGGTGGCTGAGCACGCAGGGGACCGTGCGCGCGGCACTCATCCACGACGTGCTGGCCGGTCAGAAGGTGGTGCCCGCACGGTTCGAGCGCGAGACCGGCTACCGGCTGACGGCCCACCACCTCGGGATGATCATCTGGTCGGTCGACGCCGCGCCGGCGCCCGACGAGCTCCGGTTGCTCACCTCCGTGGTGTCGAAGGTCGCGACGGGGGCCGGCTGCTCGGGGCCGCCCCTGGTGACCGCGGTCGACCGCGAGACCGCCTGGGCGTGGCTGCCCTTCGCGGGCCGGCCGGGAGACGTCGACACCGCTCAGATCTGCCGGCTCGTCGAGCAGGCCCGGACCTGCCGGGCCACCCTGGGGCTGTCCGGGTCCGGCGTGGAGGGGTTCCGCCGCACCCACGAGCAGGCCCGGGCAGCGCGCCGTGTCGCCGTGGCCTCGCACACGACCACCCCGGTCACGGGCTTCGGTGACGAGGGGGTCGCCATCACCTCGATGCTGGCCGGCGATCTCGACTCCGCCCGGGCGTGGATCCACGAGGTCCTCGGCCCGCTCGCGGTGGACAACGATGCGTCGCAGGTGCTGCGCGAGACGTTGCGGGTCTTCTACCTCACGGGGGAGAGCTACACCGAGACCGCAGAGATCATGCGGCTGCACCGCAACACGGTGAAGTACCGGGTGTCCCGAGCGCTGGAGCTGCGGCAGCCCGCAGCGCGATCGCACCGGGTGGACCTCGCGGTGGCCCTGAACGCCTGCCACTTCCTGGGGTCCGCCGTGCTCGACGCCGGCACCCGCGCGGACGCACCGCCGGCCTGACGGTCAGTTCACCGTCATCGGGACGGCGAACTGCTGCAACGGGGCCGGTACCGCGCCGAGGGTCTGCAGCAGCGTCAGCTCCCGGCGCAGCAGCCGGGACTCCGCGGCGAGGCGGCGGCGGGTCGCGGACTCCGCCAGCAGCGCCTGCCGGTCCTCGGTGGTCAGCAGCGCCGAGGAGGCGACCAGCCAGGACAGCGCGGTGGGGTCGTCGGCCGCCGCGGCGAGCCGCACCGCCGCCTCCGCGCCGTCCCCGTGCGCGCCGGCACCCAGCGCCGCCACCTCCGCGACGTACCGGGTGAAGAGGTCACCGACCCCGTGGGCGAGCAGGTCCAGCGATCCGCGGGCGACCGAGCTGGCCACCTCGTCCGCCGGCGGAGCCAGCCCTCCGGAGCCGTCGGTGACCGCCTCGGCGTCCCCGGCGGCCTCCTCCGCGGCCTCCTCCTCGGCCAGCCACTCCACCTCCGCCTGCAGGTACGGCGGGTCGTCCCCGACCACGACGTCGAGCAGCCGGAAGCGCTCCCCACCGACGGTCACGATGCGGAACCCGCCGTCGGACTGCGGCTGCACCCGCTGCAGCCGCGCGGTGCACCCGATGTCGTAGAGCGCCGCCGCGGGGGCCACCCGCTCGACCTCCCAGCCCTGCCGGATCGCCACGACCCCGAAGAACCTGCGGTCACCGAGCTCGGGCAGGTCCATCAGATCGCGCATCAGGCGGCGGTAGCGCGGCTCGAAGATCTGCAGGGGCAGCACGACCCCGGGGAAGAGGGGCCGTCCCAGCGGGAACAGCGGGATCAGCTCACCCATCCCGAGAAGCGTACGGCCCCCTGGCCGCCTGGCCGTTCGGCCGCCCCGGGGCCGTCGTGGGTCGCTGGATACCCTGGGATCCGCGTCGTACCACCGATCCGACCCCCGGAGGCCCCCCGTGCTGGCACGCATCGACCTGCGCGGACACGCGCTGCCCGGCGTCCGGGAGCTCGCCGGGCTGCTGCCACGGGCCGCCACCGACATCGACTCGGTGCTCGCCACCGTCCGCCCGCTCTGCGAGGACGTGCGGCTCCGGGGCGCCCAGGCGGTGCGGGAGATCACCGCCCGGCTCGACGGCGTGGACGCCGAGGACTTCGCGGTTCCCCAGGAGGCGCTCGACCGCGCGCTCGCCGAGTGCGACCCGACGCTGCGGGAGGCCCTGGAGGAGGCCATCGCCCGGGTGCGGAAGGTGCACGGCGACCAGCGGCGCACCGACGTCACCACGGAGGTCGCGGCCGGCGGGACGGTCACCGAGCGCTGGCTCCCGGTCCGCCGCGTGGGGCTGTACGTGCCCGGCGGCCTCGCGCCGCTGCTGTCCAGCGTCGTGATGAACGTGGTGCCCGCGCAGATCGCCGGCGTCGAGTCGATCGCGGTGGCCTCCCCGCCGCAGCGGGACAACGGTGGCCTGCCCGACCCGGGGGTCCTCGCCGCCTGCGCGCTGCTGGGCGTCACCGAGGTCTACGCCGTCGGTGGCGCGCAGGCCATCGCCGTCTTCGGGTACGGCGCCGGCTCCTGCGAGCCGGTCGACATGGTCACCGGCCCCGGCAACGTCTACGTGACCGCCGCGAAGCGGCTGCTGCGCGGGCTGATCGGCATCGACTCCGAGGCGGGCCCCACCGAGGTCGCGATCCTCGCCGACGACACCGCCGACCCCGCGCACGTCGCCGCCGACCTCATCAGCCAGGCCGAGCACGACCCCCTGGCCGGCGCGGTGCTGGTGACCGACAGCGAGGAGCTGGCCGACGCCGTCCTGGCGCTGGTGCCCGGGCAGGTGGCCGCCACCAAGCACTCCGACCGGATCACCACCGCCCTGGACGGCAGCCAGTCCGGCATCGTGCTGGTCGACGACCTGGACGCCGGGCTGCGGGTGGTCGACGCCTACGCCGCCGAGCACCTGGAGATACAGACCCGCGACGCGCGGGCCGTCGCGATGCGGGTGCGGAACGCGGGCGCGATCTTCGTCGGCGCCTGGTCGCCGGTCTCCCTGGGCGACTACTGCGCCGGCTCCAACCACGTGCTGCCCACCGGCGGGTGCGCGCGGCACTCCAGCGGGTTGTCCGTGCAGTCGTTCCTGCGCGGCATCCACGTGGTCGAGTACGACGAGCAGGCGCTGGCCGACGTCGCCCGGCACATCGACGCCCTCGCCGGTGCCGAGGACCTCCCGGCGCACGCGGCCGCGGTGCGGGTCCGGCAGCGGTCGTGACCTCGCTCGACGAGCTCCCGCTGCGGCCGGAGCTGCGTGGCCGCACGCCCTACGGCGCCCCGCAGCTGCCGGCCGCGCACCGGCTCAACACCAACGAGAACCCGCACCCGCTGCCGGCCGAGCTGCTCGCCGACCTCGGCGCAGCGCTCGGGCGCGCGGCGCTGGAGCTCAACCGCTACCCCGACCGGGACGCCATGGCGCTGCGGGCCGACCTCGCCGCCTACCTGGCCCGGGCCGGTGGTCAGCCGCTGGAGCCGGCCCAGGTGTGGGCGGCCAACGGCTCCAACGAGGTGCTGCAGCAGATCCTGCAGGCGTTCGGGGGAGCGGGCCGCACGGCGCTCGGGTTCACGCCCTCGTACTCGATGCACCCGATCATCGCGGCCGGCACCGGCACGGCGTGGGTCGACGGGCACCGGGCCGCCGACTTCACCATCGACCCCGCGGCCGCCGTGGCGCAGGTGCGCGAGGTGCGGCCGGACGTCGTCTTCGTGACCAGCCCGAACAACCCCACCGGCACCGCCGTGGCGCTGGAGACGATCGCGGCGCTGTACGAGGCGACATCCGGGGTGCTCGTGGTCGACGAGGCCTACGCGGAGTTCGCCCGGACCGGCACCCCGTCGTCGCTCACCCTGCTCCCGGGCCGCCCGCGGCTGATCGTGAGCCGCACGATGAGCAAGGCGTTCGGCATGGCCGGGCTACGGCTGGGCTACCTGGCCGCGGACCCGGCCGTCGTGGACGCCATCCAGCTGGTCCGCCTGCCCTACCACCTGAGCTCGCTCACCCAGGCCGCCGCCCGGGCCGCGCTGGCGCACACGGATGCGCTGCTGGCGACCGTCGACGCGGTCAAGGCCCAGCGCGACCGCATCGTGGCCGCGCTGCCGGAGCTGGGGCTCACGAGCGTGCCCAGCGACGCCAACTTCGTCCTCTTCGGGCACTTCGCCGACGCGCCCGCAGCGTGGCGGGCGCTGCTGGACCGGGGGGTGCTCGTGCGGGACGTCGGTCTCCCGGGGTGGCTGCGGGTGACCGCCGGCACCGCCGAGGAGACCGACGCCTTCCTCACCGCCCTGGGTGAGGTCGCGCCGGCCCACCGCACGACTCTGGGAGACTGACGCCCATGACCCGCACCGCACGCGTCGAGCGCCAGACCAACGAGACCAAGCTCGTTGTGGAGCTCGACCTCGACGGCACCGGCAGCAGCTCGATCAGCACGGGCGTCGGTTTCTACGACCACATGCTCACCGCGCTGTCGAAGCACAGCGGCATCGACCTCACCGTCCAGGCCGACGGCGACCTGCACATCGACGCCCACCACACGGTCGAGGACGTCGCGATCGCGCTGGGTCAGGCGTTCGCCGAGGCGCTGGGGGACAAGCGCGGCATCACCCGCTACGGCGACGCCACCATCCCGATGGACGAGGTGCTGGCGCAGGCGGCGGTCGACCTCTCCGGCCGGCCGTACTTCGTGCACGCCGAGCCCGAGAACATGACGCCGATGATCGGGCCGGACTACCCGACGTCGCTGACCAAGCACGTACTGGAGTCCTTCGCGTTCAACGCGCGGATCAGCCTGCACGTGCGGGTGCTCTACGCCGGCCGGGACGCGCACCACATCGTCGAGGCGCAGTTCAAGGCGCTGGCGCGGGCCCTGCGCGCGGCCGTCGCGATCGACCCCCGGGTCACCGACGTGCCGTCCACCAAGGGCGCGCTGTGACCCGGCGCGGCCGGCGGTGAACGCGGGCCTGCCGCTGCTGCTGCTCGGTGGGTTCCTGCTCGGTGGCGCGTGGAGCATCTGGCGCGCGGACACCCTCGACGGCCGGCGCACCGGGCCACAGGTCGCGTTCGCCGTCATCCTGCTGATCGCGGCCGTGCTGGCCAGCGCGGCAGGTGTCCTGCGCATGGTCTAGGTGTACTGCCCGGACAGGTTGGTGCACCGCGTGGTGAGTGATCGGTCTTGATGTGAGGAGGGACCTCCGGGTTCTGTTTGGGAGCCGCCAAGCACCCATCCAGACCCCAGGAGGTCCCTCGTG
>NZ_JBJHAA010000023.1:0-56609 GCF_054050795.1 Blastococcus sp. SYSU DS1024
CGTGCTGCCGGTCAGCCCGGCAGCACGCCCCACTCCCGCAGGGTCTCCACGAGCCGGGGCGTGCACCGCAGGGCGGCGATCGTCGCCGCGTCCGCGAAGACGACGTCGAGCGCGTCGTCCCCGGCGACCGGCTGCGCCCCGGGCTCCAGCAGGGCGCACGCGACGTCGACGACGTCGTAGACGACCGCGCCGCCGGCGATGCGGATCCGGCCTACCTCCGCCCCGGCGCGCACCCGCAGCCCGGTCTCCTCGCGGACCTCCCGCTCGACGGCCTGGTCGACGGTCTCGCCCGGCTCGACCCGGCCACCGGGCAGCGACCACAGGCCCCGCCCCGGCTCGTTGCCCCGGCGCACCAGCAGCAGGCGGCGCTCCGCGTCGTGCACGACGGCGCCGACGCACGGCACCGCGGGCGGCTCGGCGGCGGTCACCCCTGGAGGCTACGCACGCCGGCCGCGGCCGGCAGCACCGCTGCGCTTGACGATCGGGGCCGCTCCCGCGACCGTGTTCCCCGATGAGTGCGACGCCGGTCTGCCCGCGCTGCGGTGAGCCAGTGGTCGTCCGCCACGGATCCGAGGCGCACGCCTGGTGCCACCTGCACGGCGCGGTCACGCCGCTGCACCACACCGCCCTGGTCGCCCACGACGCGATCGCCGCCGTCACCGCCGACGCACGGGTGCCGGCGTGGGTCCCGGACCCGGTGCCGCCGGGCTGGGCGGTGACCGGGCTGGCCTGGGGCGGTGAGCCGGGCGCCCGGGCGATCGTCGTCGACTGTGCCGGACCGGCCCCTCTCGGGGGCGCCGCCGAGCTCGTCCTCGTGGCCGAGGAGCCCGGTACCGGCGTCGGCTGCGGCTACGCCGGCCTCCCGGGGCTCGACCCGGGAGACGTGATCTCCGGGCCGAGCTCGGTCGACGTCGAGGCCGCCGGCCAGCACGCCCCGCTGTGGGCGGTGCCGACGAGCGAGGACCGCGCGGCGTTCGTGGGGGAGGCCTACGGGGTCTGGCTGTGGCTGGTGATGTGGCCGATGAGCGCCGCCTGGCTCCTGGTCGAGCAGCTGCGGCTGCTCGACCTGCGCGAACGGATCTACCCCGACCTGCCGCTGGGGCCGGTGGGGGAGCACCTGCTGCCCGGCCGCTGACCCGCGTCGCGGAACCGACCCGGCCGCCCATGATCGGCGCGTCGGACCGGTGGGCCGTGGGGCCTGTGTTACTCATGGGACGAACGCGTCCGCCGCGCCCGGCGGCTCCCGTGCAGGCCCGGCGTCCGGGGCTGCCTCATCCACACCACGGAGGTGGCGGTGAACCTCAAGAAGGTCCTCACCTGGGTGGTCGTCGCCTTCGTGCTCTTCTACGTGATCCAGGCGCCGGAGTCCTCCGCCGAGATCGTCCGCAGCGCCGGTGAGGCGCTCGGCGACGCGGCGTCGTCGCTCGCCCAGTTCGTCGGCTCGCTCGTCTGAGCCGGTGGCCGATCCTGCCGGGCTCCCGACCAGGGCCGCCAAGGACGTCCGGAAGTACCTGCTCGACGACGAGGACGCGGTGGTGGTCACCCGCCGGCACTGGGCGGTGCTCATCGTCCCCACCCTCAAGGTCCTGCCGGTCCTCCTCGTCGGCGGCTGGCTGCTCGTGCTGGACCCGGAGAACCGGGTGACCAGCACCGTCGGGATGCTCGTGGTCCTGGTCGCGCTGGCCACCTACGCCATGCGGGTCGGTGAGTGGTGGATGCGGCACTTCATCGTGAGCCGGCGGCGGGTGCTGCTCACCTCGGGCGTGATCGTCCGCACGGTCACGCTGCTGCCGCTGCGCCGGATCACCGACCTGACGTGGAAGGAGACCTTCTTCGGCCAGCTGCTGGGCTACGGCACCTTCCGCTTCGAGTCCGCCGGGCAGCAGCAGGGGCTGTCGGAGATCACCTTCCTGCCGCGCGCCGGCGACCTCTACCGCGAGGTCAGCGGCCTGCTGTTCGGCAGCGACTGGGGCAGCGCCGGCGCCGGGGACGACGAGGGCAACCCGGAGTCGCCGCCACCGGGCGGGCCGATCGCCACCGGCGGACGGCGGGACACCGAACCCATCCCGCAGCTCCCGCCGCGAGAGCCGTGACCGCCGCCCCCCGGGTGGCGCCCGCCCGTGTGCGGCAGGCTGACCGCTGATGCGGATCGACCTGCACACCCACTCCTCGGCGTCCGACGGCACCGACGACCCCGCCGCGCTGCTGGCCGCCGCGCGCGCCGCGGGGCTCGACGTCGTGGCGCTCACCGACCACGACACGACGGCAGGCTGGGCGGCGGCGGAGGCGGGGCGGCCGGCGGGGTTGACCGTCGTCCCCGGCATCGAGATGTCCTGCCGCTGGTTCCCCTCCGACCAGCCGCCGATCAGCGTGCACCTCCTCGGCTACCTGTTCGACCCCTTCCACCCGGCGTTCGCGGCGGAGCGGGCCCGGCTGCGCGACGAGCGCCTCGGCCGCGCGGAGCGGATCGTCGCGGCGCTGGCCGCCGACGGGTACCCGGTGGCCTGGGCGGAGATCGTCGCCCACGCCGGCGGCGGGGTGATCGGCCGGCCGCACGTGGCGCGGGCGCTGATCCGCGCCGGCGTCGTCGCCACCGTCGAGGAGGCGTTCGCCGGGCTGCTGCACCACGGCAGCTCCTACTACGTCGGCAAGGCCGACACCGACGTCCGCGAGGGGATCGCCCTGGTGCGGGCGGCCGGGGGTGTGCCGGTGTTCGCCCACGGGCTGGCCACCGCGCGCGGCCGGGTGGTCGGGGACGACGCCATCGCCGCCATGGCCGCAGCCGGGCTGCTGGGCCTGGAGGTCGACCACCCCGACCACACCGCCGAGCAGCGCGCCCACCTGCGCGGGCTGGCCGCCGACCTCGACCTGATCGTCACCGGCTCCAGCGACCACCACGGCGCCAACAAGGCGACACCGCTCGGCGCGTGCACGACCGACCCGGCGCAGTTCGAGCGGCTGCTGGCGGCGGGCACCGGCACCGCGCCGTGGCGGGACTGAGCCCGGAGCGTCACCCCCCGCGGCTACCGTGACCGGCATGCGCAACCCCACCGACGGCGGTCAGGGCGTCCTGCCCGGCATGCCCCGCCGGCTGCTGCGCGCGAGCCCGAGGTCGCTGGCCGACTTCTCCGACTGCCCCCGGCGCTACCGGTTCGCCAACGTGGACCGGCCGAGCCCGCCTCGCGGCCCGCGGTTCGCCCACCACTCGGTCGGGACGGCGCTGCACCAGGTGCTTTCCTCGTGGTGGGACCTGCCCGTCGAGCGCCGCACGCCCGGGGCCGCGCGCCAGCTGCTCCTCGCGGCCTGGAGCCCGGCGGGGTTCCGCGACGACGAGCAGTCCGACCGCTGGCGGGCGCGGGCGGCCGGCTGGCTCACCGACTACCTCGCCGGGGTCGACCCGACCGAGGAGCCCCGCGCCCGGGAGCGGACGGTCAGCACGATGACCGAGCGGATGACGCTCTCGGGCCGGGTCGACCGCATCGACGAACGCGGTGAGGAGCTCGTCGTCGTCGACTACAAGACCGGCCGGACGCCGAGCACCGACGACGAGGCGCGCGGTTCCCAGGCGCTGGCGCTCTACGTCCTCGCCGTCCGCCGCACGCTCCGCCGGCCGTGCACCCGGGTCGAGCTGCACCACGTGCCCACCGGCACCGTCGCCGCCTTCGAGCACACCGAGCGGTCGCTGGCCAACCACGCCCGGCGGGCCGAGGACGTCGCCATCGACATCCAGGTGGCGAGCGAGGCGGTGGCCGCGGGGCAGGACCCCGACGTCGCCTTCCCGGCGGTCCCGGGCACGCAGTGCGGGTGGTGCGACTTCCGGCCCAGCTGCCCGGCGGGGCAGGCCGCCGGCCCCGCCCGGGAGCCCTGGAGCTTCCTCCCCGAGGACGACGACGGGACGTGATGGAACGGCCCCGCTGCGGGGGCAGCGGGGCTCACCTTCAGGTGGTCGAGGCCACGGCTGAGCGGGCGAACCCGGCGCGCACGATCGGTGACCGGTACGCCCGGTCGGGCAGCGCCAGGAACGCGGCCCGGAAAGCCCGGAGCCCGGCGGTCGCCGCGGCATCGGTCAGCGCCAGGCCCGGCAGGGAGTACAGCTGCCGGGCCCAGGCAGGCAGCAGCGCGAAGCAGAGCGCCGCCAGGGTGCCCCACACCGGCCTCGCCGGCGTCAGCACCTGCAGCCACCCGGGCATCGGCGGGAGGAAGAGGTCCCGGATGCCCTTCACGGCCGCCGGGGTGGCGGCCAGCGAGGGCCGGATGCCCTCGAAGTACGCGTCCAGCTCGGCCACCGACCTCGGCACCGTCTCCAGCGGCACCCCCACGAGGTGCGCGAAGGCCACCTGCTCGGTCACGTACCGGTCGGCCTCGTCGTCCGACAGCGTCACGCCCGCCCGGCGCGCCGTCGTCAGGATCGACGCGACGGCGCAGGTGTGCACCCACAGGAGCAGGTCCGGGTCGTCGACCCGGTACGCGCGGCCGGTCGTCTCCTCGACGCCGGACAGCTTCCGGTGGTAGCCCCGCACCCGGGCGGCCATCCGGCGGGCCTCGGAGCGGGGGCCGAAGACGACCGTCTCCATGTACTGACCGGTGCGGGTCATCCGCATCCACCAGTCGTCCTTGAAGCCCGCGGAGTTGCGCGCGACGCCGTCCATGGCCACCGGGTGCAGGGCCTGGAGCATCAACGCCCCCATGGCGCCGACGTGGTAGGCCGGGTCGCTGTGGATCCGCCAGGTCACGCTGCCGGGGCCGAAGAAGCCGAGCCGGTCCTCCTCCTCGGTCCAGCCGTCGGGCGAGGGCAGCGGCGCCAGCCGGCTCACGACCGCACCTCGGCGCTCGACCAGAAGTCGCAGAGCACCTCGAGGGTGCGTGGCGGGTTCTCCACGGCGGGGGAGTGGATCGCGTTGTCGATGACCTCGTGCCGGGCGCCCAGCCGGCGGGCCATGTCGGCCTGGACGTGCGGCAGCCAGGCGTCGTCGGCCTCCCCGTGCGCCACCAGGACCGGCACACCGGTCTCCTTCAGCTCGGCCACCCGGTCGGGTTCGGCCAGCATGGCGTCGGCCATGCCCCGCAGCCCGGCGGCGGAGTTGCGCAGGAAGCGGCGCGAGTAGAACTCCCGGGTCGGCGCCGGCACGGCCTGGGCCTTGGGGTCGGTCATCGCCAGCTGCTCCAGCGTCTCGTGGACCAGCGGCACGCCCCCGGCGTCGAGCAGGGGGCCGAGGTGGTCGAGGAGCTCGGCGCGGCGTCCGGTGAGGCGGGAGGGCCCCGAGCCGAGCAGGGTGAACGTGGTGAACAGGCCCGGTTCGGCGAGGACCGCGGCCCGGGTCACCAGCCCGCCGAAGCTGTGCCCCACCAGGTGGAGGGGCACACCGGACTGCTCCCGGAGCACCTGCGCCACCGCGACGACGTCGGCGCCGAGGGCGGCCACCGAGTACTGGGCCGGGTCCTCCGGGCCGGGTGACTCGTACTGCCCCCGCTGGTCGAGCGCCACCACCCGGTACCCGGTCGCGGCGAGCGGGCGCAGCAGCGGGGCGAAGTCCTCCTTGCTGCCCGTGTAGCCGGCCACCATGAGCACGGTGCCGCGGGCGGCGGTGCCCCCGGTGTCCAGGGCGGCCAGCGGCCCGGCGCCGCCGGGGAAGGTGCGCGCGGCCGCGTCGTGCTGCGCGAGCTGGCGGAGGTCGTCGGGGGCGATGGCGAGGGACACGGGTCGGGCATCGGGGCCGCCGGGCAGGACCATGTTCCCCAGTGAACCCCCCGCACGGCCGGCGTGCCGCGGCAGGGGCGGCCTCAGCGGTAGCCGCGGACCTCGCCGGGCAGCGCGAGGACCACTGCGGGGCCGACGACGGTGGCCACCGCCCCCTCAGGCAGGTCGCTCGCCGCCGACCGGCTGAGCTCGGCGCCGGTGCCGGCGTCGCGGTGGACGATCCCGTCGGACGCCGGGACGGGCAGCGTCGTGGCGCCGTCCGCGGTCGTCCCCCCGGGCACACCCGTGGCGGGGACGGTCCACAACGGTCGTGCGGACTCCGGGTCGAGCGCCGTGAGCGTGCCCGCCGCGGAGACCAGCACCGCGGTGTCGGTGGCCGACGCCCGCACCGCCGGCCCGGGGCCGGCGGCCAGGGTGGTGAGCAGCGAGCCGTCGGTGGCGGAGAGCAGCTGCACCTCGTCGCCCAGGCGCACCGTGACGAGCAGGTCCGCGCCCACCAGCTCGGTCGTCTCGCCGTCGGGCACCGGCAGGTCACGGATCCAGTGCCGGTCGCCGTCGAACCCGTCCAGCAGCTCCACCTGGGCGGTGGCGGAACCGGCGCACTGCTGCAGCACCGCCACCCCTGCGTCGCCGGCCGCGGACTGGAGCAGCCGGCAGCCCGCCGGCGGCGCATGCCGCCAGCGGATGCCGCCGGCGGTGGGGTCGAGCGTGACGATCCCCGTGCTGCTGTGGGCCAGCACGATGCGGTCGGTGGATGAGAGGGTGATCTCCGGCCGGAAGTTCACGTTCCGGGTCCACGCGCGGACCCCGGTGCCGGCGTCCAGGGCGACCGCCTCGTCGCACCGGTCCTCGGTGCGGAAGACCGCGACCGCGAGGCCGTCGGTCACCGTGAGCCCGCAGAGCCAGGCGTTGGCCCGCGTGTAGTGCCAGGCCTCCACGCCGCTCGCGGGGTCCAGGCCCCGCACGCCGTGCGGTGAGCCGACCAGCACGCGGCCCTCCGCGACGACGTCCCCGGGCACCGGGTCGCCCTCGGCGGACCACACCTCGGAGACGGTGCCGGCCGGCACCCCGGTGGGGGTACCGGCCGGGGGCGCGGTGCTGCTGGACGTGGCGGCCGCGTCCGAACCGCGCCAGAGCAGCGCGGCGACGACGGCCAGCACGACCGCGGCCGCCGTCCAGACCCACACCCGCAGCGGCGGCATGCCGACGGTGCGGGAACGGCCACCCTCCAGGGGCCCGCGCCGGGAGTGCGAGGCGTGGGGAGGAGGGTGGTCCGTCATCAGGTGTCGGAGCCGGCGCCCGAGCTCTGCGCGCCGGAGCCGTTCGTGCCCGAGCTGCCGCGTCCGGCACCGCCGCGGCGGCGACGGCGGCGCGGCCTGGCGCTCCCGCCCTCGGCGGAGGCCGCCGGGGTCGCTCCGCCCGGTGCGGCGCCCTCCGCCGCCGGGGCGTCGTCGGCGGCGGCCGCCGGCTCCCCGCTGCGGCGGGTGCGGCGCCGCGGACGGCTCTTGCCGCCGCCCGCGGACTGCTCGTCGCCGGTCTCCTGGCGCTGCGCCGGGCCGCGCGAGTCGCCGCGGCCCGCCGGGCGGTTCCGCTTGCCGGTCTCACCGAGGTCCTCGAGCACCTCCGCGTCCAGCCCCTCGCGGGTCCGCTGCGAGCGCGGCAGCCGGCCCTTGGCGCCCTCGGGGACGTCGAGGTCGGTGTAGACCCACGGCGAGGTCGAGTAGGTCTCCGGCGGGTCGGCGAAGTCGAGGTCCAGCGCCTTGTTGATCAGCTGCCACCGGGGGATGTCGTCCCAGTCCACCAGGGTGACCGCGACACCGGTGGATCCGGCGCGGCCGGTGCGGCCGATGCGGTGCACGTAGGTCTTCTCGTCCTCCGGGCACTGGTAGTTCACGACGTGGCTCACGCCGGTGACGTCGATGCCGCGGGCGGCGACGTCGGTCGCGACCAGCACGTCGACCTTGCCGCTGCGGAAGGCGCGCAGCGCCTGCTCACGGGCACCCTGCCCGAGGTCGCCGTGCACGGCGGCGGCGGCGAAGCCGCGGTCGACGAGCTCGTCGGCGACCTTCTGCGCGGTGCGCTTGGTGCGGCAGAAGACCATGACCAGGCCGCGGTCGCGGGCCTGCAGCACGCGGGAGAGCAGCTCGGGCTTGTCCAGGTTGTGCGCCCGGTAGATGAACTGGGTGGTCTGCGGGACCGTCGAGCCCTCGTCGTTGCCGTGCGCGCGGATGTGCGTCGGCTGGGTCATGAACGTCCGCGACAGGGTCACGATCGGGCCCGGCATGGTGGCGGAGAACAGCATCGTCTGCCGCTTCTCCGGAACCATCGCGAGGATCCGCTCGATGTCGGGCAGGAAGCCCAGGTCGAGCATCTCGTCGGCCTCGTCCAGCACGAGGACGCGGACCTTGCCCAGGATCAGGTCGCCCCGCTGGGCCAGGTCGAGGAGGCGACCGGGCGTGCCGACGACGACCTCGACACCGTTGCGGAGCGACTCGATCTGCGGCTCGAACGCGCGGCCGCCGTAGATCGCCTCCACGCGGATGCCGCGCTTGGCGCCGGCGGCGGCCAGGTCGCGGGCGACCTGCACGCACAGCTCGCGGGTGGGGACGACGACCAGCGCCTGCGGCACCCCGTCGCCGCCCTCGGCCGGCGGGGTGACCCGCTGCAGCAGCGGGACGCCGAAGCCGAGGGTCTTGCCCGTACCGGTGCGCGCCTGGCCGATGAGGTCGTTGCCGGTGAGCGCCAGCGGGAGCGTGAGCTCCTGGATGGCGAAGGTGCGGTGGATGCCCACCTCGGCCAGCGCGGCGACGATGTCGGGGTGCACGTCGAAGTCGCTGAACAGCGGGCTGTCGGCGGCGACGGGTGCGCCGCCGAGCTCCTCGACGGCCTGCTCGAGCTCCTCGGGAGCGGGCGCGCCGGTCTCGGCGTGCTCCAGCTCGGGAGCGGTGGTCTCGGTGGAGGTCTTCTCGATGGAGGTCAAACTCTCGCCTCTGGTCTGCTGGGGACCGGCTGCGGCAGCGGTGTCGCCGCCTCGCGCCCGTCCCGGGTCGGTTGTCGCGGGATCGGTTCCTGCGCCGACGCGGCCAGCGGAACCGGACCTCGCCACGGCCCGGGAGACAGCCCGGGGGGCGTCGTCCAGCGATCGTCAGCGCACAGATCTACGAGCGCGCCCGGAGGCTCGCCGATTCCCATGCTAGCGCGAGCACCGGTTAGCCTCTCGGCGCCGCGCTCCCCGGTGTCGGGTGCGTCACTCGTCCGGGGCGCGCGGCACCACCGTCGCCGAGCCCAGGAGATGCCGTGCCACCGGTCCAGAACACGGCGGTCGCCGACCTGCTGGGGGTGCTCGCCTACGCCGAGCTGACGGCGTTCGACCGGCTGGCCGAGGACGCCCGGATGGCGCCGTCGCTCACCGGCCGGGCGGCGCTCGCGCGGATGGCCGCCGCCGAGATCGCGCACCACTTCCGGCTCACCGCGCGGCTGGAGGAGCTGGGCGTCGACCCTGCGACGGCCATGGCGCCGTTCGTCTCGGCGCTGGACACCTTCCACGAGAGCACCCGCCCCAGCACGTGGCTCGAGGGGCTGGTGAAGGCCTACGTCGGTGACGGGCTGGCCGCGGACTTCTACCGCGAGATCGCCGGGTTCCTGCCCGAGCCCGACCGCGGGCTGGTGCTCGACGTGCTCGCCGACACCGGCTACGCGGACTTCGCCGTCCGCGAGGTGCGGTCGGCGATCGCCGCCGACCGCAAGGTCGCCGGCCGGCTGGCGCTGTGGGGCCGCCGCCTCGTGGGGGAGGCGATGACCCGGTCGCAGGCGGTGATCGCCGAGCACGACCGGCTCGCCGAGCTGATCGTGTCCGGCACCGGCGACCTGTCGGGGATCGGCCGGCTCATCGAGCGCATCACCAGCGCCCACACGGCACGGATGAAGACCCTCGGCCTGAACCCCTGAAGCGATCACCTCGTCGGCCTCCGGCCGGCACCGCGGCCACGTGCCGTCCCCCTGGTGCGCCGAGCGCGTCCGTCGGGCCTGCGCGGGACCCTCCGGGCCCCACTCGGCACGACCATGCAGAAGGGGGCGGCTCCGCCGCAGCGGAGACGCCCCCTTCGCTCAGGTGCTGCTCGTGGCCGGCTGCGGTCAGCTGCCGGTGCCGGCGATGAAGCCCACGCGGCGCTGGTCGGCCTGCGCGATCTCCACGTAGGCGATCCGGTCGACGGGTACCAGGACCTGGCGGCCCCGCTCGTCGACCAGGGTGAGCAGGCCGTCCTTGGTCGAGCCCGACATGGCCTTGGCCACCTCGGCCGCGATCTCGTCAGGGGTCTTGGGGCTGTCGATGACCAGCTCCTTGGGCGAGTGCTGGACGCCGATCTTGACTTCCACGTGGGCGATGCCTCCTCGGTTCGCGCGACTGACCCCAACGCTAGTCCAGGCGCCGTCGCGGGCACCGTCCGAACCGGTGCGCCGTCAGCGAACGCTCAGTCCGGGGCCGGCTCGCCGTCGACGCGGGGGAAGCCGGAGATGCCCCGCCAGGCCAGCGCGGACATGAGCGAGACCGCCTCGTCGCGGGAGACGGTGCCCTTCCGCGGCAGCCACCAGCGGGCGCTGCTCTCGGCCAGCCCCGACAACCCCGAGGCCAGCAGCAGTGCGCGTTCCGGGTCGGCCCCGGTGTCGGCGGCGATGACGCCCGCGATGGCCTCGACGCACACCGCCGTGCCGCGGTCGACGACGGCGCGCACGTCGTCGTCGTTGCGCAGGTCGGACTCGAAGACCAGGCGGAAGGCCTCGCCGTCGGCGTCGATGAAGTCGAAGTAGGCGCCGACGGCGGCGTCGACCCGGGCCCGGTTGTCGGCGGTGCGGCCCATCGCCTCGCCCACCCGGTCGGCCAGCTCGGAGACGTGCTCCTCGAGCAGCGCCAGGTACAGCTCCCGCTTGCCCGGGAAGTGCTGGTAGAGCACCGGTTTGCTGACCCCGGCCCGGACGGCGATGTCGTCCATGGCGGCGGCGTGGAAGCCGTGCGCGACGAAGACCTCCTGGGCCGCGCGCAGCAGCTGCAGGCGACGCGCGCCGCGCGGCAGTCGGGACGTGCGCCGGTTGGCCGCGGCGGGGCGTGAGGGCTGCATGGCAGGGGGGATGGTACCGGCGGCTCCCGGAGGGCTCGACCGACGGCACGCAGCGTTACCGTCGCAGGTGATGTCCGAGGCCGCGCTCTCCCCGATCCCGCTGCCGTCGTCGACGACCGCGGTGCCGCCGTGGCCGGGCCAGGAGGTCCCGGTCCGCGGCGGGGCGGTCTTCGTGCGGCGCACGCCGTGGCGGGGCCCCGTCGAGGACGGGCCGCCGGCGGACGCGCCCCGCGAGCGAGCGCTGTACGTCCACGGCCTGGGCGGCGCCTCCACGAACTGGACCGACCTCGCGGCCCTGCTCGCGGTGCGGTTCGACGGCTGGGCGGTCGACCTGCCCGGGTTCGGCCGGTCACGGCCGCCGGCGCGCGGGCGGTACTCCATCCGCAGCCACGTGCGCGCCGTCGTCGACGTCCTCGAGCACGTCGCGGCCCAGCCGGGCGCAGGCGCGGGGGGCCCGGTGCACCTGGTGGGCAACTCCCTCGGCGGTCTGGTGAGCCTGCTCGTCGCCGCGCTGCGCCCCGACCTCGTGGCGACGCTGACGCTGATCTCCCCGGCGATGCCCGTGTACCGGGTACCGCCGGCGTTCAGCCGGGCGCTGCTGCTGCTGCTCGTCCCGGGGGTGCCGACCCTCGCGGAGCGCCGCCTGGCCGCCGTCTCCCCGGAGGAGAGCGTCCGGTCGATGGTGCGGATGTGCTTCGGCAACCCGGCCGCGGTGCCGCCCGAGCGCGTGGAGCAGGCGGTCCAGGAGATGCACGAACGGGGGCAGCAGCCCTGGGCGGACCGAGCCCTGGCCCGCAGCATGCGCGGGCTGATCACCTCCTACCTGCGGCTCGGCCCGGCCAACGCCTGGCGGGCGGCGCGGGAGCTGCGGATGCCGGTCCTCGTGGTCTGGGGTGGGCGCGACCGGCTCGTCGACCCCGCCCTCGCGCCGCGCCTGGCCGCGACCGTGCCGGACGGTCGGCTCCTGCTCCTCGACGACGTCGGGCACGTCGCCATGCTGGAGGCCGCGGAGCCGACGGCGCGGGCGGTGCTCGGGCTGGTCGAGGGCCGAACCGCCGGGCGGGGCGTGGCGGACCCGCCGGCTGTCGCCGGCGCGCCACGCAGCGTGAGACGCTGAGCGCACCGGGGGACGGAGCG
This sequence comes from Blastococcus sp. SYSU DS1024, assembly GCF_054050795.1. NCBI lineage: Bacteria > Bacillati > Actinomycetota > Actinomycetes > Geodermatophilales > Geodermatophilaceae > Blastococcus > Blastococcus sp. SYSU DS1024. The sequence goes on from NZ_JBJHAA010000023.1 coordinate 11,953, forward strand.
AGCGAGCGGGGAGGCGGCCGGTGGGAGGACGTCTGACCGACGGTCGTCCCGTGGCCCGTCCCGGCCCGCTCCCCGCACGCGGTCGGCCGCAGCCGCCCGCGGGCCTGCGGGGCCGGCTGCGCCGGTTCGTGCGGCGCCACGGGTGGCGGGCCTACGCGATCCCCGTCCTGGCGCTGGCCACGGTCGCCGTCCTCGTCGACCTCGTGCTGCACCCCCCGGGCGCGACGCCCGCCGCCCCCGCCGCGGTGACCACCTCCGCCCCCGCGGTCGGGACCTCCGCCCCGGCGCCCTCCCCACCGGCCGAGCCGGTGACCCCCGCCGAGGGGGATGCCGGCCCGCCGGAGACGGCTCCGCCGGAAGCGGTGGCGGAGGAGTACGTGCAGCAGGGGGCGGGCAGCCTCTCGGTCGTCGACGGCGGCTCGGAGGTGTACGGCACCGGTCCGCTGCAGCGGCTCATCGTCGAGGTCGAGGACGGCATCGGCGTGGACGGCGCGGCGTTCGCCGACGCGGTCACGGCGACGCTCGGCGACCCGCGGTCCTGGGGGAACGGCGGGCGCCACTCGTTCCAGCGGGTGGGCGTCGGCGCGGCGTTCGACTTCCGGGTGAGCCTGGTCAGCCCCGGCAGCATGGAGACCTACTGCCCGGGCGTGGGCACCGGCGGCTACACCTCGTGCCGGTACGGCGACCGGGCCGTGATCAACCTGGCCCGGTGGGCGACCGCCGTCCCGCACTACGAGGGGGACATCGCCACCTACCGGCGGTACGTGGTCAACCACGAGGTGGGGCACGTGCTCGGCAACGGCCACGTGCGGTGCCCCGGGCCCGGGGAGCTCGCCCCGGTGATGCAGCAGCAGACCCTGGACCTGCAGGGGTGCGTCCGGAACGCCTGGCCCTTCCCCTGACGGCCTCCGCTGGGATCAGGTGACCTGATCATCGAGCGTCCTCCCGCACGGTTTGCGGTGAGGGAGGACGCGCTGCGGCGGGGGAGGACAGCGGGTCGGTCCCGCCGCGGCAGCCGGCCGAGGACCGCGGGAATCACCCTGCGTGTCACGCTGTTGTCCGCGTGAACGCTGGTCCTCCGGGGCCGCAGTCGAGAAGACCCGAGGAGCAACCCGTGTCCCTGCCACCGCTGGTGGAGCCGGCCGCCGACCTGTCGATCGACGAGGTCCGCCGCTACAGCCGCCACCTGATCATCCCCGACGTCGGGATGGACGGGCAGAAGCGACTCAAGAACGCCAAGGTGCTCGCCGTGGGCGCGGGCGGGCTCGGCTCGCCGGTGCTCATGTACCTGGCCGCCGCGGGCGTCGGCACGCTCGGCATCGTCGAGTTCGACACCGTCGACGAGTCCAACCTGCAGCGCCAGATCATCCACGGGCAGTCCGACGTCGGCCGGTCCAAGGCCGAGAGCGCGCGCGACTCCATCAAGGAGATCAACCCGCTGATCGACGTCCGGCTGCACGAGACGCGGCTGGACAGCGACAACGTGCTGGACATCTTCAGCCAGTACGACCTGATCGTCGACGGCACCGACAACTTCGCCACGCGCTACCTGGTCAACGACGCGTGCGTGCTGCTGGGCAAGCCCTACGTCTGGGGCTCGATCTACCGGTTCGACGGCCAGGTCTCGGTCTTCTGGAACGAGCACGGACCCAACTACCGCGACCTCTACCCCGTGCCGCCGCCGCCCGGGATGGTGCCGTCGTGCGCCGAGGGCGGCGTGCTCGGCGTCCTGTGCGCGACCGTCGGCGCCATCCAGGCCACCGAGGCGGTCAAGCTGATCACCGGCATCGGCGACACGCTGCTGGGTCGCCTGATGGTCTACGACGCCCTGGAGATGACCTTCCGCACGATCAAGGTGCGCAAGGACCCCGAGGGTGAGCCGATCACCGGGCTGATCGATTACGAGGCGTTCTGCGGCGTGGTGTCGGAGGAGGCCCAGGAGGCGGCCGCCGGCTCGACGATCACCGTCGACGAGCTCAAGGACATGATGGACGCCGGCAAGGACTTCGAGCTGATCGACGTCCGGGAGCCCAACGAGTACGAGATCGTCTCGATCCCGGGCGCGAAGCTGATCCCCAAGGACGAGATCCTCTCCGGCCGGGCGCTGGCGCAGCTGCCGCAGGACAAGCCGATCGTCATCCACTGCAAGACGGGTGTGCGCTCGGCCGAGGCGCTGGCCGCCGTCAAGAACGCCGGGTTCAAGGACGCCGTGCACGTCCAGGGTGGCGTCACGGCGTGGGCCACGCGCATCGACAAGGCGTTGCCGACCTACTGAAAGGACCCCCTCGCCCCCCGACCCTCGCTCCGCTCGGGCCGGGACCCTGCGAGGGGGGCCGTTCCAGGCCCTCACCACGGGGCCGTTCCAGCACCTCACCGGGGCCCGGTCGGCCTCTCCCCAGGAGAGGCGGGCCGGGCCCTCGGCATGTTCACTGCTCCCATGTCCGACTTCTCGCCCGTCGAGCTCCTGGAACTCTTCCAGCGTGCCCAGAACCAGTTCACCGACCGGGTCGACGCCGTGGCGCCGGACCAGTGGGAGGAGGAGTCCCTGCCGGGGTGGACGGTGGGGGACCTGGTCGCGCACCTGGTGAACGAGGCGCTGTGGGTGCCGCCGCTGCTCGCCGGTGAGCCCTACGACGTGATCGAGGGCCGGTTCCCCGACGACACCACCGACCTCCTGGGCGACGACCCGCTGCTGGGCTGGGAGTCCGCGGCCGACGCCGCGCTGTCGGCGTTCGCCGAGGACGAGGGGCTCGTCCGGACGGTGCACCTCTCCCGCGGCCCCACGCCCAGCGCCGAGTACATCTTCGAGATGACCACCGACCTCACCGTGCACGCGTGGGACCTCGCCCGGGCCACGGGCGGGGACACCGAGCTGGACGGCGAGCTGGTGACCGCGGCCCTGGTCTACGCCGAACGGCTCCCGGAGGGCGGCGTGCCCGGGCTGTTCGACCCGCCGCTGGACGTCTCCCCGGCGGCGCCGCCGCAGACCAGGTTGCTGGCCCGCTTCGGGCGCAAGGACTTCTGAGCCGTCGCCCGGCGTACCACGATGGGCGCGTGACCGATGCCGCGCTCGACGTCGACGAAGCCGTCTTCGACGTGGTGGAGCAGATCCCGCCCGGGCGGGTCAGCACCTACGGCGCCATCGGCCGGCTCGTGGGCGTCGGGCCGCGCAGGGTGGCGCGGGCGCTGAGCTCGGGCGGGGGAGCGGTGCCCTGGTACCGCGTGGTGCGTGCCGACGGCTCGGCCGCCGAGCCGGTGCGCGCCCGCCAGCTGGAGCTGCTGGCCGGCGAGGGGGTGCCGGTGCGCAACGGGAAGGTGGACCTGGTGGCCGTCGGCTGGCCCGACCGGTGACCGGCGGCCTCCTCCTCCGGGATGACCGCCGGACCGTGCGGGATCGCCCTCCGGGGCGATGCGCGCCGACCGGGCCGCACGGTGAGCTGACCCGGTGACGTTCCCGACGCGGCAGCAGCCCCCGCCCTCCGATGCGGCGAGGTCCCGACCCGTCCGGTCCCGCGGCGCCCGCATCCTGCGCGCCGGCGTCCGCCTGGTGGCCGGCGTGCTCGTCCTGCTCTGCGCGGCGTTCGCCGTCGGCTGGGCGGTGACCCCCGACGTGGCCGACGCCGAGCAGCGGGTGGCCGAACGGTTGGCGGAGCACGGCGGCACCCCGACGACGACCGGGGAGGTGCCACCGCGGATCGCCGCGGCGCTGCTGGCCACCGAGGACAGCCGGTTCGGCTCGCACCCCGGGATCGACTGGCGCGGCGCGCTGCGGGCGCCGCTCGGGGTGGTCGTCGGCCGGGACCTGGGCGGTTCGACGATCCAGCACCAGCTGGCCCGGGTCCTGTACGAGGACGGCGCGACCGACGCCGGCGCCAGGGCCCGTTCCGTGGTGCTGGCCGTCAAGCTCGACCGGGCGTGGACCGACGAGCAGCTCCTGCGCATGTACCTGGACGCCGTGTACTTCGGCCACGGGTTCTACGGGGTGCAGGCGGCGGCCGAGGGCTACTTCGGGCTGGCCCCCGACGAGCTGGACTGGGCGCAGGCCACGGTGCTGGTCGGGCTGGTGCAGGGGCCCAGCGCGTACGACCCGTTCGTGCACCCCGAGCGGGCGGCGGCCCGGCAGGCCCACGTGCTCGACCGGCTGGTGGCCGTGGGCACCCTCTCTCGGTCGGAGGCCGACCGGATCGCCGCCGAACCCTGGCAGCTCTCCGGCGGATGACTCCAGTTCCGGCCCCCGGCTGCCGACCACATGGGCATGAACACCATGGCGTGCAGGGCAGTGGCCCAGGCGGGACTGGTCGCCGGGACCGCGTCGCTGGACCGGGAGCAGGCCTGGCCGCTGCTCCTGGTGGCCGGCTGGCTGACCACCGCGGCCGACCTGATGCTCGAGCAGTCCCTGCTGGACTCCCTGGCCTGACCCACCCGCTCCACCCGCCCCGCCCGTCCCCGGATCGTCGTACCCCCGTGCTTCCATCGAGGAGTGGCACAGCACGGGGGTGAGGGCGGTCCGGTCTACCGGTTGCTGCCGGGGGAGCCGCCGCGCAGCAGCGCGCCGGTGCTCGACCCCACGCAGCGGGCCGTCGTCGACCACCCGGGCGGGCCGCTGCTGGTGCTCGCCGGCCCCGGCACGGGCAAGACGACGACGATCGTCGAGGCCGTCGCGACGCGCATCGACGCCGGCGTCGACCCCGAGCAGATCCTGGTGCTGACCTTCAGCCGCAAGGCCGCCGCCGAGCTGCGCACCCGGATCACCTCCCGGGTGGCCCGCACCATCCGCGAGCCGCTGGCCCGCACCTTCCACTCCTACGCCTACGGGGTGCTCCGGCGCGCCGCCGTGCTGCGGGGGGACCCGCCGCCCCGGCTGCTCACCTCCGCGGAGCAGGACGCCGTCGTCGCCGAGCTGCTGCGGGGTGACGCCGAGGGGGTGGGCACCGTCCGGTGGCCCGACGACCTCGCCCCGGCGCTGGGCACGGAGGGCTTCCGGGCAGAGCTGCGCGAGCTGCTGCTGCGGGCGACCGAGCGGGGGGTCGACGCCGAGCGCCTGGCCGTCTGGGGCCGGGAGACCGGCCGCGAGCACTGGGTGCACGCGGCCGCGTTCCAGCAGCAGTACGAGAACGTCAGCGACTTCTGGGTCGCGTCCCGGGGCGACGCCTCCGGCTACGACCCCGCGGAGCTGGTCCGCCAGGCCATCCTGGAGCTCACCGGCGACCCCGAGCTGCTCCGCCAGGAGCGCGAGCGCGCCCGCTGGCTGTTCGTCGACGAGTACCAGGACACCGACCCCGCGCAGGTCGAGCTGCTGGAGCTGCTGGCCGGGGGCGGGGGGAACCTGGTCGCCGTCGGTGACCCCGACCAGTCCATCTACGCGTTCCGCGGTGCCGAGCCGCGGGGCATCGTCGAGTTCCCCGAGCGGTTCCGGCACACCGGCGGGCGCGCCGCCGGGCGGGTGTCGCTGGGCGTCTGCCGCCGCTCGGGCGAGGAGCTGCTGCGGATCAGCCGGCAGGTGGCCGAGGGGCTCCCCGGCCCCTGGGAGCACCGCCGCCTGGCCGCGGGGGAGGGGACGCCGCCCGGCGAGGCGGAGGTGCACGTCTTCGGTTCGGCCGCGGTCGAGGCGGCCTACGTCGCCGACGTGCTGCGCCGGGCCCACCTGCTCGACGCCGTCCCGTGGTCGGAGATGGCCGTCGTCGTGCGCACGGCGGCGGTGCTCGGGCCGTTCCGGCGTGCCCTGGCCTCGGCCGGGGTGCCGGTCGCCGTCTCGACCGACGAGCTCCCGCTGGCCGCCCAGCCCGCCGTGGCCCCGTTCCTGCGGGTGCTGGCGGCGCTGCTGCCCGGCCCGGACGGCGCGCCCGCCGGCCTGGACGAGCCGGGCGCCGAGGCGCTGCTCTCCTCCGCCCTGGGTGGGGCGACCGTGCTCGACCTGCGGCGGCTCCGCCGCGCCGTCCGCACGGCGCTGGCCAAGCAGGGGATCGACGCCGCGGAGCGCGGCGCCCCGCTCGCCGCCGCGCTCACCGACGCGGCACTGCTGGAGGCGCTGCCCGAGCACGTCGCCCGCCCGGCCGCCCGGGTGGCGGCCGTGCTGGATGCGGGGCGGTTCGCGCTCGCCCAGGACGGCACCGCGGAGGACGTGCTGTGGGCCATGTGGCAGCGCAGCGGCCTGGCCACGCGCTGGGCCCGGGCGAGCGCCGCCGGCGGGCCGTCGGGCGCGGTGGCCGACCGCGACCTCGATGCGGTCGTGGCCCTGTTCGACGCCGCCGCCGGCTTCGTCGACCGGCTGCCGTCGGCCGACGTGCGGGCGTTCGTCGAGCACCTCTCCGCCCAGGAGCTGCCGGGCGACACCGGTGCCGCCCGGGCGGTCGCCGGCGAGACGGTCCGGTTGCTCACCGCCCACGCCGCCAAGGGCCTGGAGTGGGACCTGGTCTGCGTCGCGGGGGTGCAGGAGGGCCTCTGGCCGGACCTGCGGGAGCGCGCCTCGCTGCTGGGCGCCGAGCTGCTCGTGGAGAAGGCGGCGGGCATCGACGGCGCCTCGACCGACCGCCGCGCCCTGGCCCTGGCCGAGGAGCGGCGGCTGTTCTACGTCGCCTGCACCCGGGCTCGGCGGCGGCTGGTGGTGACCGCCGTCGAGGGCGCTCTCGACGGCGCCGACGCCGGCGCGTCGGCGTCCCGGTTCCTCGACCTGGTGTCCCCGCGGTCGCCCGAGGGGCGCCCGCTCACCGAGCTGCCGCGAGCGCTCACCCTGCCCGCGCTGGTCGCCGAGCTGCGCCGGGCGGTCACCGACCCGCACACCCCGCCGGCCCGGCGCTCCGCCGCCGCGGCGCTGCTGCGCCGGCTGGCCGACGAGGGCGTCCCGGGTGCGGCGCCCGCGCGCTGGTGGGGGCTGGCGCCGCTCTCGGACGACGCCCCGCTGGTCGACGAGGAGCTGCCGGTGCGGGTGCGCCCGTCGGCCATCGAGACCTTCCAGCGGTGCCCGCTGCGCTGGGTGCTCGGCGCGGTCGGCGCCGAGGCCTCGCCCGACGCCACCCGCACCGTGGGTTCGGCGGTCCACGCGGTGGCCCAGCAGGTGGCCGAGGGGCTGCCGGCGACCGACGCCCGCCCCGTGCTCGACGCCGAGCTCGACCAGCTCGACCTCGGGCCCGGCTGGGCCGACCAGCGGCAGCGGGTGCACGCCCACGACATGCTCGACCGCTTCCTGCGCTGGCACGCCGCCAACCCGCGGGAGCTGGTCGGCGCGGAGGTGGACTTCGACGTGGTCGTGGGGCGGGCGCGCATCCGCGGCCAGGTCGACCGGCTCGAGCGCGATGCCGAGGGCCGCCTCGTGGTCGTCGACCTGAAGACCGGGAAGAGCGCGGCGAAGAACACCGAGGAGCACGGGCAGCTCGCGGCCTACCAGGTGGCGGTCGCGGCCGGTGCCTTCGAGCAGCACGGCACCGCCCCCGGAGGGGCCGCGCTGCTGCAGGTCGGCACCGGCGCCAAGGCCAAGGAACAGCACCAGGAACCGCTGCCGGCCGACGTGCCGCTGGAGGCGACCTGGGCGGGGGAGCTGGTCGCGGCGGTGGGCACCGGCATGGGAGGGGCGACCTTCGAGGTGCGCACCGGTTCGCACTGCTCGCGCTGCCCGGCGCGGCGCAGCTGCCCGCTGCAGGAGCCCGGCCGGCAGGTGACCGGATGAGCGACGGTCAGCTGTCCTTCGACGAGCTCCTGGCCGAGGCCACCGCGCCGGAGCCGGCGCCGCGCCGGCTGCTCACGCCCGCCGAGGTCGCGGCGCGGTGCGGGCTGGCCTACGCACCGTCCGACGAGCAGGCCGGCGTCGTCTCCGCCCCCGCCGACCGGCCGCTGGTGGTCGTCGCCGGGGCCGGGTCGGGCAAGACCGAGACGATGGCCGCGCGGGTCTCCTACCTGGTGGCCAACCGGATCGTCGAACCCGAGGCGATCCTGGGCCTCACCTTCACCCGCAAGGCCGCCAGCGAGCTCAACGAGCGCATCCGGCTGCGCCTGGGTGCACTGGCCCGCCACCCGGAGACCGAGGACGACCTGCGCGAACGGCTGGCGATCGCCCAGCCCACGGTCTCGACCTACCACGGCTACGCCGCCGCGCTGGTCGCCGAGCACGGCCTACGGATCGGGGTGGAGCCCGGCGCCGGGGTGCTCGGCCCGGCGATGTGCTGGGGGCAGGCGGCCACCGTCGTCGCGGCCTGGACCGGCGACATGGCCGACGTGCCCCTCACCCTGCTCACCACCGTCGAGGACGTGCTGGCGCTGGCCGCGGAGATGGGCGAGCACGACGTGACCCCCGCGGCCCTGCGCACCTGGACGGCGCGATTGGAGGCGCAGATCGCCGGCTACGCGGACGCCCCGAGGAAGAAGGGGCCCTACGCCGCGGTCGCCGAGATGCTCGCCCGGCAGAAGGCCCGCGTGGCGCTGCTGCCGCTGGTGGAGGCGTTCGAAGCGCGCAAGCGCTCGCTGGGCTCCATCGACTACGCCGACCAGGTCGCCCACGCCGCCCGCATCGCCGTCGCCGCGCCCGAGGTCGGCCGGCGCGAGCGCGCCCGCTGGAAGGTGGTGCTCCTCGACGAGTACCAGGACACCAGCGTCGGGCAGCTGCGCATGCTGGAGGCGCTCTTCGGCGGGGCGAGCGGCCACCCGGTGCTCGCCGTCGGTGATCCGCGGCAGTCCATCTACGGGTGGCGCGGGGCCTCCGCCGGCACGATCGAGCGCTTCGCCCGCACCTTCCCGGGGCGTCCGGACCGCGCCGCGCAGCGGTTGACGCTGGCCACCAGCTGGCGCAACGACGAGGCGGTGCTGGCGGTGGCCAACGCCGTCTCGGCGATGCTGCCCGAGCCGGCCCAGCCGCTGCCCGACCTCGCCCCGGCGCCCACCGCCGGCCGCGGCTCGGTCACCGTCGGCCTGTACGAGACCGTCGCCGAGGAGACCGCGGCCCTGGCCGACCGGCTGGCGGCGTGCTGGAAGGGCGAGGACGCGGCCGTGCCGGCGCGGGACGGCGAGGCGCACCGCCCGCCGTCGATGGCGGTGCTGGTGCGCACCCGCAAGCAGCTGCCGGGCATCGCCGCAGCGCTCCGGGAGCGCGGGCTGCCGGTCGAAGTCGTGGGGCTGGGCGGCCTGCTGGAGGTGCCCGAGGTCTCCGACGTCGTCGCGACCCTCACCGTGCTGGTCGACCCGACGGCCGGGGACGCGATGGGCCGTCTGCTCACCGGTGCCCGCTGGCGGATCGGCCCGCGCGACCTCGCCGCGCTCGAGGCCCGCGCCCGCGCCCTCGTGCACGCGCGCCGGTCGGCCCGCCCGGCCGAGGGCGAGGAGGCCGCGGCCGTCGAGGTGCCGCAGGAGCGCGGGAGCATCGTCGAGGCGCTCGACGACCTCGGCGACGCCGGGCAGTACTCGCCCGCGGGCTACCGGCGGCTGCGCCGGCTGGGTGGCGAGCTCGCCCACCTGCGCGCCCGGATCGGGGAATCGCTGCCCGACCTGGTCGACGAGGTGGCCCGCACGCTCGGCCTGGAGACCGAGCTGGCCAGCGCGCCGGGGATCAGCCCGGCCGGGGCCCGAGCCCACCTGGATGCGCTGCACGGTGTCGCGGCGGAGTTCACCGAGCTGGCCGAGCTGCCCTCGCTGCCGGCGTTCCTGGGCTATCTGCGCGACGCGGAGGAGCGGGAGCGCGGCCTGGAGCCCGGGGAGGTGGCGGTCAACCCGGAGGCGGTGCAGCTGCTCACCGGGCACTCGGCCAAGGGGCTGGAGTGGGACGTCGTCGCCGTGCCCGGCATGACCGCCGACCAGTTCCCGGCGCGCACCAACGCCAGCGACTCCTGGATCAAGGACCCGGGCGCGGTCCCGGTCGACCTCCGGCTCACCGACCGGGAGGAGCTGCCCCGGTTGCGGTTGCCGGTGCCCGGTTCCGGTGACCAGGCGGCGGTGCGCGACGCGCTGGAGGACTACGTCCAGGACTGGAAGGACTTCGGCCGGGACGAGGAGATCCGGCTCGGCTACGTGGCCGTCACCCGGGCGAAGCGGCTGCTGCTGTGCTCGGGCAGCTGGTGGCGCGACGGCGTGAAGCCGTGCGGGCCGTCGTCGCTGCTGCACACCGCCAAGGAGGCGTGCGAGGCGGGTGCCGGCGCGGTCGTGCACTGGGCGCCGGCGCCCGAGGACGGCGCGACCAACCCTGCGCTGGAGGAGTGGCCGGTCGGGGTCTGGCCGGCCGACCCGCTCTCCGAACCGCGCCGGCGGGCGCTCACCGCCGCCGCGCACCTGGTCGAGGGCGCCGCGCCGCACCCGCTGGATCCCGAGCGGTCGCTCGGCGCGGAGGACGAGCTCCTCGGGCACTGGGTGCGCGACGCCGACCTGCTGCTGCGCGAGCGGGCGCGGCAGGAGAGCCCGACCGTCGACGTGCCGCTGCCCTCGCACCTGTCGGTATCGGCGCTGGTCACGCTCCGCCGCAACCCGGCCGAGCTGGCCCGCCGGCTGCGCCGCCCCATGCCGGCCGCCCCCGCGCCGCAGGCCCGTCGCGGCACCGCGTTCCACGCCTGGCTGGAGGAGCGGTTCGGTGCTGCGCGGCTGGTGGACCTCGACGAGCTGCCCGGCTCCGGTGACGAGCTCGCCGCGCCCGACGACGCCCTCGAGGAGCTGCGCGAGGCGTTCCTCGCCAGCGAGTGGGCCGATCGCCAGCCCGTCGAGGTGGAGGTGCCGTTCGAGACGCCGTTGGGGCCGATCACCCTGCGGGGCCGGATCGACGCGGTGTTCCAGGGCGAGGACGGCGGCTACGAGGTCATCGACTGGAAGACCGGTCCGCCGCCGACGGGAAGTGAGCTCGCCGCCGTGGGCGTGCAGCTGGCGGCCTACCGGCTGGGCTGGTCACGGCTGACCGGGGTGCCGGTCGAACGCGTCAGCGCCGGCTTCCACCACGTGGCCGCCAAGGAGACGATCCGCCCCGTCGACCTGCTCGACGAGGTCGGCCTGCTGGCCCTGGTCACGGGGACGGTCTGACCCGTCCCCGCCTCTCGTGGAGGGGGAGACCGTCAGCCCTGCGGCGGAGCCGGGGGCGGCGAGGACGCCGCGGGCGCTCGCCGCCGCGCCCGGCGGAGCGGCACGAGGGCCGCGCCGGCCACGAGCGCGGCGACGGCCACCCACGGCAGGAGGACGCCGAGGACGACGACGACCGACCCCGCGGTCGAGGCCAGGGCCCGCCACCCGGTGCCCAGCCCGTCGAGGAAGCCGTCGGGCCCACCGGGCGGCGCCACACCGAACGGCTCCAGGTGCACGCGGAGCGTCGACAGCTCCACCCGGTCGGCCAGCAGTGCGCGTCGGGACAGCAGCGACTCCAGCTCCTCCTGCCGCTCGGCGAGGGCCTTCTCGGCGGCCAGCAGGGCCGCGGTGTCGGCCGCGCCCTCCATCAGGGCCTGCAGCCGCGCCACGGAGGTCTGCAGCGCCGAGATCCGCGCGTCCAGGTCGACCACCGTCGTCGTGACGTCGGAGTGGGACACCGACACGTCCGTGACGTCGCCGAGGTCCTCGAGTTCGGCCAGCACACCGGTGAGCTCGGACGCCGGTACCCGGACCACCAGTTCGGCGACGGCGCCCCGGGTGCCGTCTCCGGACGCCTTCTGCTCGGTGCGCTCCTCGACCCGCCCGTCGACGGACTCCACCAGCTCGCTCACCTGCTGGGCGCCCTCGGCCGGGTCCTCGACTGCCAGGGACGCGCTCGCGGTGCTCACCACCTGCCGGTCGGAATCGGTCTCCAGGGGGTCGCCCGGCGCACTCCCGGGGTCCCCCGGCATCGCAGGCACGGGAGCGACCGCGCCCCCGCCGGCACCGCCGTCCGCGCTGCCGGACTCCGCGCCCGGTGAGTCCGTGCAGCCGGCCAGCAGCGCCAGGGCCAGCGCCGCGGCTGCCGTGCCGAGGAAGCGCCGCACGCCGCGGACCGGAGGCCGCTGGGTCGCCGCCGACCGGCGTCGACACCCGGTCGTGACGCCGAGGGGTGGTGCGAGGTTCGCGCGTGTCCGTCGCCCGACCATGCCGGTGAGGTCCTTTCCCCGGTGGTGCCTTCCGGGGGATGACGGCACGACGCCCCCGGCACGTTCCCGCGGGAACGTGCCGGGGGCACCGGAGCTCACCCGGGCGCACGGTGGCGACGAGACCGGGCGCGGGCGCCGGCCCTCCGTCCCCGCCAAGGACCGGTCCGCGCTCGACCGCGCAGGGCGAGCGGACGACGTGCGGGTGCAGCTCCGCCGGGCGGCCGGCTCCCGAGCGGCGGGTCGAGCCGGTGCCGACACGTCGGCTCGTCGACGAGTCGACATGTCGCCGGCGAGCGCACTCAGGACAGCCGCATGACCACGGGGTCGTCGAACAGCTCGCACCGGGCTCCGGCGTCCTCGGCCACCGGAGCCCGCAGCGCGCTCACGACGAGGCGACGCGGTCCAGGATCGCCGCGGCCAGCTGCTCGGGCGCCTGCTCGGGCACCCAGTGCGTCACGCCCGGCAGCTCCACGAACCGGTAGTCGCCGGTGACGAACTCCTCGCACGCCTGCGCGGCCGTGCGGCCGATGGCGACGTCGCCGTCGCTCCACACGTAGGTGGTCGGCACCTCGACCTTGTCCACCCGGATGTCGGAGCTCATCGCCCGGTACCAGTTGAGCGCCGCGGTCAGCGCGCCCGGCGCCGACAGCACGGCGACGTACTCGTCGGCGGCCTCCGGGGAGACGCCCGTCTCGCCCTCGGCACCCAGGAGCATCCGGCGCAGCCGGCGGCCGTCGTCGGCGAGCAGCACCTCCTCGGCCTTGCCCGGCTGCCAGAACAACCGGATGTAGGCCGAGCGCTCCTTCTGCTCCGGGTCGACCCGGAAGGCCGCGGTGTACGCGGCCGGGTGCGGCACCGACACCGCCGTCAGCGATCGCACCCGGTCGCTGTGCCAGGCGGCCAGCGTCCACGCGACGTTGGCACCCCAGTCGTGGCCCACCACGTCGGCGACCGGGATCTCCAGCGCGGTCATGAGGTCCGCCGTCACCTGCGCGAGGTTCGGCATGGCGTACGCCTCGACCTCGTCCGGGCGCGCGCCGGGGGAGTAGCCCAGCTGGTCGGGCGCGTAGGTGCGCAGCCCCGCCTGGGCGAGCAGCGGCGTCACCGCGGCCCAGGACGCCGAGGTCTGCGGGAAGCCGTGCAGCAGCAGCACCGGCCGGCCGTCCTCGGGTCCGTCGACGCGCACGTCGAAGGTCAGGTCGCCGACATCGGTCCGCAGCAGCTCTCCGGGCATGCCCCGGACGCTAGCCGGGCGGAGGGCGGCGCGCTGACGCCGCTACGGTCGGGGACCGTGACCAGCGCCGAACGTGACTTCGTCCTCGACCACCTCGACGACCTGCACGCCGACCTCGACGCCTGGCTGCGCATCCCGTCGATCTCGGCGGACCCCGCCCACTCCCGCGACGTCGCCGCCAGCGCCACGTGGCTGGCCGACGCGCTGCGTCGCGTCGGCTTCCCGACCGTCGAGATCTGGCCGACCGCCGGCGCGCCGGCCGTCTTCGCCGAGTGGCCGTCGGCCGATCCCGGCGCCCCGGTCGCCCTCGTCTACGGCCACCACGACGTCCAGCCGGTCGACCCGCTGGAGCTGTGGGAGCACCCGCCGTTCGAGCCCACCCGGGTCGAGGGCCCCGACGGACCCGAGCTGCACGCCCGTGGGGCCATCGACGACAAGGGCAACGTCGCCTTCCACCTGCTCGGCATCCGCGCGCACCTCGCTGCCACCGGCCGCGACACCCCCGCCGTCACGGTCAAGCTGCTGATCGAGGGGGAGGAGGAGTCCGGGTCCCCGCACTTCGAGGCGCTGCTGGCGGAGAAGCGCGACCGGCTGGCCTGCGACGTCGTCGTCGTCAGCGACACCGGCATGGCCGCGCCTGGGGTGCCCAGCGCGGTGACCGCGATGCGCGGCCTGGCCGACGCGGAGATCACGCTGCGCGGCCCGGCCGTGGACCTGCACTCCGGCTCGTTCGGCGGCGCCGTCCCCAACCCCCTGCACGCGATGGCGGAGCTGCTGGCGAAGCTGCACGACGAGCAGGGCCGGGTGACGATCCCGGGCTTCTACGACCGGGTGCGGCCGCTGTCCGACCGCGAGCGCGAGCTGATGAGCCGGGTGCCGTTCGACGAGCAGGCGTGGCTCGCCGGCCCGGCCGCCTCGCGGGCCACCTACGGCGAGGCGGGCTTCAGCACGCTCGAACGCACCGGCGCCCGCCCGACCGCCGAGGTGAACGGCATGTGGGGCGGGTACACCGGCCCGGGTCACAAGACGATCATCCCGGCCGAGGCGCACGCCAAGGTCACCTTCCGCCTGGTCTCCGACCAGCGGCCGCAGGACATCGGCCCGATGCTGCGCGCCTGGGTCGAGGCCACCGTCCCGGCCGGCATCGCGGCCGAGGTGCACACCCCGCCGGGCGGGGTCGCCCCCTGCGCCAGCGACCTGGACTCCCCGCACATGGACGCCCTGCTGGCCGCCATCGGCCAGGCCTTCGACACCGACCCGGCCGACGTGCTGTTCACCCGCGAGGGCGGCAGCGGCCCGGAGGCGGCGATCGTCGAGGCGCTCGGCGCACCGCTGCTGTTCCTCGGGGCCGGCCTGCCGACCGACCGCATCCACTCCCCGAACGAGCGGGTGCTGCTGCCGATGCTGTACCGCGGCGCGGAGGCGGCGGCCCACCTGTGGCGGGAGCTGGCCGCTCGCCGGCTCGGCTAGCTCCGGGTACCGACGACGACCGTGGCGCCGCGGTCGTCGTCGGTGACCAGCCGGGCCGAGAGGCCCGCGGCGGCGACCAGGTCGAGCGCGGCGGCGACCTGCCCCTCGCCGCACTCGAACAGCAGCGCCCCGCCCGGTGCCAGCCACTCCGGCGCCCCGGCCGCGACCCGGCGGGCGAGCGCCAGCCCGTCCGCACCACCGTCCAGGGCGACCCGCGGCTCGTGGTCGCGGGCCTCCGGCGGGAGGAGCCCGAGGGCGCCGGTCGGCACGTAGGGCACGTTCGCGGTGAGGACGGCGACCCGGCCGCGGAGCCCCGCGGGCAGCGCCTCGAACAGGTCGCCCTCGTGCACGGGCACCCCCGGGAGGTTGACCCGGGCGCAGGCCGCGGCGGCGGGGTCGAGGTCGGCCGCGTGCAGGTCGATCCCGGGCTCAGCCGCCGCCAGCGCGGCGCCGACCGCCCCCGTGCCGCAGCAGAGGTCGACGACGACGGCGCCCGGACGGGTGAACGGCAGGGCCTCGCGGACCACCAGCTCGGTCCGGCGGCGCGGGACGAAGACCCCCGGCGCGACGGCGACCCGCAGGCCGCAGAACTCGGCCCAGCCCAGCACCTGCTCCAGCGGGGCCCCGGCCACCCGCCGCCCGACGAGCTGCGCCAGGCCGGCGGCGTCGTCGGCGGCGGACACGAGCAGGGCTGCCTCCTCCTCGGCGAAGACGCAGCCGGCCGCCCTCAGCCGGCCCACGACCGCCGGATCGGGCCCGGGTCCGGCGGGGTGCACGGCGGCCTCCTTCGACGGGCGCGGGCGACGGTGCCGCCGCGGGCCACGCCCTACGCTGAGGCCGTGACGGGAGTGGGCCAGGAAGCGGCGCCGGGCTGGTACCCGGACCCGGGTGGCTCTCCCGGCATGGTGCGCTGGTGGAGCGGCAGCGCGTGGTCCGACGTCATGATGCCCGCCGGCCCCGGTGTCGAGGTGCACCGGGCCGCCGCCCGGACCGCGGGGCCGAGCGCCGCGGAGCCGGCGGCCGCCGCGCCCGCCGGGGCACGGTCGCGGATCCGGCGGTGGGTCGCCGCGGGCGCCGTCCTGGTGCTCCTCGTGGCCGCCGTCGTCACCGTGCTGTCGCTGGGGTCGGGCGGGGACGGCGGCACCGCCGCCACCCCCGCCCAGCAGCCCGGTGCGGCACCGGCGCCGGCGCCCGGCCCGGCGTTCCCGCCGGGCACGGTGCGGATCATCGACGAGGCCGCCGGCATCTCCTACCCGTACCTGGGGGAGGGGTGGTCGGAGTTCGACCTGGGCCAGCAGCTGGAGACGACCACGACCGCCGGCCAGTACTTCACCACCCAGGAGGCCACCCCCGACGGCGGCATCTTCATCTCCCAGTGCACCTCCGGCCCGGTGGCCGACGTGTACGGGTGGGCCGGCCCGTCGACCCTGCAGAGCACGGTGACGACGCTGGCCGCGAGCGTCCGCGCCAACTACTACCCGCGGCCCAACGCGCTCGAGGTGCGGCGCGACGAGCCCCGGACCGTCGACGGGCGTCCCGCCCACCTCCTCGAGTTCCAGCTGGCGTGGGACGTCGAGGGCTACGACGCCTCGGGGGAGCGGGCGGCGCTGCTGCTCGTCGACGTCGGCCGGCCGGCGCCGGCGCTGCTCTACATCTCCATCCCGAACACCCACGCCGAGCTGTACGGCGTCATCGACCGGGTGATCGACGACGTCGACGTGCTGGAGTGAGGACGCGGGCGGTCGCAGGCGTGCAGACACCGGGGTCACCGCCACCCGATGACCCCGACGAGTGCACAGCGGCGGGCGCCCGGCGCTCGCCGCCGATCCGCGGTTAGGGTCGGGCGCGTGACTGCAGCTGGTACCGAACTGACCCTGCGGCACCCGATCGAACGATTCACGCTGGACAACGGCCTGCGGGTGGTCCTCGCCCCCGACCGCAGCGTGCCGGTGGTGGCGGTGAGCGTCTACTACGACGTCGGGATGCGCAACGAACCCGAGGGGCGAACCGGCTTCGCCCACCTCTTCGAGCACATGATGTTCCAGGGGTCGGCCAACGTCGCGAAGATGGAGCACGCCCGGCTGGTCCAGGCCGCCGGCGGCACCTTCAACGGGTCCACCCACCAGGACTACACGAACTACTTCCAGGCGCTGCCCGCCGAGGCGCTCGAGCGCGCCCTCTTCCTCGAGGCCGACCGCATGGCGGCGCCGGCGATCACCGAGGAGAACCTCCGCAACCAGATCGACGTGGTGAAGGAGGAGATCCGGGTCAACGTGCTCAACCGCCCCTACGGCGCCTTCCCCTGGCTGCAGCTGCCCCAGGTCGCCTTCGAGACCTTCGCCAACACCCACGACGGCTACGGCTCCTTCGTCGACCTGGAGTCCTCCACGGTCGCCGACGCCACCGACTTCTTCGAGAAGTACTACGCGCCGGGCAACGCGGTGCTGTGCGTCGGCGGCGACCTCGACGTCGCCGCGACCGAGGAGCTGGTCCGCCGCTGGTTCGGTCCCATCCCCGGCCGGCACGTCCCGCCCCTGCCGGCCACCGGCGAGCCGTCCCCCACGACGGTGCGCTCCGCGGTGGTCGAGGACGCCCTGGCACCGGCGCCCGCGCTCGCCCTGGGCTGGCGGGTGCCCGACCCCGTCGGCGACTTCGACACCTACCTGGGCAGCGTGCTGCTGGCCGAGCTGCTCAGCGAGGGCGACGCCTCCCGGCTGGAGCGCCGGCTGGTCCACGACGACCGGATCGCCATCGCGCAGAGCAGCTACGTGGGGCTGTTCGGTGACCCCTTCGACGTCCGCGACGCGACCCTGCTCACCACGCAGGTGCACCACCCGGCCGCCGTGCCGGCCGAGCGCGTGATGGCCGCCGTGCACGAGGAGGTGGCGCGCATCGCCGGCGAGGGCGTCGACGCCGACGAGCTGCGCCGGGTGCAGGCGCGCATCGAGGCGCAGCTGCTCCAGCAGGCCGACTCGGTGCTCGGCCGCACCCTCGCCTTCGCCGCGGCCGAGCTCGTGCACGGGCGCGCGGAACTCGCCGGCGAGCTGGCCGCCCGCCTCGCGGCGGTGACCCCCGAGGCGGTGCAGGGAGCCGCCCGCGGGCTCGATCCGGGCACCGTCGCGGTGCTGGAGCTGCGACCTGCTGGAGGTACCCGATGACCGCGCCCGAGCAGGTCTCGCTGATCCCGCCGCTGGGCGAGCCGCGCCCGCAGCCGGCGCCGGTGGCCGAGGAGACCACGCTGCCCAACGGCCTCCGGGTGGTCGTGGTCCCGCGGCCCGGGGTGCCCCTGGTCGAGCTCCGGCTGCGGGTGCCGTTCGCCGCGCCCAACACCCGCAACGCCGGCGTGCACGCGGCGCGCGGCGCCGTCCTCTCCGGGGCGGTGCTGCTCGGGACGCAGCGGCACGACCAGGCCGAGGTCGCCCAGCTGCTGCAGAGCCACGGCGCCGAGCTGTCGGTGAGCACGGACGCCGACCGGCTGATCTTCGGCACCACCTTGCTGCCCGGCGGTCTCGGGCCCGTCCTCGAGCTGCTCGCCGAGCTGCTCACCGGCGCGAGCTACCCGGCCGGCCGGGTCGACGGCGAGCGGGACCGGCTGGCCGAGCGGATCGCGATCGCCCGCACGCAGCCCGGCACGATCGCCCGCTCGGCGCTGGCCGCCCGCCGGTACGGCACCCACCCGTACGCGATCCAGCTGCCCGACGCCGAGCTGGTCGCCGCCGTCCGCGCCCCGGCGCTGCGGCGGCTGCACCGCGAGCGGGTCCTGCCGGCGGGCAGCACCCTCGTCCTCGTCGGCGACCTGGACCCCGCGGCCGCGACCGGCACCGCCGCCGCGGCGCTCGAGGGGTGGACCGGCAGTGGCAAGGCGGTGGAGACCCCACCGGTCGCCGAGCAGCCGGCCCACGGCATCGAGCTCGTGCACCGGCCCGGTGCGGTGCAGTCGAACCTGCGGCTGGGCGGCCCGGCCCCCAGCCGGACCGACCCCGACCTCCCGGCGGCACGGCTGGCGGCGATGGTCTACGGCGGGTACTTCTCCTCCCGGCTGGTGGAGAACATCCGGGAGCGGCGCGGCTACAGCTACAGCCCGCGCAGCGCCGTCGACCACCAGCGCGCGGCGTCGTCCTTCCTGGTCGAGGCGGACGTGGCCACCGAGGTGACCGGCCCGGCCCTGCTGGAGACGCTCTACGAGCTCGGGCGGATGGCGCTGACCCCGGTGACCGAGGCGGAGCTGGACGCCGCCCGCCGCTACGTCCTCGGCAGCATGGCGCTGTCCACGTCCACCCACGCCGGCCTGGCCAGCACGCTGTCGGCGCTGCTCGGCATGGGGCTGCCGGCGGACTGGCTGAGCACCCACCAGCGCGACCTCACCGAGGTCACCGTGGAGCAGGTGCAGGCCGCGGCCGCGCGCTACCTGGCGCCCGAGGCGCTCACCGCCGTCGTCGTGGGCGACGCGGACCGCGTGGCCGCCGCGCTGGGCGCCCTGGCGCCGGTCACCGTCACCGGGGGCGGCGGACAGGCGTGACCACCGGCGGCGGCGACGGCGGCCCCCTGCTCTCCCGGGCCGCGCACGACCGGGCGCACCTCGCCCGGGCGCTGCCCGACCCCACCGGAGGCCGTCCGGTGCGGGTGCTCACCGTCGACGCCGCCCGGACGGTGCCGGTGGCCGAAGGTCCCTCCGGCCCCCGCCTGGTCTGGGACGAGCGGCCGGAGCTGCCGGCGGGCGCGATCTTCCTCGGCGAGGCCGACGGCGTCCCGTACGCGGCGGTGCGCGGCGAGCGGGCGCTGACCGTCAACGGCCGGCCGGTCGACCTCTGGGCGGGGCTGCGCGACGTCGGCGCGGAGCTCGACGACCTGGACGCAGGGCTGCTGGCGCAGGCGGTCGGCATCCTGGAATGGCACGAACGGCACCGCTTCAGCCCGCTCACCGGCGCCCCGACGACGGTCGAGCGGGCCGGCTGGACGCAGCGGGACCCCACGACCGGAACCGAGTTCTTCCCGCGGGTCGACCCCGCGGTGATCATGCTCGTCCACGACGGCGGCGACCGCGTGGTGCTCGGCCGGCAGGCGACGTGGCCGCCGGGCCGGTTCTCCATCCTCGCTGGCTTCGTGGAGCCGGGGGAGTCCGCCGAGGGGGCCGTCGCCCGCGAGGTCGAGGAGGAGGTCGGGCTCCGCGTCAGCGACGTGCGCTACGTCGCCAGCCAGCCCTGGCCGTTCCCGCAGTCGCTCATGCTCGGGTTCGTGGCCCGTGCCGACGGCGACCAGGACCTCCGGCTCGATCCGCACGAGATCGAGGAGGCCCGCTGGTTCACCCGCGCCGAGCTCCGGGCGCCCGACGGGCAGCTGGCGGTGCCGCCGTCGATCTCCATCGCCCGGCACATCCTCGACCGCTGGCTGCGCGGCGAGCTCTAGGCACCCCAGCGACCGCCGAGCACGAGCGCGGGGCGGTCGGCGTGATCGGCCAGCACCACGGCGTCGGCCAGCGCCGCGGGGTCGACCTCGTCGTCGTAGCGGTCGAAGGCCGGGAGCGCCCAGGTCTCCTCCGGTGGGGTCCTGCGGCGCCGGGCGGCCGGCGTCACCCGCAGGTGCACCACGACGTCGAAGGCCAGGCCGACCCCCTGCAGCAGGGCACCCGCCACCAGCAGCACGCCGCCGGTGGGCGCCGGCCGGCGCGGCGCCCGGGCGGCCCGGTCGCGGTCCAGGTCCCACAGCACCGGCAGGTACTCCCCGGAGCCCCCCGGTCCGACCGGTCCCAGCACCTCGCGGGCGAGGGCGCCGGCGTCGAGCCAGTCGGTGTAGCGGGCGTCGGGATCGGTGCGCCCGTGCTCCAGCCGCAGCGATGCCGGCCGGTAGAACCCGGTGGCGGGGACGACGACGGCGGCCCGGCCCAGCGTCGGCAGCCGATCGGCGATCGAGCGCGCCAGGTCCTCCGGTCCCGCCAGCTCGGGGCCGTCGACGGCCACGCGCAGCGCGGTGGCGCCCGGCTCGGCGGGGAGCTCCGCCAGCAGGTCGGCCAGGCGGTCGGCGAGGGCGCCGGGGGAGAGCGGCTCCGGTCGGCTCAGGAGCGGCCGTCCGCGGTGGTGACGGCGTCGGGCCGCACCGGCTCGGCGCGCGGCGGAGGCGGGGGCACCGGCGCGACCGCGGAGGACGTGCGGCCTTCCGGCCCACCGGCGGGGGCGACGGCATCGGCCACCAGGCTCTCGAGCACCTCGCGGGCGAGCTCGACCACCGGACGGCCCTGGGTGCGCGCCTCCCGGCGCAGCCCCTCGAACACCGTCCGCGGGCTCGCGCCCTGCCGTTCGGCCAGCACCCCGATCGCCCGTTCCGTGGACACGCGCGCGGCGAGCGCGTGCTCGAGCTGGGCGACGGTGCGCTGCAGGGCCGCGATCCGCACGTCGACCGGGTCGGCGTCACCGGGTGCGGTCACCGGGCCGCGGGCCGAGCGCCGGGCGGAGCGGTCGGGCTCGGGCAGCCCGCCCAGCTCGTCGGCCACCAGGTCGGCCAGGGTCATCCCCTCGACGAGGTCGTCCACGGGGTC
The DNA here is from genome assembly GCF_054050795.1 of Blastococcus sp. SYSU DS1024. Taxonomy (NCBI): domain Bacteria; kingdom Bacillati; phylum Actinomycetota; class Actinomycetes; order Geodermatophilales; family Geodermatophilaceae; genus Blastococcus; species Blastococcus sp. SYSU DS1024. The sequence continues at coordinate 33,200 of NZ_JBJHAA010000023.1, forward strand.
ACCACCGACCGGGCCGCCGCTGAGGGGGACGACCACCCAACCGCGTTCCGTCCTGGTCAGGGCGACCCGCGGCCGGTCACCGGCGCCCGGGACGGCCGAGACCTCGGGGCGGGCAGGCGCATCGGGGGACACGTGCCCGTCGAGCTCGTCGGAGGGCCTGGGGCCGGGGACCACGGGTGCTCACGCCTCCGGTAGCTGTCCGAGCTGGGCCTTCACCGCGTCGATGCTCGGGTTGGTCAACGCGGTGCCGTCGGAGAAGACCAGCGTGGGCACGGTGCGGTTGCCCCCGTTGGCCTGCATGACCAGGTCCGCCGCCTGGGGATCGGTCTCGATGTCCACCTCGGCGAACTCGATGCCCTCGCGCTGCATCAGCTTCTTCAACCGCACGCAGTAGCCGCACCACGTGGTGGTGTACATCGTGACGGCAGCGCCGGGGGTCGTGGTCATCGCGGGGAGTCTCCCTGTTCGTGCCGGGTCGGTCCAGCCCCGTGTCGGGGTGGCCGTGGTGCGTGGGTCCCAACGTGGTGCTCCTGGGGAACCTTCCCGCCGTCCGTCGCTGCCGGCTGGGAGGATCGTCGCCGGGAGCCGTCGGCTCCCGGGTACGAGTCGGGTGAGGGACGGGGAGGACGCCGGCGATGGCGCACGCGGACGCGGAGGCCGTGCTCGACGGCCTCGACGACGAGCAGCGTGCGGCGGCGCAGGCGGTGTCGGGGCCGGTCTGCATCCTCGCCGGTGCCGGCACGGGCAAGACGCGCACGATCACCCACCGGATCGCCTACGGCGTGCACACCGGCACCTACGTCCCCGAGCAGGTGCTGGCGGTCACCTTCACCGCGCGGGCGGCGGGTGAGCTGCGCGCCCGCCTGGCCGCGCTCGACGTGGGCGGGGTGCAGGCGCGCACCTTCCACGCCGCGGCGATGCGGCAGCTGAGGTACTTCGCCCCCCGCGTGCTCGGCGGTCCGATGCCCGGGCTGATCGAGAACAAGCTGCGGGTGGTCGCCTCCGCCGCCACGCGCAACCGGCTCACCACCGACCGGACGAGCCTGCGGGACCTCGCCAGCGAGATCGAGTGGGCCAAGACCACGCTGGCGACGCCGGAGGACTACCCGGCCCGCGCGCAGGCGGCCGGCCGGGAGGCCCCGTTCGAGCCCGCCGCCGTCGCCGCCGTCTACGCCAGCTACGAGCAGGCCAAGCAGCGCGACGGCGCCCTCGACTTCGAGGACCTGCTGCTGGTCACCGCCTACGCGCTCGAGGAGCACCCCGACGTCGCCCGCCAGGTGCGGGGCCAGTACCGGCACTTCGTCGTCGACGAGTACCAGGACGTCAACCCGCTGCAGCAGCGGCTGCTCGACGCCTGGCTGGGAGGGCGGGCCGAGATCTGCGTGGTCGGCGACCCCAACCAGACCATCTACTCCTTCACCGGCGCCGACCCCGACTACCTGCTCGGCTTCGCCGACCGGTATGCCGACGCCGCCGTCGTCAAGCTCGAGCGCGACTACCGGTCGACCCCGCAGGTCGTCGGGCTGGCCAACCGGCTCATCGGCCAGGCGCCCCCGCGCAAGGGCCTGCCCGGGCTCCGCCTGCTCGGGCAGCGGCCGCAGGGTCCGGAGCCGACGTTCGTCGAGCACCCCGACGAGCCGGCGGAGGCGGCGGCGGTCGCCGCCCGCTGCAAGGCGCTGATCGACGACGGGACGCCCGCCGCCGAGATCGCGGTGCTGTTCCGGATCAACGCGCAGTCGCAGGTGTACGAGTCCGCGCTGGCCGATGCCGGGGTGCCCTACGTGCTCAAGGGCGGGGAGCGGTTCTTCGAGCGGCCCGAGGTCCGGGAGGCGGTCCTGCTGCTGCGCGGGGCGGCCGCCGGGGGCAGCGAGCCGGGCATGCTCGTGCCCGCCGTCCGTGACGTGCTGGCCTCCACCGGCTGGGTGGAGCACCGTCCGCCGGCGGGGGGAGCGGCGCGCGACCGCTGGCAGTCCCTCGCCGCGCTGGTCGATCTCGCCGTCGACCTGGTCGCCGAGAACCCCTCGCTCGATCTCGCCGGCTTCGTCACCCACCTCGCCGAGCGGGCCGACGCCCAGCACGCACCGACCGTCCAGGGCGTCACCCTCGCGTCGATGCACGCCGCCAAGGGCCTCGAGTGGGACGTCGTCTTCGTCGTCGGCCTGGTCGACGGCGTGCTGCCGATCGCCCAGTCGCTGAGCCGCCCGGTCGCGGTGGAGGAGGAGCGCCGGCTGCTGTACGTGGCGGTGACCCGCGCCCGCGAGCAGCTGACCCTGTCCTGGTCGCTGGCCCGCAACCCGGGCGGCCGGCGGTCCCGCCCGCGGAGCCGGTTCCTCGACGGCCTGGCGCCGGGGTCGGGGCCGACCGCGCCCCCGCCCCGGCGCCCCGCCAAGCGCGCCAAGGTGGTGCTGGAGGGCGAGGCCGGGGAACTGTTCGAGCGGCTGCGTGCCTGGCGCACCCAGGCGGCGCAGTCCGCCTCGGTGCCGGCCTACGTCGTCTTCTCCGACGCCACGCTGCAGGCCATCGCGGAGAGCCGGCCGGCCAGCCTCCGCGAGCTGTCCGGGCTGCCCGGGGTCGGCGCCCGGAAGCTGGAGCTCTACGGCGAGGACGTGCTGGCCACCGTCACCGGCTGAGCCGGTGAGGGAGCGGTCGCCGAGGGCGACGGCAGGCGGTTCCGAGACCGGTGGGGACACCGTCCGGAGGGATCGTCGTTTATTCGATTGACCCGGTATCCGGGCCGGTCCTAGTGTCCCGTTCCACACGAGCTGCGCCCCGTAGCGCGCCCGGCCGACCGGCCGGGAGCGGAGAGAGGAAGGAGGGGGCATCCCGATGACCATCACCACACCGATCACCGCTGCCTCCGCCGACCTGCTCGGCCTGGGTGGCGTCGACGCGCGCACGGGGGGCCTGATCATGGCTGGTCCCGCCGCCCAGCGCGAGGGCACCGGTCTGTCCTCCGCCGGCTGCGCCGGCGAGCGGGCCGTCGTCCGCGGCGGAGCCATCGGCACGCCGCGCGCGGCCGTCGCCCTCGACCGGCGCCCCAAGCGCCTCCGCGCTGTCGAGCGCCCCTTCGCGCCCACCTACCTGCCCCAGAACGACGGCACCACCCTCGGGATCCGTTCCCCCGGGAGACCGCTGAGCTAGACGCTCACCGGCCCTCCTCGAGGCCGCGGAACCCGAACCCCGGGATCCGCGGCCTTTCTCTTTTCCTCCGCGGCACCCGGTCCCGACTTCGGTCGGCGGGCCCCCGCCGGCCGTACCCGACGAGTACGAGGAGGAGCGGCAGTGCAGCAGACGTTCGACCGCCCGACGTCCCACCGCCGAGCCGGGCTCTCCCGGACCGGTGGCCCCGTCCCGCGGCGACCCCGTCCGTCCCTGCCCCCCGCCCCGGTCCGGCGCCCCCTGCCGTGCCGGGTGGAGGACCCCGAGCTGTGGTTCGCCGAGAGCCCGGCACAGCTGGAGATCGCCAAGACCTTCTGCGGCGACTGCCCGGTGCGGGAGTCGTGCCTGGCCGGCGCGCTCTCCCGCGCCGAGCCCTGGGGCGTCTGGGGCGGGGAGATCTTCGACCGGGGCGTCGTCATCGCCCGCAAGCGGCCACGCGGCCGTCCCCGGAAGGTCGTCGCGGCGTGAGCCCGCGGTCATCCGGGTCCGGTAACCACATCACCAGCAGTTCCGTGCTCCCGAGGGGGAGCCGATCAGAGGAATCAGCCATGTACATGCTCGAGCACGAGATGGCCCGCAGCCGCATGACCGAGCTGCAGGCCGAGGCGATGGCCGTCTCCCGCGCCCGTCGTCTCTACCTGGCGCGGCGGGCCGCCCGTCGCGCCGAGCGCGCGGTCCGCCGGGCCGCCCGCGCCAGCGCCGCCGTCTACTGAGCACATCGCGGTCCTCCCGACCGCACCGCCGCCACGTCCCCCGGGGACGTGGCGGCGGTGCGGTCCGGAGGCCGCGCATCCTCGGCTGTCGGGTGTCTCAGTCGGCGAAGCCGGGGAGCCACTCCTCCAGGACCGCACGCCAGTCGGCCGCGGCATCCAGCTGGCAGAGCACTCCGATCGATCCGATCGAGACCCGGTGGATGAGCAGGTACGCCGGGGGCAGGTTCAACTGCCTGCCCAACCGGTTGGCCTCGGTCCGCGGATCGGCGATCCGCATGGCCTGCTCCTGCATCCAGGCGCGGGTGAAGTGGAAGTGGCGCCCGGCGATCGGCTCCAGCAGGGGGAGCAGGTAGTCGAGGACCGCCTCCGGGTCGACGTGCACCCCCGGCAGCACGAAGCCCTCCGCGCGGAGGTCGGCCAGCACCTCCGCCGCGCGGCCGGCCAGGGCCCAGCGCAGCAGCCGCCCGATCGGCTCGGGATGGCCGTCGGGGAGCCGGGCGATGGCCCCGAAGTCGATGACCCCGAGGCGGCCGTCGGGCACCAGCCGGAAATTGCCCGGGTGCGGGTCGGCGTGCAGCAGCCCGGCGCGCTGCGGCGCGGAGAAGTGCAGCGTCGCCAGCAGCCGACCGGCGCGGTCCCGCTCCTCGCGGCTGCCCGAGGTGATGATCCGGGAGAGCGGCGTGCCCTCGAGCCACTCGGAGACGATGACCTTGGGCGCGCTGGCCACCACCCTCGGGACCGCGATCTCGGCGTCCCCGGCGTAGGCGGCGGCGAACGCCCGCTGCGCGTCGGCCTCCAGGCCGTAGTCCAGCTCCTCCACCACGCGCGCCTTCAGCTCGGCGATCAGCGGCTTCACGTCCAGTCCGGGGAAGACGGCGGCGAAGAGCCGGGCGAACCGGGCCAGCTGGTTGAGGTCGCTCATGAGCGCCGTCGCCGCGCCCGGGTACTGGATCTTCACCGCGACGTCGCGGCCGTCCCGCCACGTGGCCCGGTGCACCTGGCCGATGCTCGCCGCCGCGGCCGGTGCGTCGTCGAAGTCGGCGAAGCGCTGGCGCCACGAGCCGCCCAGCTGCTGCGCGAGGACGGCGTGCACGGTCCGCACGGGCATCGGCGGCGCCTCCTCCTGCAGCTTGGTGAGCGCCTCGCGGTACGGCGCGGCCATCTCCTCGGGCACCGCCGCCTCGAACACCGAGAGGGTCTGGCCCAGCTTCATGGCGCCGCCCTTGAGCTGCCCCAGCACCGCGAACAGCTGCTCGGCGGTGCGCTGCTGCAGCTCGGCGTTCACCGTGTCCGCGGACTGCCCCGACAGGCGCCTGCCCAGGCCCATGGTCGCGCGGCCCGCGGCGCCCAGGGGCAGGGACGCCAGGCGCGCGGTCCGCGCGACCGACCCCCGCGGCATGGCCGGTCGCTCGTCACTCACACGTCCTCCTCGCCGGCGCCCGGTCGGAGCGGCGCCGTGTCGTGTCCGGTGAGCCCGTGAGCTCGCTCAGCGGCCATTGTCGCCCGACGGGGCGGGATCCCGCCGGGAGGGCGTCCGTCACCGTCCGCGCCGGCGGCCTCCCCGCCCGCCGCCGCGCCGCAGCCGCACGACGGGTGCGGCGGCCATCGGCGCAGGTGGGGCAGCAGGTCGGGTGGACGCAGCTCCACGGTGGCGTCGAGGGTGACCGGTGCGCCGCGCCCGTCGACGCAGGCGAGCACCTGGCCGGCGGCCAGCAGCGCGGTCAGCAGGCAGGTGACCGTGGCCCCGCTGGCGGGCGGCTCCGCGGCGGTCAGCTGCGCCGCCAGCCGGGGCCAGCGCGGATCGGCGTCCCGCCGGTGGAGGTCGCCGCAGCGCAGGCAGCTGGTGGCGCCGGGGATCACCAGCGGCCCGACGACGCCCGTCTCGCCACGCACCGTGGCCACCAGGTGCGGCCCCGGCACGGCGGGGACCACGGGGTCGGAGGCGTCCCAGGGGCGGGTGAGGACGACGACGTCGGGCCGGAGCCCCGCCGGGAGCGGTCCGAGGTCGGTCTGCGGGCTGGCCCGGCGGACGGCGTCCGCCGCCGCCACGGCGCGGGGCCGCCCCTCGTCGGCGGCGGTCAGTCCGCCGACCATCGCGTCCCCGGCGGTGACCACGCCCGCGTCCCGCACCACGACGCGACCGATCCCGCTCGCGGCCAGGACGGCGGCCAGCGGGGTGCCCACCCGCGTCGCGCCCTCGACCACCACGGTGGCTCGCCGCCGGGTCCGCCAGCCGGCCGAGCCGGGGGCGGCGCCGGCCGCCGGCAGCTCGACCGCCGCGCGGGCGGCGGCGGCCGGGCCGGGGCCCATCGCGAGCAGATCGGCCGGGTCCAGCTGCCGGACCAGGCCCGCCGACGCGAGCGCGTCGAGTGCTGCGTCCACGAGGCCGGGCGCCAGGCCCGCCCGGGCGGCCTCGACCCGGACGACCCGCCGCGACCGGCGCCCGTCGAGCGCCCGGAGCAGCGGAGCGAGCCCCGCGGCCGGGTGGAGGAGCAGCCCGTCGGTGGAGTCGACCCCACCGATCTGGACGCCCCCGTCGTCGCCGACGAGCAGCGGCGTCGCCGCCGGGAGGAGGGGATGGGCGTTGTCGCTCACCCCGGCAGGGTGGCAGCTGCGCGGCGGCGGCGCGGTCGCCGTCCACAGGGGCGCCCGGGACCACGGACGGCGACGCCCCAGAGGGCGCCGCCGACGCGAGAGGATGGAACGGTCCTTCTGCAGGGGCCCGCCGCGAGCCTGCGGGCGGTGGGGGGCAGAAGGATCCTCCTAGGCCTTGCCGAGGATCCGGTTCATCTTGGTGCCGCAGACGGGGCAGGTGCCCTGCGCCATCCGGCGGCCGGACTCGCTGACCTTGACCTCGCCGTCGAAGTCGCGCTTCTCCTTGCACTTCACGCAGTAACCGTTGTAGCTCTCCGCCACGGGATCTCCTCGTCTCCGGGGTGCCGCGGCTCGCACGCCGGGCACCGTTGCGCGAGCACGCTACCCGTGACCGGCGGGTGCCATCCCCGTCGACGGCCGCCCGGCGGCGGGGTCCCCGACGGTCGGGGACCCTCCCTTCCCCACAGCTGTGGACGAGGCTGTGGATGCCATGGGGACGGCGTGGCGTGTCCCTGTGCGGAACCGGGGGAGGAGCCGGGGACAGGTGGCCCGCGGTGAGCTCCGCCGCCCCGTCGACCAGCACGGACGTCCCCGTACGGGTGTGGATCCCCGCGTCCGGCCACCGTGGTCACCGGCTGGAGCGGTGGCGATGTCCACCATCCGTGCGACCTGCACCCGAGCGGGTGTCTCCGCGCAGGCGCCACGCCGAGGCGGTGTCCTACGGTCTCCCCGTGCCCGGAACGCCCCCTGACGTGAGCGCCCTGCCTGAGCCGGCGGACGGCGACGTCGTGGAGGTCCGGCGCAGCTCCCGCCGACGACGCACCGTGACCGCCTACCGGGAGTCCGGCCGCACGGTGGTGCTCATCCCGGCGGCCTTCAGCCCGGCCGAGGAGCAGCGGTGGGTGGCCCAGATGGTGGCCAAGCTGCGCATCCGCGAGGAACGCCGCAAGCGCTCGCTCGGCGGCGACGCGGAGCTGATGGCGCGGGCGCGGGCCCTGTCCGCGGCCCACCTCGACGGGCTGGCCGAGCCGGCGAGCGTCCGCTGGGTCGACAACCAGCACCGGCGATGGGGCTCGTGCACGCCGGCCGACCGCACCATCCGGTTGTCGAGCCGGCTGCAGTCGATGCCCGAGTACGTCGTGGACTACGTGCTGGTGCACGAACTGGTGCACCTGCTCGAGCCGGGTCACGACGAGCGGTTCTGGGCGCTGGTCGCGCGCTATCCCCGGGCCGAGCGGGCCCGGGGCTTCCTCGAGGGCGTGGAGCTCGCCGCGACCGCGGGCGCGGCCGGCGACGAGCCGGTGTCCGACGTCGACGACTGAGCGGCGCTCAGCCCTCCCCGCCCTCCTCACGCTGGATGGGCCCGTCGGACCCGTCGGGCTCCTGCCCGCCCGTCGACGGCTCCGCGTCGTCGGCATTCAGCGCGGCGAGCTCGTCATCGATGCCCTGGCGGGCGACGAAGTCCAGCGGCTCGTCCAGGTCCTCCGAGGTCGGCAGGAGGTCCGGGTGCGACCACAGCCGGTCCCGCTCCGCGCTGCCGTGCTGCTGGCCCATGGCGCCCCACACCGTCGCCGCGTCGCGCAGCCGGCGGGGGCGCAGCTGCAGCCCGACCAGGGTGGCGAAGGTCTGCTCCGCCGGACCGCCGGAGGCCCGTCGGCGGCGCATCGTCTCGGCGAGGGCGGCGTGCCCGGGCAGCCGGTCGCCCGCCGCGGCGGCGACCACGGTGTCCACCCAGCCCTCGACCAGGGCCAGCAGCGTCTCGAGACGGCGCAGCGCCATCTGCTGCTCGGGCGTCTCCTCGGGCTCGAGCACGCCGCTGCCCAGCAGGCGCTGGATGCTCTCCGGGTCGCTGGGGTCCAGCCCCGCGCCCATGCCGCCGGACATCGCCTCGTTGATGCCCCGCTCGATCGCCTCGCGGTCGATGGTGATGCCGCGCGCGTAGGCGTGCACGGCGTCCTGGAGCTGCTGGCGCAGCCAGGGGACGTGGGCGAACAACCGCTGGGAGGCAGCCTCCCGCAGCGCCACGAAGAGCCGGACCTCGTCGGCCGGGCGGTCGAGCCCCTCGGCGAACGTGGCCAGGTTCTGCGGCACGAGCACACCGGTGCCGGCAGGCGCCAGCGGCAGCCCGACGTCGGTGCTGGTTAGCACCTCGCCGGCGAGCGTGCCCAGCGCCTGGCCCACCTGGGCGCCGAACATCAGCCCGCCCATGCGGCCCATGATCCCGGCGACGGGCCCGAAGGACATCGCCGCCTCCTGCGGCAGCGCGCTGGTCATCGCCGCCACCACCCGCTCGGCCAGCGGATCGATGAGCGCGGCCCACGCCGGCTGGGTCAGCTCGACCCACTCCACCCGCGACCACGCGGCGGTGCGTTCGATCCCCGACGGCAGCTCGGTCACCTGGTCCAGCCACAGGTCGGCCAGCCGGAGCGCCTCGGCGGTCGCGGAGCGCTCCTGCTCCGACGACGGCTGGTGGCCGGCCGCCAGCTGGCTGATCGCCCCCTGCCGGGCCAGGTCCCAGTTGACCGGGCCACCCGACCAGTTCATGAGCTTCTGCAGCTCGGCGAACAGCGGCATCTTGCCGAGCACGTCCTCGGGCGACCCGCCGCCGGCCATGCCGCCGAAGAGGGCGCCGAGACCGAACGGGTCGCCGGCTCCCGGCTCGCCTGGGCGCCCGGGCTCGCGGCGCTCGGGGTCACGGTCGGGAGGGCCGAAGCCGAACGGGACGTCGCTCATGGGTCCACGGTAGACGCGTGATCTTCGTCCGTGGGGCGGGATCGTGTTCGCCACGAGCGCACCGGTCGCGCGGGCCCCCCGCCGGCGCGCGGCGGGGGAGGGCCGGTGGGGTCGCCCACCGCCCCCGGTTCCGCGGGCTCGCGGCGCGCCCCGGGGACGGGGCCCTAAGCTCGCCGGTCGTGACCCGTCGGAGCGCCGTCCTCAGCGTCGGCGCCGTTCTCCTGCTGCTGTTCGGCGTGCTCGGCACGAGCGTGCCCGTGCCCTACGTCGCGCAGGTCCCCGGCCCCACGTTCGACACGCTCGGGGAGGTCGACGGCGAGCCGATCATCGCGGTGGAGGGCAGGGGGCGCAACGAGGTCGAGGGCGACCTCACCCTCACCACCGTCGGGGTCAGCCGTGGCGGGCTGAGCCTCGTGCAGGCCGTGCGCGGCTGGTTCGACGAGGAGATCAGCGTCGTCCCCGAGGAGTCGGTCTACCCGCCCGACCGCACCGAGGAGGAGACCCGGCAGGTCAACCGCCAGGCGTTCCTCACCTCGGAGCAGGCGGCCGAGAGCGTGGCCCTGGGCGAGCTCGGTTACCCGGAGAAGGTGGTCGTGCGGGACGTGCCCGAGGGCTCGCCGTCGCAGGGGCTGCTCGAGGAGGGCGACGCGCTCGAGTCGGTCGACGGGCAGCCGGTGCCCGACTCGGAGGTCCTGGCCGACGTCCTCGCCGGCATCCCGCCCGGTACGCCGGTCACCGTCGGCTACACGCGGCTGGGCGAGCCGGGTACCGCGACGGTCACCACCCAGGCGGCCGAGGGGCGGGAGGGCTCGCGGCTGGGCATCAGCGTGCTCGACCAGCCGTCCGCGCCGTTCGACGTGGACATCCAGGTGGCCGACGTCGGCGGGCCGTCGGCCGGCCTCATGCTCACCCTCGGCATCCTGGACCTGGTGGGCGAGGAGGACCTGACCGGCGGCGCGGTCATAGCGGGCACCGGGACGATCGACCTGGCGGGGAACGTCGGGCCGATCGGCGGTGTCCCGCTGAAGCTGGTCTCCGCCCGCGACATCGGCGCCGAGCTGTTCCTGGTCCCCGCCGACAACTGCGCCGAGGCGCTGGCCGCCCCCGACACCGGCGTCCCGCTGGCCCGGGTCGCCACCCTCGACGACGCGCTGGCGGCCCTCGCCGACGTGCGCGCCGGCCGGACCCCGGAGAGCTGCTGACCCGAGCCCCCACAGGTGCCGACGCGCCCCCACCGGGAACCCCGCGCCGTCCGGTGCGTTGTCCTTGAGGCCGGGTCCGCCCGGCGCCGCACCACCCGACCCCACGGTCGATCGTCGCGTGGCCGAGAGACCACGCCCGCAACTGAAGGAGACCGCTCGTGGCCATGCGGCCCCCCGTGCCGGTGCCGACGCTGTCCCGGCGCGCGAAGCTGGTCATCGGTGCCATCGCCGTGCTGCTGGTGCTGTTCACCGCCGTCGGCACCCTCACCAACGTCTACGTCGACTACCTGTGGTTCGACGAGACCGGGTACACCGAGGTCTTCTGGACCGAGCTGCAGTCGCGCGCGCTGCTGTTCGCCGTCGCCGGCGTGGCGACCGGCGGGCTCACCGCGCTGGCCGTGTACCTGGCCTACCGGTTCCGGCCCACCTTCCGGCCGATGTCGCTCGAGCAGCAGAACCTGGAGCGCTACCGCCAGTCGCTGGAGCCGCGGCGCGGCCTCGTGCTGACCGGCATCGCCGTCGTCCTCGGCCTGTTCGCGGGATTCACCGCGCAGAGCAGCTGGGAGACGTGGCTGTCGTTCCGCAACAGCACCGACTTCGGCCGGACCGATCCCCAGTTCAGCATCGACCTGTCGTTCTTCGTCTTCGACTACCCCTTCTACCGGCTGCTGCTCGGCTTCGGGTTCGCGATCGTCATCCTGGCGCTCATCGGCTCGCTGCTGACGCACTACGTGTTCGGGGGCTTGAGGCTGCAGACCCCCGGGCAGAAGCTGACCGCCGCCGCGCGGGTGCAGCTGTCGGTGCTGCTGGGCTTCTTCCTCGCCCTGAAGGCCGTGGCCTACTGGCTGGACCGCTACGGGCTGGTCTACTCCGGCCGCGGTGGCGTCTTCACCGGAGCCAGCTACACCGACGTCAACGCGCTGCTGACGCCCAAGACGATCCTGGTCTTCGTGGCGGCCGTGTGCGCCCTGGCGTTCTTCGCCAACATCGTCGTCCGCAACTTCCTGCTGCCGGCCGCGGCCCTCGTGCTGCTCCTGGTCTCCAGCCTGGTCATCGGCGTGGCCTACCCGGCGATCGTCCAGCAGTTCGTCGTCAACCCGAGCGCCAACGAGAAGGAGGCGCCCTACATCGAGCGGGCCATCCAGTCGACTCGGGAGGCCTACGGTCTCGACGACATCGACTACGTCCAGTACGCGCAGGAGACCACCGGCAACGAGGTGGACCCCGACGTCGCGCTGGCCGAGCTGCGGAACGACACCGAGACCATCCCGAACGCCCGGCTGCTGGACCCGAACGTCCTGACCGACACGTTCACGGCCCGCCAGCAGATCCGGAACGTGTACGGCTTCCCCGAGAAGCTCGACATCGACCGCTACACCATCGACGGCGAGACCGGGGACTACGTCGTGGCGGTGCGCGAGCTGGACAGCGCCGGGCTGTCGGAGAACCAGAGCACCTGGATCAACCGGCACACCGTCTACACCCACGGGCACGGCTTCGTCGCCGCTCCGGCGAACGAGGTCGTGGCCGGCTCCGAGGGCGGCGAGCCGAACTTCACCACCGGCGACCTGCCGACCCGGGGGAACATCCCGGTCGAGCAGAGCCGGATCTACTACGGCGAGCTGATCCAGGACTACTCGGTGGTCGGGGCTCCGGAGGGCAGCGCGCCGCGGGAGTTCGACCTGCCGGAGGGCGGATCCGAGGACCGGCAGATCAACAACACCTACGAGGGCGCGGGCGGTGTCTCGGTCGGCAGCTTCTTCCGGCAGCTGACGTACGCGATCTACTACCGCGAGCGCAACTTCCTGCTCTCCAGCGCGGTGAACGAGGAGTCGAAGGTCCTCTACGTCCGGGACCCGCGTGAACGCGTGGAGAAGGTGGCGCCCTTCCTGGAGGTCGACGGCGACCCGTACCCCGCGGTGATCGACGGCCGGGTGACCTGGATCCTCGACGGCTACACCACGTCGGACTCCTACCCCTACGCCGAGCAGATGCAGCTCGGCGAGGCGGTGGCGGACGCGCTCACCGGCACCGGCACGACCGCGCTGCCGAACGAGACGGTGAACTACATCCGCAACTCGGTGAAGGCCACCGTCGACGCCTACGACGGCACGGTGAGGCTGTACGCCTGGGACGGGGAGGACCCGGTCCTCCAGACCTTCATGAAGGCGTTCCCCGGCGTGGTCGAGCCGAGGAGCGAGATGAGCGACGAACTGATCAGCCACGTCCGGTACCCGGAGGACCTGTTCAAGGTGCAGCGGGACATCCTGACCCGCTACCACGTCGACGACCCGATCGCCTTCTACGAGGGCAGCGACCGGTGGCAGATCCCCGACGACCCGACGCGGAACATCGAGGAGAACCAGCCGCCGTACTACATCCTGGCCCAGCGACCAGGAGACGACGAGGCGACGTTCCAGCTGACCAGTGCGCTGAACGCCTTCCAACGGGAGAACCTCTCGGCGTTCGTCTCGGCGTCGAGTGCGCCGGAGACCTACGGCGCACTCCAGGTGCTGCAGCTACCCGGCAACACTCCCTTCCGGGGTCCCGGGCAGGTGCAGAACGCGTTCATCACGAACAACCAGGTGCGGCCCGACCTCACGCTGTTCGACAGCCAGAACTCCGCTGCCGTGTTCGGCAACCTGCTGACGCTGCCGATCGGCGACGCCGGGTTGCTCTACGTGGAGCCGCTCTACGTGGAGAGCACCGGAGAGGGCGGCTTCCCGCTGCTGCAGCGGGTGCTGGTCAACTTCGGTGACCGCATCGGCTACGCCAACACCCTCTCCGAGGCGCTGGACCAGGTGTTCGGCGACGGTGCAGGGGTGGTCGCGTCCGACGCCGACGGGGTGCCGACCGAGGTGGAGCAGGGGGAGGACACCCCCGGCGTGGAGGAGCCGGCCGATCCCACCGACGTGCCGATCCCGCCGGACGGCACGGACGGTCTGCCGGCCACGCCGGACATGGAGCAGGCCGTCCAGGACATCAACGCCGCGCTCGAGGCGTTGGCCACCGCCCAGCGGTCCGGCGACTTCGCCGGCCAGGGTGCGGCGCTGGCCGACCTGCAGGAGGCCGTGACGGCCTACCAGCAGGCGCAGCAGGCGGCCGCCGGGGGCGACTGAGCCACGCTCCTCGCGGGGTGGGCGCCGGGTCCCCGGCGCCCACCCCGCGCCGAGCTGGTACGGTGGTGTCACCGACGCGGGGTGGAGCAGCTCGGTAGCTCGCTGGGCTCATAACCCAGAGGTCGCAGGTTCGAATCCTGTCCCCGCTACCACCACGAAGGCCCGGCCCCACCAGGGGCCGGGCCTTCGTCGTCCTCGTGCCTTCGGGTGCTCGGGCCGCGGGCCCGAGTGGTCAGACGGCGCTGAGCTCCTCGTGCGTGCGGGCATCGGGCCAGTCGCGCGACCAGTCGTCGGCCTGGCGTGGGGCACGGCGGTACGGCGTCGGCCGCGGCCGCGCCGGTTCGCCTCGCGGCGCGCGCGCCGCGGCCGGCACCCGCTGGGCGGGAGCCGGCGTCCCCGGGTCGGCGGGCGGCCGCGGGACCGGCGGCGTGCTCACGTGCGCAGGTGGGCGCGGTCGCGTGGTCAGCGCGGCCAGCAGCGTGTGCGGGCGCGTGCGGTCCGGCTCGGCCGACGGCGCGGCGGCCAGCGGGCGCGCCGGCGGCGCGGGGAACGGCTCCCGCCGCGGGGGGTGGGCCGGGTCCGGCAGGCGGAGCTCGGCGAGGTCCTTCCACGTCGAGTGCCGCAGCCCGTCGACGGTGCACCGCACGCGGGCCGAGACACGGCCGTCGGGCGTGTGCCGCCAGCCGAGCAGCTCGCCGGAGTACCAGATCCCGCGGTGGTGGATCTCCACCGGCTGCGGGTCCCCGACGAACCTCTTCGCCGCCACGTCCCCCGCCACGAGCCGGACTGTAGGCGGGGCGGGAACGGGGGCGCCGGAGGCGCGCACGGGTCCGGCGCCTCGCGCGTGGCGGCCCGCCCCACCGTTCACACGGGTCCGTGCCGACGCCCCCGCGTCACGCGCGCGCCACCCCGCCACCGCCGCCGGTGGCGCTCCGCGCGCGTGCTCCCCGGGCCTGGACCAGGCCGGTCAGGCGCCGCTCCCCGGGCAGGCGGGTCCGCCGCAGGGCCTGCCCCACGTACTCGCCCAGCAGCGACCCCGCCGCCAGCGCCAGGCCGACGGTGATCGCCGTCCCGAGCAGCGTGATGCCGCCCAGCGTGTCGCCCTCGGTGAGCCGGCGGAGGCCGCGGTAGATCGTCAGCCCGGGCAGCAGCGGGATGATCCCGGCGGCCACGTAGACCAGCGCGGGTACCCGCTGGCGGGCGGCCAGGACGAAGCTGCCCAGGCCGATGGCGACGGCGGCGGTCGCCGTCGCGAGGGTGACCGACAGGCGCAGCTGGTCCAGCCCGACGAAGACGGCCCAGCCGAGCGCGCCGGCGGCCGCCGCCGGGGGCAGGGTGCGGCGGGGGGCGTGGTTGGCGACGGCGAAGGAGGCCGAGATCGCGGCTGCGGCGGCGAGCTGGAGCGGGACGTCCGCCAGGCCGCTGGACGGCGGGTCCCACATGGCGACCGGGAGGCCCAGCCGCACCCCGATCGACAGGCCGACCGCGACCCCGCTGATGATCCCGGCCGTCAGCAGGAACGTCTCGAAGGCCCGCGCGCTCGCCGTCACGTAGAAGCCGGTGATCGCGTCGTGCACCGAGCCGACGAGCGTGACCCCCGGCAGGAGCAGCACGATGCCGCCGGCGACGACGAGCGACGGGCGGACGCCGATGTCGGCGGCCACCAGCGCGAGGGCGACCGACGTGGCGATCAGCCCGCCGGCCGCGTTGAGGAAGAAGGGCGGCAGCCCGCGGCGGCCGAGGCGGTCGATGGCGAGGTCGACGAGCACCGTGGCGCCGAACGCGGCCGCCGTCACCGCGGGCCCGGCGCCGAGGAGCACGGCGACCGCCCCGGCCAGGACGGCGCGCGCCCCGGTGACCACCCACCGTCGGTAGGGGTGCCGTGCGGTGGCGATCGCCCGGAGCCGGCGGTCGGCCTCCGGCGGGGTCACCCGTCCCGCGGCCAGGTCGCCGACCACGTTGTGGACGGCGGTGGCGCGCGAGTAGTCCAGCTCCCGCCGCTGGACCAGGCGCAGCCCGCTGATCGGGGCGGCGTCCGCGGTGGCGTGGCCGGAGACGGTGATCGAGGTGAAGGTGATGTCGCACTCCACCCGCCCGAGGCCGCAGGAGCGGGCCACGACCGTGCAGGTGGCGGTCACCTCGGCGGCGCTGGCTCCAGCCGACAGCAGCAGTTCCCCCGCCCGGAGGGCGAGGTCGACGGCGTGGTGGGGG
This sequence comes from Blastococcus sp. SYSU DS1024, assembly GCF_054050795.1. Taxonomy (NCBI): domain Bacteria; kingdom Bacillati; phylum Actinomycetota; class Actinomycetes; order Geodermatophilales; family Geodermatophilaceae; genus Blastococcus; species Blastococcus sp. SYSU DS1024. Next base: position 48,932 of record NZ_JBJHAA010000023.1, read on the forward strand.
CCCTGCTGCGCGGACGGCTGAGGTGGCACCCGCCCACGATCCCCGACGACTCCGGCCCACGGGGGTGGCCCTTCTCACCCGTCAGAAGGTGCGCTTCCGCGCCTGCCCTGCCAACCTGGGTGGTCGTGCCAACCGCCGGATCCGTTCCGGAGGTCCGGCCTGCCGCCGGTCGTCCGCCGGCTGTCCCCGACTGGAGGAACCTCCGCTCGTGCGCAGAACATCCGCCGTCTTCTGGGCCTCGCTGGCCATCGTGCTCCCCTTCGTCCTGTGGGGGGCGGTCTCGCCCGAGTCCCTCGACTCCGCGGCCGGGTCCGCGCGGGCCTTCGTCGTCGACCGGTTCGGCTGGTTCTACCTGCTCACCGCCACGATCGTGCTGATCGCCGTCATCGCGGTGGCGGTCTCGCGGTGGGGGCGGGTGCGGCTGGGTGCGGACGAGGACCGGCCCGAGTACAGCACCCGGGCCTGGTTCTCCATGCTCTTCAGCGCCGGGATGGGCATCGGCCTGGTCTTCTGGGGCGTGGCGGAGCCGGTGTCGCACTTCCTCACCCCGCCGACCGCCGACCCGGGGACCACGGAGGCCGCCCGCGACGCGCTGCGGTACTCGTTCTTCCACTGGGGCCTGCACCCGTGGGGCATCTACGCCGTCCTGGCGATGGCCCTGGCCTACGCGCGGTTCCGCCGCGGCTGGAAGGCCACCATCAGCGGTGCGCTGCGGCCGCTCCTCGGCGATCGCGTCGACGGCCCGCTGGGTGTCGCGGTCGACACCGTCGCCGTGGTCGCCACCGTCTTCGGGGTCGCGACGTCGCTGGGGCTCGGCGCGGCGCAGGTCAACGGCGGTCTCGCCTCCCTCGACGCGGACATCGCCGTCGGCTCGGGTGTGCAGCTGCTGATCATCGCCGTGGTCACGGTCCTGTTCCTGCTGTCGGCGCTGTCGGGCCTGAACCGCGGCATCAAGTGGCTGTCCACGGCGAACGTCGTCCTCGCCGTCGGGCTCTTCGCCTTCGTCCTCTTCACCGCCGCGTCGGGCCGGCTCGTGGGCGCCTTCACGACCACGCTGGGCAGCTACCTCACCGAGCTGCCGACGATGAGCCTGCAGACCGGGCCCTTCGACGTCGAGCGCTCGGAGTGGATCAACGGGTGGACGGTCTTCTACTGGGCGTGGTGGATCTCCTGGTCGCCCTTCGTCGCGACCTTCATCGCCCGCATCTCCCGAGGGCGGACCATCCGCGAGTTCGTCATCGGTGTGCTGGCGGTGCCCACGCTGGTGAGCGGGCTGTGGTTCTCCGTCTTCGGCGGGGCCGGGATCCTCGCCGAGCAGGAGGGGGCGGAGCTCGGGGGGCGGTCGACCGAGTCGCAGCTGTTCGCCCTGCTCGACACGCTGCCCGGCGGCCTGGTGGCCGGCATCGGGGCGATGATCCTGATCGTCACCTTCTTCATCACCAGCGCGGACTCCGCCACCTACGTCCTGGGGTCGCTGAGCACCCGGGGCGGGGCCGACCCGGCCCGCAGCGTGAGCACGGTCTGGGGTCTGGTGATCGCCGCCTCGGCCGCCGTCCTGCTGGTCAGCGGCGGGCTGGGCGGGGTGCAGACCGCCTCGATCGTCGCCGCCTTCCCGTTCGCGGTCGTGCTGCTGATGGTGCTCGCGTCGCTGGTCAAGGGGCTGCAGCAGGAACCCCGCCTCCCGCGCCGTGCTCCGGAGGACCAGCTGCCTCCGGCCACGACGGCGTCGCCGAACGGTCACCCCACCGGCGGGGCGACCGCTGTGCCGCCGACGGCAGGCACGGCCAGCACCTCCTGAGCCCGGCCGGCCCCGTGGTCGCGCCGACCACGGGGCCGGCGGGGGTCGGTCCCCGCCGATGAGGTACCGTGGGGAAAGCAGCGCGGGGTGGAGCAGCTCGGTAGCTCGCTGGGCTCATAACCCAGAGGTCGCAGGTTCGAATCCTGTCCCCGCTACGAAGGCAGTGCAGAGGCCTCCCTCGCTCCGGAACGGGGCGAGGGAGGCCTCTGTCGTCGGCGGCCGACCGTGGGCACGCAGTCCGACCGGATCGGTCTCACCGACGGCCGGAGCGGAGTGCCCGCGTCGGTGCGGGTGCGCGCTCCGAGCACGTGCAGGAGATCGCGTGCCCTCGAGCCCGGCTCGCTCAGGCGGTCCGGTCGCCCCGCTGACCGGCTCCATCGAGGCCTGGGCCATCCCCGTCAGCCGGTCCCGCCTCAGCGCTGTGGTCCGCGCCCCCGGCCCCGGCTGGGCTGTGCGCGGCGGCGGCTCTGCCGAGGAGCCAGATGGTCAGCAGGACCGCGAAGACCACGACGATGATCCCGACGGCGAGCGCGGCGATCCGCCGCCGGGCCGGTTTCCCGCGCCCGACGCGGAACTCGGGATCATGCGGTCCACCGTCCCCGCGGTGGTCTCCTCCTGCGCTCATCGGTCCTCCCGGGATGGCCGGTGCCGCGTCCGCGGCTACCGGAGGTTGGGTCGGGGCCCGAGGGGCGCGGCCGGAAGGTCCGGGCTGCGCGCCCACTCGCGAGGCCGGAGAAGACGTCGTCCCCGCCCCGAGCACGAGCACCCGCTGACGAGGCGGGGACGGCGGTGAGCGTGGTTGCCTCCATGTCTTCCCCGGGGCCGACGTGCTCGACCGACGGGTCGTTCCCCTTGCCTCGACAGGTGGGGCGGTCATCCGATCGTAAAGTCCCGCCTCGGTTTCATCCCAGCTCAACGGGTAGCGCGTCCAGGACGGTGCAATTCAACGGGAGGGGTCTCCCCATGAGCCAGACTGTCGCCGACGTCCTGCTGGACCGCCTCCGGGAGTGGGGGGTCGAGAAGGTCTTCTCCTATCCCGGTGACGGGATCAACGGCATCCTCGAGGCGTTCGGGAAGCAGGACGGCCTGCAGTACGTCCAGTCCCGGCACGAGGAGATGTCCGCCTTCGAGGCGGTGGGGTACGCGAAGTTCACCGGCCGGGTGGGTGTCTGCATGGCCACCTCGGGGCCGGGCGCGATCCACCTGCTCAACGGGCTCTACGACGCCAAGCTCGACCACGTGCCCGTGGTCGCGATCGTCGGGCAGACCGACCGGAGCGCCATGGGCGGCTCCTACCAGCAGGAGGTCGACCTGCTGTCGCTGTTCAAGGACGTCGCACACCACTACGTGCACGTGGTGAACACGCCTGAACAGCTCCCCAACGTGATCGACCGCGCCATGCGGATCGCGGCCGCCGAGCACGCGCCCACCGCGGTGATCATGCCGGCCGACGTGCAGGAGCTCGAGTACAGCCCGCCGACGCACGAGCACAAGATGGTGCCCTCCAGCAGCGCGCACACCTCGACGCCGACGATCGCTCCCGACGACCGGTCGATCCGCGCCGCCGCCGACCTGCTCAACAGCGGCAGCAAGGTCGCGATGCTCGTCGGCCAGGGCGCGCGCGGCGCCCGTGCGGAGGTCGTCGAGGTCGCCGACATCCTCGGCGCCGGCGTGGCCAAGGCGCTGCTCGGCAAGGACGTGCTCCCCGACGACCTGCCGTTCGTGACCGGGTCGATCGGGCTGCTGGGCACCCGTCCGACCTGGGACATGATGAAGGACTGCGACACCCTGCTGACGGTCGGCTCCAACCTGCCCTACAGCGAGTTCTTCCCCGAGTACGGCCAGGCGCGCGGCGTGCAGATCGACCACGACGCGAAGTTCATCGGCATGCGCTACCCGTACGAGCTGAACCTCGTGGGCGACGCCGCGACCACCCTCCGCGCGCTGATCCCGCTGCTGGAGCGCAAGTCCGACCGGTCCTGGCGCGACGGCATCGAGGACGGCGTCCGGCGCTGGTGGGAGACCATCCACATGCGCGCCATGACCGACGCCGACCCGGTCAACCCCATGCGGCTGTTCTACGAGCTGAACGACCGGATGCCCGGCAACGCCATCATCACCGCGGACTCCGGCTCGTCGGCCAACTGGTACGCGCGCCACCTGCGGTTCGGCCCGGACACCCGGGGCTCGCTGTCCGGGACGCTGGCCACCATGGGGCCTGCGGTGCCCTACGGCATCGGCGCCAAGTTCGGCCACCCCGACCGGCCGGTCATCGCCTTCGTCGGCGACGGGGCGATGCAGATGAACGGCCTGGCCGAGCTCATCACCATCTCCCGGTACTGGCGGGAGTGGGCCGACCCCCGCATGGTGATCGCGGTGCTGCACAACAACGACCTCAACCAGGTGACCTGGGAGATGCGGGCCATGGGCGGGTTCCCGAAGCTCGCCGACTCGCAGACGCTGCCCGACGTCTCCTACGCCGCGTTCGCTGCCGGCCTCGGCTTCGAGGCGATCACGGTGGACGACCCCGACCAGGTGGGGGCGGCGTGGGACCGGGCGCTGGCGGCGGGCCGGCCGGCGCTGCTCGACGTGCACGTGGACGCCGACGTGCCGCCCATCCCGCCGCACGCGACGCTCGAGCAGATGACCGAGACGGCCAGGTCGCTGTTCAAGGGCGACGAGGATGCCTGGGGTGTGGTCAAGCAGGGGGCCAAGACCAAGATCCAGGAGTTCCTGCCGCGCCGGGGCTGAGCGATGGCGGTCACCGATCTGCCCCCGCCCACCAGCCGGCCGCCGGAGCCGGCCGGGCCCGACCGGGTGGACGTCGCGGCGCTGGCGGCCGACCTGCGCCGCCGGGTCGACGGCGGCGTCCGGTTCGACGCAGGCACCCGTGGCGCGTACTCCACCGATGCGTCGAACTACCGCATCCCGCCGCTGGGCGTGGTGGAGCCGCGCACCGTGGAGGCGGCCGTGGCGGCGGCCGCGGTCTGTCGGGAGCACGGGGCGCCCCTGCTGTCGCGCGGCGGGGGGACGAGCCTGGCCGGGCAGACCACCAACGCCGCCGTCGTCCTCGACTGGAGCAGGTACTGCAACCGGCTGCTGTCGGTCGACGTCGACCGGCGCATCTGCGTGGTGGAGCCCGGCATGGTCCTCGACCACCTCGACGCGCGCCTCGCCGAGCACGGGCTGACCTGGGGACCCCAGCCGGCCACCCACTGGACCTGCACGGTCGGCGGGATGCTCGGCAACAACGCGTGCGGCTCCTCGGCGCAGGTCTACGGCAAGGCCGTGGACAAGGTGTCCCGCCTGGAGGTGCTGCTGGCCGACGGCACGCGGATGTGGGTCGGCCCGACGAGCGACGAGGAGTACGCCGAGATCGTGCGGGCGGGTGGCCGCCGTGCGGAGGTCTACCGGGGACTGCGCGAGCTGCGGGACCGGTACCTGGCCGAGATCCGCACCGGCTTCCCGCAGATCCCGCGACGGGTCTCCGGCTACAACCTCGACGCGCTGCTGCCCGAGAACGGCTTCGACGTGGCCCGGGCGCTGGTGGGCAGCGAGGGGACGCTGGTGACCGTGCTCCACGCGGAGCTGCAGCTGTCGGAGCTGCCGCGGGTGCGTCGCCTGGCGGTCCTCGGCTACCCCGACGTCGTCGCCGCGGGCCGTGACGTCGCCCGGGTGCTCCCGCACCGTCCGCACCGGCTCGAGGGCGTCGACGAGGTGCTGCGCCGCAACCAGGACGAGCTCGGGATGAACCCGCGGGCCCTGGAGAAGCTGCCCGACGGCAGCGGCTGGCTGCTGGTCGAGCTCGCCGGGGACGACGAGGAGGAACTCGCCGGACGCATGGAGCGGATGATCGAGGACCTCCGCTCCGCTCCCGAGCCGCCGGACGTGCTGGTCCTGAGCGACCCCGCGGACCAGGCGGACATGTGGGCCTTCCGCGAGTCCGGGCTCGGCGCCACCGCGCACCCGCCGGACGCGCACGACACCTGGCCGGGGTGGGAGGACTCCGCCGTCGCACCCGAGCGGCTGGGGGAGTACCTGGCCGACCTCGAGCAGCTGCTCGACCGGCACGGCCTGACGCCCGCCTCCCTGTACGGGCACTTCGGTCACGGGTGCGTGCACCTGCGCATCCCGTTCCCGCTCGGCGCCCCGGACGGCGAGCCCACCTACCGCTCGTTCCTCGAGGACGCCGCCGAGCTCGTCACCCGGTACGGCGGCTCCATGTCCGGCGAGCACGGCGACGGTCAGGTGCGCGGCGAGCTGCTGCCCCGGATGTTCGACCCCGAGATCACCGAGGCGTTCGGCCGCATGAAGACGCTGCTGGACCCGGACAACCGGATGAACCCCGGGAAGGTCGTCGCCCCGTACCCCCTCGACGACCACCTCCGGGTCACCGACGAGTACCCCGCCTGGCAACCCGAGGTCGCCTTCGGCTACCCGGAGGACGAGGGGTCCTTCGCCCACGCCGCGGCGCGCTGCGTCGGCGTCGGCAAGTGCCGCGCGTCGCTGGAGGCATCCCCCGGCGCGGTGATGTGCCCCAGCTACCAGGCCACGGGCGACGAGAAGCACTCCACCCGCGGGCGCGCGCGCCTGCTGTTCGAGATGCTCCGCGGTGACGTCATCCGCGACCGCTGGCGCTCGACCGCCGTCCGCGACGCGCTCGACCTGTGCCTGGCCTGCAAGGGCTGCCGGAGCGACTGCCCGGTCGACGTCGACATGGCGACGTACAAGGCGGAGTTCCTGTCGCACCACTACGCGGGCCGGCTGCGCCCGCGGACCCACTACACGCTCGGCTGGTTGCCGCTGGTCGCGCGGATCGGTGCGCTGGCGCCGCGGGTGGTGAACGCCCTGACGCAGACGCCGGGGGTGCGCACGGTGGCCAAGGCGGTCGGCGGGGTGACCCCGGAGCGCGACCTGCCGCTGTTCGCCCCGCAGCGCTTCACCTCCTGGTACCGCGAGCGGGGGCCCCGAGGAACGGGCGAGCGCGGCGAGGTGATGCTGTGGCCGGACACGTTCACCGAGTTCTTCCAGCCGCACATCGGCGAGGCGGCGGTGACGGTGCTGGAGGACGCCGGTTTCACCGTGCGGATCCCGGACCAGGAACTGTGCTGCGGGCTCACCTGGATCTCCACGGGTCAGCTGGCGACGGCCGCGCGGACCCTGCGCAGGACGGCGGGCGCCCTCGCGCCGGAGCTGCGCGCGGGGATGCCGGTCGTGGCGCTGGAGCCCAGCTGCACCGCGGTCTTCCGGTCCGACGCCCCCGAGCTGCTCCCGGACGACGAGGACGTCCGGCTGCTCGCGGAGCGGACCCGGACCCTCGCGGAGCTGCTGGGTGAGCGCGCTCCGGACTGGGCGCCTCCCCGTGCGGACCGCGCGGCGATGGTGCAGACCCACTGCCACCACCACTCGATCATGGGCTTCGACCAGGACCGCGAGCTGATGCGGAGGGCCGGGTTCGACGCCGACGTGCTGAACTCCGGCTGCTGCGGGCTGGCCGGCAACTTCGGGTTCGAGCGGGGTCACTACGACGTCTCCATGGCCTGCGCCGAGCAGGCCCTGCTGCCCGCGGTGCGCGAGGGCGACCCCCGGGCGGTGGTGCTCGCCGACGGCTTCAGCTGCCGCACCCAGGTCGAGCAGGCCGACACCGGCCGCAGGGCGGTGCACCTGGCCGAGGCGCTCGCCGGTCTGGTGACCGGCGCGCGGCTCGAGGACAACCCGGAACGGGTGCTGGCACCGGCGCCCGACCCGCCGGGCCGGCTGGCGCAGGGGGTGGGGGTGGGGGGGGGCGGCCCCAGGACCACCCCCGTCGTGTACGCGGCCGCCACCCCCGTGCGGCGCACCCTGGACCGCAGCTCCAACGCCGCATAGGACCCCCGTACC